>DASQKE010000200.1:0-16149 GCA_035630675.1 Allosphingosinicella sp.
GGTTCTGAGGACTGCAAACCGCCCTTCGACAGGCTCAGGGCTAGCGGTTGTCCTGTTCTTCACCCGTCGGCAGCCCCTTCGTTCAGTCCGCCTTCGCCTTCGGCCGCTCGCGCTGGGGCTCGGCCGGCGGGAGGGCGCGGCAGGCGGGGAGGCCGAGGCGGCCCATGTCTTCGCAGCGGCGCACCTGCACGTCCTCGTTGGCGGCGACGAACACCGCATATTGAACATTGTTGTCGCAGCGCGCGGTCCACAAGGCCATGCCGCGATAGTCGCCCTGATAGACCGGATTGGGCTCGACCCGGCGCGGACAGCGCTGGCGGGATGCGCGGATCGCCCGAATGAGCGTGACCCGGCGCAGATCGTCCGGCAGCGCCAGCAGGTCCTCGTGCGGCCGGTTGCGGATCTTCATCTTGGGCTCGGAGGCGTTGCCGGCCGACCAAGGGGCGCCGTCGTCGCAGGCGGTCAGGCCGGCGACCAGGATCGCGGCCACCGATGCCAGGACCAGATGTCTCATCTTCCGCCTCCCAGATTTCTCGATGGTTCAACTGGCGCGCCCTGTCCGCGGTTGCAAGCCGCCTCAGCTCAGGATCAGCCAGCGATTGTCTCCGGCCGCGCGCTTGAGCGTGACCGCGCCGACGCTCCCGAACGGCCTCCCGCCGCGCATGCGCCCGTAGAGCTGCACCGGGACCTGCACCCAGATATCCCCATCGCGACGGGCCGGGAGCGACGGCACGCCGACGGTGGCGCGATAATCCTCGTAGCGCTGGTAATTGGCGACGAAGCGCTCGATCGTCAGCCCGGGCTCGGGCTGGCGCATGGCGAAGGCGGCGCGCCATGCGCGGCGGCCGAGATGCTCGTAATAGAGGCCGAGCGCCGCAGCGGCGGCCCGCGACAATTCGAGGTCGGCGGCCGGCGGCGACATGCTCTGAGCGCGGACGCCGTTCTCCGCTTGGTTGGCCGCGCGATTCTCGGGTTCGCCGCCGCAGCCTGCGAGCAAAGCGAGGAGAGCGATCGCGCGCATCGCGCAAGCCTATCCGTCCCCGCACATCAATGACAGGTTTACGATTACAACGAAAGATCAATGACTTAGACGAATCTTTGCATCCGATGGGCCGCTGCCGCGTTGGTCCGCCGAGGAGATGCAGTGTGAGTCGCGCTTATGGCAGAGAAATGGACGGTGCGCGCGAGCCGTCCGCGGACACGGGCGTCGGCACCCGCCTCACCATCCGTCGCGGCGTCGTGATGAGCGATGTCTGGATCGTCGGCGAGGAGCAGGCCGATCCCGCGCACGGCCGGATCGCCTGGACCTCGCCGCTCGCTCGCGCGCTCGCGGGCGCCGAACGCGGCGAGGTGATCGAGATGGAAGCCGGCGGGCTGACCGAGGAGATCAGGGTGCTGGCGGTCCGCTCGGACGACGGCTGAGCGCGCGGGAACGCCTCAGCAATTCTCGTATTTCCAGTTCCGCCTCTTGCCCTCCGCCATCCATTCGACCGCCTGGGCGATCCGCTTCGCCCGCGTCTCCGGGCGCTTCGCGCCGACCACCCATTCGACATATTCGCGGCGGCAGCTCGGGGGGAAGCCGTCGAACGTGGCGCGGGCGGCGGGTGCGCGGTCGAGCGCGGCGGAGAGGTCGTCCGGCGTCTCGAGCGGGGGCTTGGGCGGCTTCTTCGGACGCGGCTTGGGGCCTTGTTCGGCGACCGTGGCGGCGCGACGGATAAGCTCCTTGAGCTCATCCTCCGGCGGCAAGTCGGCGATCGACGTCAGCCGGCCGAACTGGCCCATCGCCTCGCGCTCCGCGCCCGTCTCCCCGATCACCGAGCTCGCCTGCCACAGGCCGAACGTGGCGTGGGCCTTGAAGGCGGCGAAGCCCGCGAACAGCCGGCCCTTGTAAGTGAAGTGCGGCATGCTCCACTTGATCGTCTCCTCGAGCTCGGGCCCGGATTCGTGGAGCACGCGGCGGATATGATCGAGGATCGGCCGGGCGAAATCGGCCTGCTTCGCGATATAGGCGTCGATGCGCGGGTCTCGGCTCATGGGACCACGATACCCTAATTCCTCCCTGCCGCGAAGCGGTGGGGAGGGGGACCAGCCGCAGGCTGGTGGAGGGGTACTGGCGCAGACCGAGCCCATTACCCCTCCACCACACTTCATGTGGTCCCCCTCCCCATGCTGCGCATAGGGAGGAACTCCGAATCCGGAGCGGCGCAGGTTCCGGCCTCAGCGCGCCGTCTGAGCGCGGCTCCAGCCCGGCGGCGGCGGCCGGTACAGCCGTGCTTCCGGGATCAGGCGCCGCAGCCGGGAGGCGAAGCTTCGCAAGCAGACCTCGCTCTCGCCGAGGGGGCCTGGGACATAGGTCGACGAGCCTTGGCCCTGCTGGACGCCGTCGATCAGAGCAGTGTCCTCGGCATTGACGCGGCGGTTGATCCGCCAGTTGAGGTAGCGCGCCGCGCGCATCTCGCGGCGCGGATCGGGCAGCGCATAGCTGACTTCGCGGATCATCGTCTCGGTCGGCGAGACCGGGAGGAACTGCATGAAGTCGATCTGGTCGGGATAGATGTCGAAGGCGAGGTTCGGCCAGAGCTTCAGATAGAGCCAGCGGCGGCGCCGGGCGGGCGGGAGATGCTCCGCCTCCGGCAGGAAGGCCTGGTAGGCGCGCTCGGAGAGGTTCGCCGACGGTCGGTCGGCGAGATCGCCGGACAATCGGTCGACATGCTCGCCGGCGGAGATTTCGTAGGAGCGGCCGAACAGGCGGGTGAGGCCGGGATGGGCGACCGCGATGTGGAGACCGTCCGAATAATTGTCGGCGACGTTCTTCCAGTTGACGGGGCGCGGCCGCAGCGTGACCCGGCCGAGCGCGCGGAGGTCCGCGAAGCGGTAGGGCGCGACCTCCTCCTCGTGCGGCGCCATCATCTCGGCGACCGACGGGCCGCCGGGCTCGAGCCGGACGAACAGGAAGCCGCGCCAGCGCTCGATCTCGACCGGCACGAGGCCGAGCGCGGCCGGATCGAGGCCGGGATAATCCTCGCGCATCGGCACGCCGACGAGGCGGCCGTCGAGCGCATAGGTCCAGGCGTGATAGGGGCAGGTGAACCGCTTCGCGCAGCCGGCGCCGCCGGTGACCAGCCGCGAGCCGCGGTGACGGCAGACATTGTGGAAGGCGCGCGCCTCGCCGTCGCC
The DNA here is from genome assembly GCA_035630675.1 of Allosphingosinicella sp. Taxonomy (GTDB): domain Bacteria; phylum Pseudomonadota; class Alphaproteobacteria; order Sphingomonadales; family Sphingomonadaceae; genus Allosphingosinicella. The sequence continues at coordinate 3,178 of DASQKE010000200.1, forward strand.
GCCGCGCACGACGATCACGCTCTCGCCGAGCCATTCGAGCGTCCGCCATTCGCCCGCCTCAGCGATGTCGCTCTCGTGGCAGACGATCTGCCAGGCGGGGCGGATCACCCGCTCCATCTCGACGGCGAAATATTCGGGATCGCTGTAGATCCAGCCGGGCAGGCTCAGCGCCGGCTCGGGCGCGGGGGCGAGATGCGGGGCCCTGGGCATGGCGGGAGCTTGGCAAAGTGCCCCGGCTTTGTCACTCAGGTTCCTCCCCATCGCAGATGGGGAGGGAGACCAGCCGCAGGCTGGTGGAGGGGTAACGAACGCAGGCCGAGCCGGTACCCCTCCACCACACTTCGTGTGGTCCCCCTCCCCATGCATTCGCATGGGGAGGAATGGGAGGGACAGTCATGACCACCGAACTCGTCGTGCTTGCCTGGGGCTGCGTGCTTGCTTTCGTCCATGTCTTCGCGGCGGTGCGGGTCAAGACGCGGCAATACGGCACCCCGTGGAACATGGGCGCGCGCGACGAGGCGCTGCCGCCGCCCGAGGCCCTGGTCGGCCGGCTGGCGCGGGCGCAGGCCAATTTCTTCGAGACCTTTCCGATCGCGGCGGCGGCGATCCTGATCGTCTATGCGGCCGGGCTCCACGACCGCTGGACGGCGATCGGCGCTTTGGTCTGGCTGGCGGCGCGGATCGTCTATCTGCCGGTCTACGCGCTCGGCATCCCGAAGGTCCGGACGCTCATCTTCCTGATCAGCGTGGTCGGCATCCTGATGGTGCTGCGGCCCGCGCTCGCCGCCACCTTCGACTGACGCAACCGGCGGGCCGCGCGACCGTTTCAACGTCATGGTCGGCAGGAATTTCTGGGCGGTGCCCGCCGAGGGCGGCTGGGAGGTACGGCAGGAAGGCCTGCCGGACGCCACCAGCCGGCATCCGAACCGCGACGACGCGTGGCAGGCCGCCAACGAGCGCGCCAAGGCGTGTCACGGCGAGGCCTATCTCGGCGACGGCGCCGGCGGCTGCGTCGAGCGTACCAGCCACCGCGTCATGCCGCGCAAGATCAAGATCTAGCGCGCCGCGGCGCGCGCCCTGGCGGACATGCGCACGCCCTCGACCGCAAAGATGACCAAAGCGGTCCAGATCGCGCCGAAGCACAAAGCATGGGCGAAGGTGAAGCGCTCGCCGAAGACCAGGACCGCGAGCGCGAACTGGAGCGAGGGCGCGATATATTGGAGGAAGCCGAGCGTGGAATAAGGCAGGCGCCGGGCGGCGGCGGTGAACAGAAGGAGCGGGACCGCGGTGATCGCCCCGGCCGCGATCAGCAGCGCGTAGGTCGAGGTGTCGCCGCTGGCGAAGGCGCTGGTCCCACGGTCCTGGAGCACGAGAATCCAGCCGAGCGCGAACGGCGCGAGCAAGGCGGTCTCGATCGTCAGGCCCTCGATCGAATCGACCGGCGCGACCTTGCGCAGATAACCGTAGGTCGCGAACGAGAAGGCGAGGCTGAGGCTGATCCAGATCGCGCCGCCCGCGCCGGCGGCGAGGACGGCGACGCCGGCCGCCGCGAGGACCACCGCCGCGACCTGGAAGCGGGTCAGCTTCTCCTTGAGCAGGAACACCCCGAACAGGACGTTGACCAGCGGATTGAGATAGTAACCGAGGCTGCCTTCGAGGACGTGGCCGCTCACCACCGAATAGATCCAGATCAGCCAGTTGGCGCCGATCAGCAGCGAGGTGAGGACGAGAGTCATCAGCACCCGCGGCGTCGCCAGAGCGGCGCGGATGCCGGGCCAGCGGCGCAGCAGGGTCGACAGCAAGGCGAGGAAGAGCAGGGACCAGAGGATGCGGTGGCAGACGATCTCGAGCGCCGGAACGTGGTCGATCGCCTTGAAGTAAAGCGGCAGCACGCCCCAGATCGCATAGGCGCCGAGGCCGAGCATCAGCCCGGAGCGGCGCGTCCTGTATTCGTCGGTCATCGCGGCGGGGGCTAGGGGGAGACCAGGCGCGCGGCAAGCGCTTGTGGCGGGCGCGGCGGGCGCATAGGCTCGGGCGCGAAAAGGAGAGGCGCGATGGCGTTCCCCAAGGCTTCGATCACCCTGTGCGCCGCGGCCGCCGCCGCATGCTCGATGCCGTCGGGCGACAGCGAGCGGCGCGAGGCCGACAACCGGATGGAGCAGGCCAAGGCCGGCGCCGAGGGCAAGGCCGAGGAGGGGCGGCTGTCGATCAAGGCGCCCGGGGTCGACATCGCGATCAACGTCCCCGACGCGATGCGCGGCCGCGCCCGCGCCGACACGGACAGCGATCTGCTTCCGCCCGGCAGTCAGGTCAGCGGGCTGCACGTGCAGGGCGACGGCGGTGACCGCCAGCAGGGCCGCGACAGCGTCGAATTGCGCTTCTCGAGCGTGGAGCCGCCGCAGCGCGTCGCCGCCTGGTACCGCGATCCGGCGCGGCGCGAGCATTTCACGATAAGCGAGGCGCGGCGGGAGGGCGACGCCATCGTCCTCACCGGCGCGAGCCAGGACGGCGGGCCGGTGACGGTGCGGCTGTCGCCGGGCGCGGGCGCCGGCACCGACGGGCGGCTGATCCTCGTCGACCGCGACTGACCGGCGAAGTGGCGGAGAGGCTCGCCGATCCCGCCGAGGTTCGCGCGCACCTTGTCGCGGCGGCACAAGCGGGCCATGCGCTCACTTATGCCGAGCTGCTCGAGCGGCTCGGCTATTCCTTCTCGCGGCCGAAGATGCGGGCGCTGTGCGCCATGCTCGGCGAGGTCGATGCCGAGGCCGAGGCGCAAGGCGAGCCGGAGCTCGCGGTGCTGGTCGTCCGCCAGAGCGACGGCCTGCCGGGACAGGGCTGGTGGGTCGCGGGCGGCGGCGAGTCGCGCGGCTACAAGGGCGCCTGGGAGGGAAGCGAGGCGCGGCGCTTCATCACGCTCGTCCAGGCCGAAACCTTCGCCTTCTGGCAGTCCCGCGACGGGACGAAGCGCCGTTAACCACGAAAATCCAGCGCCTTAACCATGTCCGCTCACCCATTGCTCGCGGCTTTGCGGCATATCGACCGCTTCGATGAGGAAGCCGATATGCCCAGCCGCGCCGTCATGCTCTTCCGTCTGACCGCCTTTTCCGCGACGCTCGCGCTTGCCGCCTGCTCGCAGGGGAGCGTCGCGAACGACAGCTTCGCCGCCAACGACGCCGATCCGGCGCTGACCAGCGCGCTCGAGGACCAGGTCCTGACCGATCCCAATCTCGCGCAGCAGTCGAACCGCCTCAACGTCCGCCCACCCGAGCTGCCGATTCGCGCCGAATATCCGACCGGGGATTCGGGCGCGTCCGGCCGTCCACCCGCCCGTCTGGCCTCGGCCTCGCACCCGCCGGCTCCGGCTGCGGGGGGCAGTTGCGGCGCCGGCGGCCGCGGCCCGGCCGCGGATTTCCGCCCCGGCATGGAATGGGCCGACCGGCTCCCCGCCGCCTTCCCGCCTTATCCGGGCGGCCGCGTCACCGAAGCGGCCGGCCAGGACAGCGGCGAATGCCGCGTCCGCGTCGTCACCTTCCGCACCTCCGATCCCCACCAGCGCGTGATCGACTGGTATCAGCAGCGCGCCGTCCATGCCGGTTACTCGGCCGAGCATCAGGCGCGCGGCCGCGAGCATGTGCTCGGCGGCGTCAACCAGGCGACCAACGGCGCTTATTATCTGATCGTGACGCCGGTCGCGGGCGGCTCGGAAGTCGCACTGATCGTCAATAACGGCCGCTAGGGAGGGCAACCGGGGGGCGAGCGCCGCCCTCCGACCAAATCACTCGGCTCCGTTCGTACCGAGCGAAGTCGAGGTGCGCTGGCCCCGAGTCCGAGCCGCGCCCCTCGACTTCGCTCGGGACGAACGAGGGCCTCTGGCCTCACCTGCCTCACGCCGCTACATCCGCCCGCATGCCGCCGCGCGATGATCCCCAGGGCCAGGTGCGCCAGTTCGTCGTCTCGCCCGACGACGACGGCATAAGGCTCGACCGCTGGTTTAAGCGCAACCTCGCCGACGCCGGGTTCAACATCGTCTCGCGCTGGGCGCGGACCGGCCAGCTCCGCGTCGACGGCAAGCGCGCGGCCCCGGGCGACCGGGTCGAGGCCGGGCAAATGATCCGCGTCCCTCCCGCCGAGGCGGCGCCGGCCGCCGCGCCGAGGAAGCCGATTCGGCGGACGCTCAGCGATGACGAGATCGCGTTCGTGCGCGAGCTCGTCATCCATGAGGATTCCCACGCTTTCGTGCTCAACAAGCCGCCCGGCCTTGCGACCCAGGGCGGGACCAAGACCGACAGGCATGTCGACGGCCTGCTCGACGGCCTCGCGGACGACGAGCACGCCCGCCCCAAGCTCGTACACCGGCTCGACAAGGATACGTCGGGCGCGCTCCTCGTCGCCCGCTCGGCGCGCGCCGCCGCCTTTTTCTCCAAATCCTTCTCCGGTCGTACCGCGCGCAAGGTCTATTGGGCGGTCGTGATCGGCGTTCCGAACGTCGAGGACGGCCTGATCGACTTGCCGCTCGCCAAGCAGCCCGGCACCGGCGGCGAGAAGATGCATGTCGACGAGAGCGAGGACGGCCTGCCCTCGCGCACCCGCTACCGGGTGATCGAGCGCGCCGGCAATCGCGCCGCCTGGGTCGAGCTGCAGCCGCTGACCGGACGCACCCACCAGCTGCGCGTCCACATGGCGGCGATTGGCCATCCCATCGTCGGCGACGGCAAATATGCCGGGCAGGACGCCTTCCTCACCGGCTCGATCAGCCGCAAGCTCCACCTTCACGCCCGCCGCATCCGGATCGACCATCCCGAAAGCGGCCGGATCGACGTCGCCGCCGAGCTTCCCCCGCATTTCGCCGAGACCCTGGCCAATCTCGGCTTCGATCAGGCCGCGGGGAACCTCCCGCTCAACGAGGAGCGTCCTCCGGGCCCGCCCGGCAAGCGCGCCGCCGCCGCCGCCAAGGAGCGCCGCCAGGCCCGGCGCGGCGAACGGCGCTCGCGAGGCGCGCGCTGATGCACCCCAATCGCAAGTTCCACATCGAAAGCCGGGACGAGATGGCGGCGTTCGTGCGCGAGGCGGGGTTCGGGATCCTCGTCGTCCAGACGGAAGCAGGACTGCGGGCGGTGCATGTGCCGGTCCTGCTCGACGGCGAGGCGCTGCGCTTCCACGTGTCGAAGGGCAACCAGGTCCACGCGGCCCTGGCCGGCGGCGCCGAGGCCCTGTTCGTCGCCAACGGGCCCCACGCTTATATCAGCCCCGAAGATTACGGCCTCGACGACCGCGTGCCGACCTGGAGCTATGTCGCGGTCGAGCTCAACGGGCGGGTGCAGCCGCTCGGCGAGGAGGCGCTGGTGCGATTGCTCGACGATTTGTCGGCCGGGAACGAGGCGCGGCTCGCGCCGAAGCAGGCCTGGGTCCGCGACCAGCTCAGCCCCGGCTTCTTCGAAGGACTGCTGAAGGCGATCGCCGGCTTCGAGATGAGTGTCGCCGCGTGGCGCGGCACGCGCAAGATCGACCAGGACAAGCCCGCGGAGGTGCGCGCCCGGCTCGCCGACGCGCTGGCCGGGCGCGGCGAGGCCGAAATGGCGGCGCTGGTCCGCCCGGCGGGATGAATGCGCACTTTTCGTATCGCCGAGGCGCACCATATCGCTTTCGACCGAACAGAGGCCTTTCGCATGACCCCCGCTGAAGACGACATCTGGCGCAATCGCTTCATCATGCTCAACCTCGTCCGCATCGGCGGCACCGTCCTGGTCCTGTTCGCGCTGGCGCTGTGGCAGACCGATCTGATCGTCGAGGGCGGCACGATTGTCGGCTTCCCGCTGGCGCTCGCGGGGCTGGTGATCAGCTTCTTCGGCCCGAAGTGGCTCGCCGGAAGGTGGGCCGGCGGCGACCGATGAAGCGCTTCTACCGGGAGGCGCGGGTGCGGCCCGGAGAAAGCGGCGGCGAAGTGCTGCTCGACGAAAGGCCCGTCAAGACTCCGGCGCGCGCGCCGCTCGCTTTGCCGACCGAGGCGCTGGCGCGGGCGGTCGCCGCCGAATGGAACGCGCAGGGCGAGGAGGTGCGGCCGCGCACGATGCCGCTCACCGGCCTCGCCAATGCCGCGATCGACCGCGCGGCACCGGATCCGGAAGCGTTCGCCGCCACGCTTGCCCAATATGGCGAGACCGATTTGCTCTGTTATCGCGCCGAGTCGCCCGCGGCCCTGGTGGCGCGTCAGGCGGCGGCGTGGGATCCGATCCTCGGCTGGGCGCAACGCCGCTTCGACGTCAATTTCGAGGTGACTCAAGGCATCGTCCACAGGCCGCAGCCGCCGAACACGATCGCGCAGCTGTCGCAAACGGTGGCGGCGCGGGATGCGTTCGAGCTCGCCGCTCTGTCGCCGCTCGTCACCATCTCCGGCTCGCTGGTGATCGCGCTCGCGCTCGCCGAGGAAGCGATCGACCTCGAGACCGCCTGGGCGGCGGCGACGCTCGACGAGGCCTGGCAGGCGGAGCGCTGGGGCGAGGACGAGGAAGCCACCGCCCGCATCGAGGCGCGGCGGACCGAGTTCGAGGCAGCGGAGCGCTTCCTGAGGCTGCTGCGTTAATTCAGGACCGTCATCCGGGCGCAGGCCGGGATCTCAGGACGAGAAGCTGCAAGCGCTTATGCAGCGCTCCACCTGCGCCTGCGCATATCCTCGCTGAGATCCCGGCCTTCGCCGGGATGACGGTCTCGGACCGATCCTACACCTCCACGGGCGCGTCGGCGTGGGCGGCGCGGGGATGGGGGACGAACCAGCGCGCGACGACGAGGCCGGCGAGGACCAGCCCAGTCGTCTCGGCGATGAACGAATAGATCCAATAGCCCCAGCCGAAATGGTTGAAGATCGGCTGGGCGAGGATCGTCCATAGCGTGACGCCGACGGAGAAGCAGATCACCAGCTTCGCCGCCGCCGCGAAGCTGCGCCCGCCGCCGCAGACCGCGCCGAGGCCGAGCGAGATGAGCATGCCGGAGATCAGCGCCATGATGAAGCCCGGCAGGATCATCGACATGTCGTCGGGCGAATAGCCGCTGGTGTTGAAATGGACCGTCGCGATCGGCCCCTGGGCGTAGAGCACCGCGCCCCCTGCGCTCTCGTGTGCGGGGATGATGTAGGCGCCGGTGCCGCTGGGCGAGAGGTTTTGGGCCAAGGCGAGCTGGACCGCCGCACCCTGCTGGTCGCCGGCGGTCTTGTAGGCGAACTCGGCGAGCGGGGTCGCCCAGAAGATGAAGCCGACCACGAACAGGATGATCCCGGCGACGATTCCGCCGAGGAGCGTGCGTCCGGTGCTGAGCATGAGCGTCTCCCCCGATTGTCGCCGCGATCGTAGCGCGGAAGCAAGGCAGCGGCAAACCTAGGTCAGGCCCCGCACGAAATCGTGGAGGAAGACTCGGCGGGTCGCCTTGAGGCGCTCGGCCTTCAGGATGTTGTGGACCAGCTCGCGGCACTTCTCGGCGTCGTTGTTGATGAGGACGTAATCATATTCCGCCCAGTGGCTGATCTCGGAGGCGGCGCGGTCCATCCGACGGCGGACGACGTCGTCGCTGTCGGTGCCGCGATGGGTGAGGCGGCGCCTGAGCTCGGTCATCGAGGGGGGCAGGATGAACACGCGCACGATGTCCGGATCGACCTGCTTGAGCTGCTGCGTCCCCTGCCAGTCGATGTCGAGCAGGACATCGCGGCCGCCCTCGATGACGTTCATCACCTCTTGCTTCAACGTGCCGTAACGATGGCCGAAGACGTGCGCCCATTCGAGGAACTCATGGTTCGCGATCATGTCGTCGAACTGCGCGTCCGAGACGAAATGATAATGGACGCCGTCGAGCTCGCCGGGGCGCTTCGGGCGCGTGGTGGCGGAGACCGACATGGCGATGCCGTCGTCGGTCTCGAGCAGCATCCGGGCGATGGTCGACTTGCCCGCGCCGCTCGGGCTGGAGAGGACGAAGAGCAGGCCCCGACGCTTGATTGCGGCTGCGATTTCCATGGGCGCCATTGGCTTGGCGAGCATCCGTGCGTCAAGGGCCTGATCGTCTGCGCGTAAAGCGCATGCGTGAATCAGGCCCTCGAAGATATCGCGACCGAGATTCACGTTTTGGGCAAGGGCCCAAAACGATCGCGGTCGGGGCAGACGGACGCTAAAAAGCTGCTAGTCTCGGCGTCATGGGGCGGCACGTCGCTTTGCTGAGGGCGGTCAATGTCGGCGGGCGCAAGCTGCCGATGGCCGAGCTGCGCGCTTTGTGCGGGGAGATCGGCTGGGAGGACGTCGCGACCTATATCCAGAGCGGCAACGTCGTCTTCTCCGCCGCCGCCGTGGCCGGGGCGCTCGAGACGCAGCTCGAAGGAGCGATCGCGAAAAGCTTCGGCATGGACGTGCCCGTGATCGTCCGCACTGCGGCCCAGTGGAAGAGATACGCGCCGTCGAACCCGTTCCCGCAGGCGGCGAAGGCCGCGCCGAACCGGCTGATGCTGTTCCTTGCCAAGCACCCGCCGGCGGCCGGTGCGGAGGAGGCGATCCAGGCGAAGGCCGCGGCCGGCGAGCAGGTCCGCCGCGCCGGCGACGCGCTCTGGATCCACTTTCCCGAGGGCTCGGGCACCTCGAAGCTGACGCCTGCGCTGATAGACCGCGCGATCGGTTCGCCCGCCACCTCGCGCAACCATAACACGGTCGTGAAGCTCGAGGAGATGCTGTGACCCGCGCCCCGCTCATTCCGCGCCATTACTGGATCGCCGCCTTCGCCCTGGTCGCGATCATGGCCGCGCTCCTGCTGTGGATGGGTCGGCCGCCGATCTGCACCTGCGGCGAGGTCAAATTATGGGTGGCCGAGGTGCATGGGCCCGACAACAGCCAGCACCTCGCCGACTGGTACACGCCGAGCCATATCATCCACGGCTTCCTCTTCTATCTGCTCGGCTGGTGGGTCCTGCGCCGCAACCCGCCCGGGGACCGGCTGCTCAGCGCGGTGCTGATCGAGGCCGGCTGGGAGCTGCTCGAGAACAGCAAATGGGTGATCGAGCGGTACCGCGAGGCGACGATGGCGCTGGGATATAATGGGGACAGTGTGGTCAATTCGGTGGCAGATGTGGTCTGGATGATCCTGGGCTTCGGCATCGCGCGGCGGCTGCCGGCGTGGGCGACGGTGGCGCTCGCGCTGGCGTTCGAGCTGCTGACCTTGGCCGTGATCCGCGACAATCTGACGCTCAACGTGCTGATGCTGGTCTGGCCGGTCGACGCCATCGCGCAATGGCAGGGCGCCCGGTGAGCGGCGCTCGGAACCGCCCGGAACGGCCGCGGGTTCAGCGCTCGCTTATGCGGAGGAACCGCTTCATGATCGCTCGCAGCCTTGCCTTGTCCCTTCTCCTCGCCGCCGCCGCGACTCCGGCGCACGCGGACGAGATTTTCGGCGGCGTCTACGCGCACGACGTCGACTCGCCGCTCAACCTCAGGGGCTATGGCGACGGCGTCGACCTCCAGCTCGGCTGGCGCGGCGAGCGGCTCCGCGGCCTCGCCGCGATCGGCGCGCCCTCGCCGCACGCGTTCGTCGCCCTGAACAGCGCCGGCGACGCCCATTATGCGGCGGCGGGGATCAGCTGGAAGATCGGCGGACAGGTCTATGTGCGGCCGGGCATCGGCCTCGCCGTCCACACCGCGCCCTCGTTCGACGGGCCGCGCCCGGAGCGGTCGCTCGGCTCGCGCGTCCTGTTCGCGCCCGAACTCGCGGTCGGAGTCGCGCTCGGCGAGCGGGCATCGCTCGAGGCCAGCCTGGTCCATCTGAGCCACGCCACTTTGCTCGGCCGCCACAATCCCGGCATGGACAATATCGGCCTGCGGCTGAACTACCGCTTCTGAGGGGAACGGGTCAGCGCCCGAGCATCTTCTCCGGCTTGACGACCCGGTCGAAGGTCGCCTCGTCGACGAGGCCGAGCTCGAGCCCCGCCTCCTTCAGCGTCAGCCCTTTCTCGTGGGCATGCTTGGCGATCTTCGCGGCATTGTCGTAGCCGATCTCCGGGGCGAGCGCGGTGACCAGCATCAGCGAGCGGTTCATCAGCTCGGCGATCCGGCGCTCGTCGGGCTCGATGCCGTCCAGCGCCCGGTCGGTGAAGCTCTCCATGCCGGTCGCGAGCAGGTCGATCGAGCGCAGCACGTTGGCGCCGATCAGCGGCTTGAACACATTGAGCTCGAGATGGCCCTGGAGGCCGCCGACGGTGACGGCGACGTGATTGCCCATCACCTGCGCGGCGACCATGGTCAGCATCTCGGCCTGGGTCGGGTTGACCTTGCCGGGCATGATCGAGCTGCCGGGCTCGTTCTCCGGCAGCTTGAGCTCGCCGAGGCCGCAGCGCGGGCCCGAGCCGAGCAGGCGGACGTCGTTGGCGATCTTGGTCAGCGAAACGGCGATGACGTTGAGCACGCCGGACAGCTCGACCAAAGTATCGTGGCTCGCCAGCGCCTCGAACTTGTTGGGCGCGGTCTCGAACGGCACCCGCGTCAGCCTGGCGATCTCGGCGGCGAAGGCCTCGGCGAAGCCTTTGGGCGCGTTGAGGCCGGTACCGACGGCGGTGCCGCCCTGCGCCAGCAGATGGAGCCGCGGCAGCACCGCCTCGACGCGCGCGATCCCCATCTCGATCTGCGCCACATAGCCCGAAAATTCCTGGCCCAGCGTCAGCGGAGTCGCGTCCTGGAGATGGGTGCGGCCGATCTTGACGATGCGGTCCCAGGCCTCGGCCTGCGCCGCCAGCTTGCGGTGGATGGTCTGCAGCGCCGGGACCAGGCGCTGGTGGACCGCGCGGGCGGCGGCGACGTGGAGCGCGGTCGGGAAGCAGTCGTTGGAGGACTGGCCCTTGTTGACATGGTCGTTGGGGTGGACCGGCGACTTGCCGCCGCGGCTGCCGGTCAGGATCTCGTTGGCGCGGCCGGCGATCACCTCATTGGCGTTCATGTTCGATTGGGTGCCCGACCCGGTCTGCCAGATGACCAAGGGGAATTGATCGTCGAGCAGGCCGGCGGCGACCTCGCCCGCCGCCGCCTGGACCGCTTCGGCGAGCTCGGCGTCGAGGTCGCCCGACTTGGCGTTCACCCGCGCCGCCGCCTGCTTCACGAAGCCCAAGGCGTGGACGATCTCGATCGGCAGGGTCTCGCGCGGGCCGAACGGAAAATTCTCGATCGAGCGCTGCGTCTGCGCGCCCCAGAAGGCGTCCGCGGGGACGTCGATCGGGCCGAAGCTGTCGGTCTCGCTGCGCGTGTTGCCGTAGGAATTCATCTCTGGAGTCGCCCTCGTTCACTTATCGTCATGCCGGCGAAGGCCGGCATCTCAGGACAAGAAGTCACGGCGGGTCTCGCTGAGATCCCGGCCTTCGCCGGGATGACGGTACGGCCTCGCCGCACCGTCACTTCTTCCGGCTGAAATCCACCGCGACGACGTTCGAGCCGTCCTCGACCGGCTCGGCGTGGGGCGGGTCGTTCTCGGCCGCGTCATGCTCCTGCACGCCCGATTCGTCGACCTGCGCCTGGAACTGGAGCGCGAAATTGACCGCCGGGTCGACGAAGCCGGTGATCGCCGCGAACGGGACGACGAGCTTGGCCGGCGCCTGGTTGAAGCTCAGGCCCACCTCGAAGCCGTCCTCGCGCACCTTCAGGTCCCAGAAGCGGTTCTGGATGACGATCGTCATCTCGTCCGGAAAGCGCTCGGAGAGGTGCCTGGGAATATCGACGCCGGGCGCCGCGGTCTTGAAGGTGATGTAGAAATGATGGTCGCCCGGGAGGCCCGTCGCCTCGACCTCGCCGAGCACGCGGCCGACGACGGCGCGCAGCGCTTCCTGGACGATCTCGTCGTACGGAATCAGGCTGTCTGGGGCGTCGTCGCTCATCGCCTCCCGTGGTAGCGCTGCCCCGTCGCGGGTCAAGCCGCGTTGCGCCGCCGGATCGGGCGCGCCACAGGAGGAAAACGGAGGAACGACGATGCCGATCGATGCGACCTTGCCCTATGACGACGGGAATATCTTCGCCCGCATCCTGCGCGGCGAGATCCCGAACCGTACCGTCTATGAGGACGAGCACGCGCTCGCCTTTCACGACATCGCCCCCGCCGCGCCGGTCCACATCCTCGTCATTCCCAAGGGCCGCTACGTCTCGTGGGACGATTTCTCGGCCCATGCCGGCGAGGCGGAGATCGCCGGCTTCGTCCGCGCCGTCGGCCATGTCGCGCGCGAGCAGGGCCTCGCCGCGCCCGGATACCGCCTGCTCGCCAACGCCGGGCTCGACGGCGGCCAGGAGGTCCCCCACCTCCACGTCCACCTGTTCGGCGGCCGCGGCCTGGGTCCGATGCTGGCGCGCTGAGGCGGGGACAGTTACTTTCACGCCGCTGCGGCAGCCAGGCGGTCGCCGCGGACGAAAGTAACTGTCTCTTGCGACCGATGCTCGCCCGCTGAGCGTTTGGGCTTTCCGGCTGCTTCTTTACTGGCTAGGTTCCCCGCGAAAACGACAAGGATGGGCGCTCCAGACGCCCGCGAACCAAGGGGACGGAGATGATTTTCGGGCGCGTAAAGCCTCTCGACGCCATTCTCGCCACCGCCGAGAAGAAGGGGCTGCATCGCTCCTTGGGCGCGATCCAGCTGACCCTGTTCGGCGTCGGCTGCATCATCGGCACCGGCATCTTCGTGCTGACCTCGGTCGGGGCGCAGAAAGCGGGGCCGGGCCTCCTCGTCAGCTTCATCATCGCCGGCGCGGTCTGCATCGTCGCCGCGCTCTGCTATGCCGAGATCGCCTCGATGGTCCCGGTCGCGGGCTCCGCCTACACTTATTCCTACGCCGTCCAGGGCGAATTCCTCGCCTGGACGGTCGGCTGGGCGCTGCTGCTCGAATATGCGGTCGGCGCCTCCGCCGTGTCGGTCGGCTGGTCCAATTATTTCATCGACACGGTCATGCAGCGAAGCTGGGGCATCGACTTTCCGGACTGGCTGAG
>DASQKE010000201.1:0-15215 GCA_035630675.1 Allosphingosinicella sp.
ATGTACTTTCTTTTATGAAGTACTTCTTGATTAGGAGACGGACGATGAAATATCTGCTTTTCGGGACCTTTCTCGGCCTCGCCATCGCCGCGCCGGCTCAGGCTTCGCCGCTGACCGTGGAGCTGGAGGGCGTGCGCAGCGCAAGCGGGCCGCTCTACGTGTCCGTGCAGACCCGCGCGCAGTTCATGCAGGCGGCCGCCGCAGCCGCCAGCGTCGTCGCGGCGCCGACCGCCGGATCGCACCGCTTCGGCTACGATCTGCCCGCCGGCGAATATGCCGTGTCCGTCTGGCACGACGACAACGGTAATGGCCGGTTCGACAAGGACGAGAATTTCATGCCGCTCGACGGCTGGGCGATGACCAATGGCAGCGCGCTGCGCGGCGAGCCGACTTTCGACCAGGTCCGGATCGTGCTGGGCGACGCATCCGCCGATGTGCGCATTTCGATGACCTACGGCCGCTGACTTTTCGATCCGCTCGGGCAACAAGGGGACGCAGACCATGAACGCTTCTGCACAAGACGAACTGTCGCGGCTCCGCGCGATCGCCGAGGAGGGGCGAAGCGCACCCTTGCTCGGCGGCTGGCACCTGATCCTGTGGGGCGGCGCGATGACGCTGGCGCTGCTGATCAACTGGGCGGTCGTCGAGCGCGTCCTGCTTTGGCCCGGCTGGTCGCTCGCGATCAGCTGGTTCGGCATCGTGCTCGTCGCCTGGACCGCCTCGATGCTGGTCGGCCGCAGCAAGGCGAACGAGCCCGGGGCGCGGTCGGTCGGCAACCGGGTCGAGCGCGCCGCCTGGACCACTGCCGGCTACTTTCTGCTGATGCTCTCGCTCGCTCTGTTCGTCCGCGCCAGCCTTGGCGACGGCGACCGCGCCGATTGGGACCTGTTCGCATTCATGCCGCCGGCGACGTTCGGCGCCTATGCGGTCGCGCTCCACGCCAGCGCGGTCGCGGCCGGCGGCGGCAGCGGGCGCCTCTACGTTCCGGTCGCTTTGGCCTTCGTCGGCCTGACCGCCTTCCTGATCGGCGATCCACTGCAATATCTCGCCGCGGCCGCCGGCATCTTCCTGGTGTCGATCCCGGCCGGGCTCGGCCATCTCAAGGCGGCTCGACGTGCCTGAGGAGATGGCGCAGCCGCCCGCAATCGACTTCGACTATCGCGGCATCGACGACGTCATCCACGGCCGCGCGCGGCTCGCGATCATGGCCTATCTCTCGGGCGCCGGCAGCGCCGACTTCAACGAGCTCAAGCAGCGCGCCGCCGTCGCCGACGGCAATCTGTCGGTCCACCTGCGCAAGCTCGAGGAAGCCGGCTATATCGACGTCGAGAAGCGCTTCGTCGGCAAGAAACCGCAGACCCTCTGCCGCCTCAACGACAAGGGCCGCGACGCCTGGATCGCCTATATCGACCACATCCGAACGCTGCTGGGCGGGGCGGACTGAGCCTCAACCGGCCGCCTCCAGAAGCGTCACCATCATCTCGTTAAGCGGCGTCGGCACGCCGGGCCTCGCGCCCAGGCGAACGATGACGCCGTTCCTTGCGTCCACCTCCATCGGCCGGCCGGCGAGGCGGTCGGCGTGCATCGAGTTAACCGACTCGGGAGGGCCGTTTCTGCAGCCTTCGAGCACGCGCTCCGGCAGATCGTCGGCCAGGCACGCGCCCGCGGCGCGGCCGACAGCGATGCATTCCTCCATCAGCGCCCGCATCAGCTCGGCGACGCGCGGCTCGTGGACGATTCCGTTCGGCTTCAGCAGCAGCGCATTGACCGCGCCGGTACAGTTCAGCGTCAGTTTCTCCCAGGCGGCGGTCAGGAAATCGTCGGTGGTGGAGACGGCGATCGGGCAATGCGCGAACAGCCGCACGAACGCCTCGCCGTCCGCTCCCGCCGGGACGACGATGGCGCCGTTGCTGCGCTGCAGGATCCGCCCCGGCGCGCTGCGCTCGGCCGGGATGTTGACGACCGCCGGCAGCAGCCGCTCCAACGCCAGGTACGGCGCGAACAGCGCGACATGCTCGACCCCGTTCTGCAGGATCGCGACGCGCGTCGCGGGGCCGACGAGACGCTCCAGCCAAAGCGCCGCGCCCGCCGCGTCATAGGCCTTGGTGCAGACCAGAACCCAGTCCGCGGGCGCCGCCGCCGCCGGATCGGTGAGCACCGGCACGTCCACTTCGATCGTCCCGCCCGGCGCCTCCAGCACCAGCCGATCGAACGGCGTCCGCGCGCAAAGCGTCACCTCCAGGCCCGGCGCCCGCGCCAGCCACGCGGCGACCGTCCCGCCGATCGCACCCGGGCCGATGATTGCGATGCGCATCACCGGGCTACGCCCGGCAGCAACAGGCTCGCGTCGCCGTAGGAGTAGAAGCGATACCCCTCCCGGATCGCATGGGCGTAGGCGGCCTGCATCGTCTCCAGCCCCATCAACGCCGAGACCAGCATGAACAGGGTCGAGCGCGGCAGATGGAAATTGGTGACCAGCCCGTCGACGGCGCGGAAGGCGTAGCCCGGGGTGATGAAGATGTCGGTATCCCCCTCGAACGGCCGGATCGCCCCGTCCGCGCCGGTCGCGCTTTCCAGGAGGCGGAGCGAGGTCGTGCCGACCGCGACGACCCGCCCGCCCCGCTGCCGGACCCCATTCAGGCGCGCGGCCGCCGCCGCGTCGATCCGGCCCCATTCGGCGTGCATGACGTGCGCGTCGGTGTCCTCGGCCTTGACCGGCAGGAAGGTGCCGGCGCCGACGTGGAGGGTCAGCGTCTCGTGGCCGACGCCCGCCGCCGCCAGTGCCTCCATCAGCCGCGGCGTGAAGTGGAGCGCCGCCGTCGGCGCCGCGACCGCCCCCTCCTCGCGCGCGAACATGGTCTGATAATCCTCGGCGTCGCGCGCATCGGCCGCGCGGCGGCCGGCGATATAAGGCGGAAGCGGCATCCGCCCGGCCCGTTCGAGCAGCAGCTCGACCGGCTCCTCGCCTTCGAACGCGAGCAGCATCGAGCCGTCCTCGCCCTTGTCCGACGCGAGCGCCGCCACCCCCTCCCCGAATTCGATCCGGTCCCCCCCGCGCACCCGCCGCGCATTGCGCAGGAAGGCGCGCCAGGCCCGCGCGCCCTCGCGCTTGTGCAGCGTGGCCCCGACCTTCGCCTCCCCGCGCCGCCCCTCAAGCTGCGCCGGAATGACCCGCGTATCGTTGAACACGAGCACGTCGCCCGCGCGCAGCAGACCCGGCAAATCGGAGACGACATGGTCCGACAGCGCCCCGCCCCCGCCGACGCACAGCAGCCGCGCCGAGTCGCGCGGGGCAGCGGGCCGCAGCGCGATCCGCTCGGGCGGCAGCTCGAAGTCGAAGAGATCAACCCGCATCGCGTGTCGCCCGATCATGCAGAGCTTGCCGAAGGACTCGCTTGGTGTCCGCCAACACGCTCAAGGCGCGCACAGGCGAGCTGGGTCCGCCGGGATTATCGAGCGAGTCCGAAGCGTGCCCCGGCAACCGATGGAGGATTTTTACGTCCACTTCAGTATCGGCCATCCCGCCGCCGCCGCGTCGGACCGAAAGCGACGCGGCGGATTCACTACATAAGCCTCGTTCGCCCAGCAGAAAACGGGCCGGTCCGACGGATGGTCTGAAAAGAAGCGCACATGGAGCGATTGGCCGTCGAGGCCCGCCTCCCTGAAATAGGTCTGAAGCATGGTGAGCTTCTCTCGGCCGTGACAATTCTCCCCGGAAATGCGGGGCGTGAGATAGTTGCCATCCCACGTGGATTGCGTGCAGAC
Organism: Allosphingosinicella sp.; assembly: GCA_035630675.1. Classification (GTDB taxonomy): domain Bacteria; phylum Pseudomonadota; class Alphaproteobacteria; order Sphingomonadales; family Sphingomonadaceae; genus Allosphingosinicella. Next base: position 3,766 of record DASQKE010000201.1, read on the forward strand.
GATCTCGTCGATGCCGAGTTGGTTCGCGATCGCTTCGACGTAGAATGCGTTGGCGGCCGTCGCGAGCACGATCCTCCTGCCCGCGTGACGCTCAGTCTCAAGCCTGTAGATGGCATCCTTGTGGAAGCGGAGCCGCCGGACGAATCCTCCGGCCAATCGGGCGATGTCCCCACGCGGCACTTTCGCGCCGAGGAACAAAGCCTGCAGCCGCTCCTTGAGTTCCTTGCGGCTCAAGGCCCTGAACAAGTAAGCAGCGAAGCCCAAAACGGCGAGTGGCGCCAAGAGCAACCGCCAGGGGGTGCGGCGCCAGGCCGCGTAAAGCAGGAACCCCGTATAGGTACCGCGCCGGGTCAGCGTCCGGTCCAGATCGAATACGGTGACGGGCTGCGTCGGCCCGTGCGGGAGCGCGGCATTTCGGTGCGACAGGAGCCGATCCGCGAACCGCCAGTCCTCCAGGGAATCCACATCGATCCCCGCTTCGGCGAAGGGCAGGACGACGACGGCCGGTTTCAGGCCGAAGCGCATGCCGGCGCGATCCACGACCTGTTGAAGCGACATCGTCCGGGTCAACGCCCCGATCGCCAGTGCCGGCCCGAAGCGCCAGAGCAATCTGAGCTGGTTTTTGCGGCTGGCTTCGGCTCTCGCCAGGACCCGCAGAGCTTCAGCGGACCTGGGCGAGCGCGCGGTAAACAGATTGGCGCCCGTATAGGCGCCCGCCCGAAAGCGAAGCCAGGTGCGGCGGCTTTGTGGATAACGGTGTGAAAGCAACTCTCGAGCGACCACGGCCAGGCTGACGTCCGAGCCTTTGCTTGCCGCCAGAAAGTGCTCGACCATGTCCGGGGTGAGCAACGGATTGTCGGCTGTCGTGACGAGAACTGGCCAAGGTGCAGCTTCCGTGCCCGCGAGCATCGCGAGGCTCTCGGCGATGCCGTCCTTGCCGGCTGCCCAGTGTATGGGACAGCGATCCGAGAGGATTTGCAGATTCGGGCAGTCCAGCATCACCGGTCGCTGCGATACGATCAGCACCCGGGCCACCGAAGGGCATCGGACCAGGGTGCCGACGACGTGCGAGATCATCGGTGCGCCCGCGACCGGGACGAGCGCCTTCAGCGGCAGCTCGAAATGTGCGGCCAAGGGATCTTGTTCGGCTCGCGATCCGGCGAGCACGATCGCCGTCAATCCTTGTCCGTTGGCGTGAGCGTCCCCGTGGGACGGCGAGGCGCCCGCCCCCACTCCAACCGATTGCATAGGATGATGCCCCGCAGATTGCGCATCGAACGTTGCACCAAAGGCCGCAACCCTGCAATCCCGGCACTCGGGGCGGTGACGGGGACGCGTTCATGGCGGCAGGCGAACAGGTGGACCGGGCGATCATCCTGAGTGCCGGGAAGGGGTCTCGCTTGCTTCCCCTGACCGCCGACCGCCCCAAGTGCCTGATCGAGATGTCCGGCCGCACCCTCCTCGAGTGGCAGCTCGACAGCCTGTTCGCGGCCGGCATAAGCGAGATGGTCGTGGTGGCGGGCTTCGGCCTGCAAGCGGTCGAGAACGTCCTGGCCCGCCGCGGCTCGCGACGGGGCCGCGTGGCGTTAATCTTCAATCCCTTTTATCACGTCGCGGACAATCTCGGCTCGGCTTGGATGGCTCGAAGCGCGATGGACCGCGACTTCTTGCTCCTCAACGGGGACACCTTGATCCCGCCAGCACTGGTGGAACGATTGCTCGCTGCCGCGCCTGCTCCGATCACCCTCGCGGTGGATACCAAGGAGCATTACGACGCCGACGACATGAAGGCCCTGTGCGAGGGCGACCGCCTCGTCCGCGTCGACAAGGGACTGGCCGCCGGCAACTACAATGCGGAAGCGATCGGCCTCGCCCGCTTCACCGGAGAAGGCCGCACCGCATTTCGCAAAACGGTCGAACAAATGATGCGAACGCCCGAAGGGACGGCGCAATTCTATCTTCGCGCCATCGACCGCCTCGCCGACACGGGCATCGTCCACGCCGCGCAAATCGGCGCGCTGGAATGGACCGAGGTCGACTATCCGGCCGATCTGAAGATCGCCCGCCGGCTGACGGGTCGCTGGGCTGCCGCTTGCCTAACGGGCAGCGGGCCAGTGCAGGCGGAGCCAACCTCGTAACGCCTCGATCTGGTGGCGTTCCAGGGCGGCGGCTTCGCTGAGCTGCGGAAGCCCGGGCCAACCCGAATCGGCGAGCCTCACCCCCTGCGCCTCGCGAACTCCTTCGTAGCGAGGGATGACGTGCCAGTGGACATGCGGATCGACCATCATCAGCATCAGATAGTTGATCTTCGAATAGCAGACCGCGCTGCCCAGCGCCGCCTCGATGTCGGAGACGGCGCGATGCATCTCGGAAAACGCTTCCGCGGGCAGATCGGAGAAGGACGTGAAGTCGCCGGGAGCGGCGAGCACGAGCGATCCGAGCGTCGGCTGCTGCGGCCGCAACAGGACCACCCAGTGCCGATATTCGGCGACCAGCGTATCGGGATAGCCGAACCGGAGGATCGTCTCGTTCATTCTCGCTCCAGCCAGGAGACGATCGGCGCGCGACTCCGGTGGAACCGCGCTTGGGCGATCCTGACGAGGTGGAACAGGCATGACAAGATTGTCCATGCGGCGACCGCGAGAAGCCCTATGTCGGGCCGGCCCAGGACGAGCGACGCGAACAGCAGCACCATGTTCGGATTGCGGCGGGCGGTGACCAGGCGGAACCGCGTGTCGAGCGGCTCCCACACGTGGATGTGGATTCGGAACCACAGGATGAACAGGCCCTCGATCGCTCGCTGCACGATATAGCCGCCAACGAGCGCGGCCATCGCGATCGAAAACAGACCTGGATCGAGAGGCAGCCCGTATGCGTGGAGGCCCACCCCCCATGCCCACCACCAGATCAAGGGATGGATGAGATCGATCCCGTGATCGAGGATGTCGCCGATCCTCGACGAGGTGATCGTGCAGCGGGCGAGCTTTCCGTCGACCGTGTCGAGGACCATGAATCCGAGGGCGGCAAGCATTCCCGGCCAGTATTCGCCGCGGTAGAAGGCAACGCCCGCCGCAACGCAAAAGCACGCGCCGATGAGTGTAACGGCGTTTGGACTGAGGCCGGCCCGGGCCGCCAGTCGGGTGAGATGCAGGGCCCATTCCGGCCACAAATATTTGGTCAGGAGATCGGTGACTCCCTTGTACGCGGCGTAATAGGTCCTTCGCTCGATGGCCGCGGCACGATCGGCGGTCAGGCGCTCGATGAAAGGCTGCTCGCGCTTGCGCAGCAGCCGGTCGTGCTGCGGCTCGAACGTCTCCTGGGCGACCAGCACCATCGCCGGCGACTCGGCGAGGGGCCGTTGCTCGATCATGGCCTGTCTGGCTGCATCGGCCGACTCCCGATCGGAGCAATGTGCCAGCACAAGCTCGCCTTCGCGCGTCACGCCATGGCCGGGCCTGTCGGCCACCCAATTCAGCCAATAGGGGTCGAACGCGAAGTCCAGATTCGCGAGGACATGCCGTGTCTCGGCGCCTGCTGCGAGGCCCAGCGTGCCACCGATGCGCCGGAGCCGCTCCTCGCTCTTCAGCCCCCACAGCCGGGCCGGATTGTGCCCGACCGCCTCGATGCCGCGGGTCGTCATGTCGGTGGGCCGGCAGCCGGGGCCGGCCGGCGAAGCACTTTCGAGACCTGGTCCGCCGTGCGTAAGGCAAGCGCGACGATGGTCAGGGTCGGGTTCGCCCAGCCGCTGGTGGGAAACAGCGACGAGCCCGCGACGTAGAGATTGCCGATTCCGTGAATGCGCGTATCCGCATCCGTGACGCCGCGCCGCGGATCGTCCGCCATGCGCGTGGTTCCCATATGATGATAACCGCCGATCGGATGCGCGGAAATCAATGGGTCGGTCTGCCAGCCTCCGTCTGGATTGCCCAGCCAGTCGGCCGGCTCGACGCATCCGAGGCCGAGCCGCGCGAGCTCGTCGCCCAAGGTGCGGACGAGCACGGCCACGCTTTGGACGTCGATCGGGGACAGGCGCCAGTCGAGCTTGACCCGCGGCAGGCCGAGCGCATCGCGCTCGGCGGTCAAAGTCACCCGGCTGTCGGGGTTCGGAGCCTGCTCGGCACGGACCAGCAGCGCAAGGTCGAGCTTGCCCATCTTGTGCAGGAGCCAGGGCCGCAGAGGATCGACGGTGCGCTGCGCCAACGTGGCCGCGCGCTTCGTGGCCATCCAGAGCGATCGGCCGCGCCGGGTCGGCTTCATGTCGTGCTTCAGGGTGGAGTAAGCGCGCATTCCCCAGAACTGCGCGGCGCGCTCCGGCTGGCGCGCGATGATTACGAGCGAGCTGTTCAGAATTCCTCGTTCCGCCTGGAGACGAGGCGCGGGAGCGATAAGCGCGGCCAGATCCTGACCCTTGATGCGATGACGGCGCCCAAACGCCGTCAGCAACCGCCAGGCGCCGGCGTCAACGATGCGCCCGCCCCGGCCGTGGGGATGCTCCATGAAAAAGCGTCCGACCGTGTCGTGATCGTTGCCGAGCCCAGCGGGCATCGAACCGTTCGATGCGAGCAGCAGACGCGGATTTTCGATTCCGCCGGTCGCAAGGATGAACATGCGCGCTTTCACCGTCAAAACGGCCCCGGCATGCGATCTCGCCACGACGCGCTCAATTCCCCTGCCGGACTCGGCGGCTTCGATCGCGGTCACCGTCGCGTGCAGGACGACGTCGCATCGCGGATGCTCGACGATGTCGCGGCAATTCTCGAAGGCAAATCTATTGAAGCGATTGTCGAACGCCCACGCTCGGTTGACCAGACGGTCGCCGTCGAAATCGGGAAGTGGGACCCCGGCGGTTCTGAGCATTTCCTCTTCGGGGGGCGCCGCTCGACGCCCGAACGAAGGCCACGCCTCGTCATAGTAAGGCCGTAGTGTCTCGTGCGCGAACGGCCAGCCCGAGTGAGGCAGCCACGGCTTCCTCGCAAAATCGAACGGTTGGAGTTCTGCGCATCGTCCTCCCCAGATCGCCGTCGTTCCGCCGAAGAATCGCAGCCGGGCATGATCGAGCGGATAATATGGTTCGCCGACCGTCTCGCCGGCGTTGAGGTCCGCGGCCGGCGCTTCGTAATCCTGGCCGCCGCTCTCCAGCAACACGACACTGTGACCGGCGCCAAGCAGCCGTCGCGCGATCGTGAGCCCGGCGGCGCCGGCGCCGATGATGCAAATTTCGCTCTCGCGGGTCAGGCTGGATTGAGCGTCGGCGAGGTCGCTGAGCATTGGGCTCCCTTCTCTTGGGCGCCTCGCTGTTACTGCCGGCGCGGCGGCGGCGCGGCCGACGGCGGCGGCGGGCTCTGCGGCCGGGCCGGCGGTGCCGGCGCTGCAGCCGCCGCGCGAAGCTCCTCCGCGCTCGGCGGCGGGACGTTGTCGGCGCCGATCGAGGCGCGCACGATCCGGCTCGGAACGGCCGGCGGCTCGCCGCGCTGGATGGTGTCGACGAAGCTCATGCCGGCGACGACCCGGCCGAAGACGGTGTACTGGCGGTCGAGGCTGAAGCGCGGGGCGAGCATCAGGTAGAATTGGCTGTTGGCGCTGTTCGGCTCCTGCGTCCGCGCCATGGCGGCGGCGCCGCGAAGGTGCGGCAGGCCGTTGAACTCGGCGGCGAGGTCGGGGAGCGGCGAGCCGCCGGCGCCGGTGCCGGTCGGGTCGCCGGACTGGGCCATGAAGCCCTCGATCACGCGGTGGAAGGCGATTCCGTCGTAGAAGCCCTGGCGGGTCAGGGTGCGGATGCGCTCGACATGGCGGGGCGCGACGTCCGGGCGGAGCTGGACGGTGACCCGGCCGCCGGTGGTGAGGTCGAGGTGCCAGGCATTTTCGGGCAGGAGCGGCGGCGGCGGCGAATAATCCGCCGGGAGCTGCGCGGCGGCGGCGCCCGCGATCAGCATCGCCGCCGCGGCGGCGGCGATCTTTCTCAAAAGCATGAAAGCTCCCACACTAATCCGTTTCAAATCACGCACATAATAGGTCGGAGCGCCCGCGCGGACAAGCTCAGCCGCCGCCCTTGCGGCCGAGGCTGTCGACCCGCGCCTTGACCTCCTCGGCAACTCTGGGCGGCACGAACTTGGCGACGTCGCCGCCGTAGAGCGCGATCTCCTTGACCAGGCGCGAGGCGATCGGCTGCAACGATACGTCCGCCATCAAGAAGACCGTCTCGACCCGGTCGTTCAGTTGCTGGTTCATCCCCGCCATCTGATACTCATATTCGAAATCCGCGACCGCCCTCAGGCCGCGGACGATGACCGAGGCGCGCTCGCGCTCGGCGAAGTCCATCAGCAACGAATCGAACGAGACGATTGCGATCGCCCCGTCGGCAATCCCGGCGACCTCGCGGCGAACCATCTCCATCCGCTCGGCGACGCTGAACATGGGCGACTTGGACGGATTGGTGGTCACTCCAATCACCAGCCGGTCGACCAGCTTCACGCCGCGCCGGATGATGTCCATGTGGCCGAGCGTGATCGGATCGAACGTGCCCGGATAGACCCCTGTCCTCATCCGCCCTCCTTAGAGTCCGTACTCGATGCCGTCGAGCAATCAGTGGTCCCGCTCCACCGCGAAGCGGGCGATGGCGCGAAGCAGGCCGGCCTCGGACCCGTAGCCGTGGAGATGCTCGGCCGCCTGGGCGACAAGCAGCTCCGCTTGCCGGCGCGCGCGCTCCGGCCCGAGCAAAGAGACGAACGTCTCCTTGCCGGCGACATGGTCCTTGCCGACGCGCTTGCCTGTCTTCGATTCCTCGCCTTCATGGTCGAGCAGATCGTCCGCGATCTGGAAGGCCAAGCCGACGTCGCGGGCATAGCCGCGCAAGCCAGTGCGTCCCTCCGCCGGCACCCGCCCCATGATCGCCGCGGCTTCGAGGCAGCAGCCGATCAGCGCGCCCGTCTTGAGCTGTTGAAGGCGCGTCACCGCCGCGAGGTCGAGGCCGCCCCCGGCCGAGCGGAGGTCCATCATCTGCCCGCCCGCCATCCCCGCCGGACCGGCGGCGCGGGCGAGCTCGAGGACGAGATCGGCGCGAACGAACGGGTCCTCGTGCGTCTCCTCCTCGGCGAGGATCTGAAAGGCCAGAGCGTGGAGCGAATCGCCGGCGAGGATGGCGGTCGATTCGTCGAAGGCGCGGTGCAGCGTCGGCTTGCCGCGGCGCAGATCGTCGTCGTCCATGCTGGGCAGATCGTCGTGGATCAGCGAATAAACGTGGACGCATTCGACGGCGAGCGCGACCCGGATCGCCCGTTCGCGCGCGACGTGGAACAGGTCGCAGCCGGCGATCACGAGCAGCGGCCGGATGCGCTTGCCGCCGCCGATCGCGGCATAGCGCATCGCTTCGTAGAGCCGCGAACGCGCGTCAGGCGGGACGGCGAGCAAAGCGCCGAACGCGCGGTCGATCTCGGCGCCGATTTGCTCAAGCGCGGCTTCGAGGTTGACCGGCGGCGCGGCCATTGCTCAGGCGGCGTCGAACGGCACGGTGCCCGTCGGCTCGCCGCTCCGGCCGAGCTGGATCTTCTCGATCCGCGCCTGCGCAGCCTGCAGCCGCGCCTCGCATTGCTGGCGCAGGCGATCGCCTTCGCCGTAAAGCTCGATCGCCTCGTCGAGCGAGGCCTCGCCGCTCTCGAGCTTGCGGACGATCTCCTCGAGACGCTTCAGCGCGGCTTCGAACGAGAGCTCGGCGATGGGCTGTGGCTGGTCTGACATGGCGAAGCAATGATCTTGGAACTACTGCGGGTCAAGGCGATGCGTCATGCGTCTGGCGCCCGCCACAGGGTCCATTCGCCGCTCCAATGGTCAGCGCGATCCCTGCGTCTCCGCTCCGGCGAGGGCGTGGCACGCCTCGGATATCGAAGACTCATAGAGACCGCAGTAATCCCCTGTGCCGCCCTCCGTGAGCATTCTACGCTGGCCGACGGACACGGCGAGCTCGAGCGGATCGTCAAGCGTCAACTCGCGCGGATCATCGCTCATCGCGGTCGACCTGCTGCGCGCCACTAGCTCACGGAAATCATGGCAGGAATATCGCTGCTTGAGATCGGTGACGCACGCCGCGGCGCTTTGCACCAGCCTGGGCTGAGGTGCATTTCGGTCGACGGGAAAGTGCTCGAAGCCCACTCGCTGCTGTCGCAGTGGAGTGGTAAGCAGCACTACAGCCACCATTGCCAGCAGCAGCACGGCGGACAGGACGTTCAACGACAAGCGGAACCGTCCGACGGCCACCGTTTTGCGTCCGTGGCCGGACAAAGCCAGCCACACCACGGCGCAAGCGCCAAATATGAGTACAGCCAGACCTGGACTGCGAACGCCCTGAATGATTGAGAAAACCGAGGCGGCAACCGTCACGATGGCCGCAACCATAGCCAATTTCTGCTGGGATGGCCCGCTTGGCTCTTGCGGATCGGACATCGTCGCACCCTCTCCAATCAACCGTGGACCCAGCTAGAACCACGAGCGCTCCTATGATCGGACCTTCAAACCGTGGCGCACTCGCGTCAAGCGATCAAGCAATGCCAAACCAGGCGACGCCGTCGCGCAGCTCGCGCCGGGCCCGCCCCTCGACTTCCAGGCGCCGCAGGTGGGCCATTGCCTCGCCGGTGGCGAGGCCAAGGATCGAATCGTCGATGGCGCGGCCGAACAATATGGGGAAGCAGTCGACGGCGCGGCGGGGCTCCGCGAGATGCGCGTGCAGCGCGTCGAGGCGGCCGAGATGGCCGTCGCGCAGGGTGTCCAAACGGGCGTGGAGGCCGGTGAAGGGCTCGCCGTGCGACGGCAGGACGAGGAGGTCCGCCGGCAGCGTCCGCAGCTTCTCGATCGAGGCGAGCCAGTCGCCGAGCGGGTCCGCCATCGGCTCGCTGAGGCTGAGCGACACGTTGGAGGTGATGCGCGGCAGCACTTGGTCGCCGGCGATCATCACGCCGCCCGCCTCGTCGACCAGGCAGGCGTGTTCGGGGCAATGGCCGCTGCCGACGACGACCCGCCACGTTCGTCCGCCGATCTCCAGTGCGTCGCCGTCGCGCATCCGCACGAAGCTCACCGGCACCGGGCTGACGACGGAGGCGAATCGCCCCCAGCCCTTGGCCTGCTCGGCCTCGATCCGCTCCTCGGACCAGCCGGCGGCGCGCCACCAGGCGATTGCTTCAGGTGGCGGCGCGTCGCGGATGTCGCTGGTCAGCATCCGGGCGAACAGCCATTCCTCGCGCGTCATCCACAAGGCGGCGCCGAAGCGGTCGGTCAGCCAGCCGGCGAGGCCGATATGATCGGGGTGGAAATGAGTGACGATGATCCGGGTCACGATGCGGCCGGTGAGCGGCCCGGCGAACAACGCCTCCCAGGCCTCGCGCGAGGGAGCGATGTCGAGGCCGGTGTCGACGAGCGCGACCCCGTCGCCATCCTCGATCGCCCAGACATTGATGTGCTTGAGCGAGCCCGGCACCGGCAGCCGCGCCCAGCCTATGCCCGGCGCGATCTCGATCAGCTCGCCCGGCTCCGGCCCGCGGCGGCCGAGCGGATAGCTCAGTCCCTTGTGGCTATAGGGGACGTCGGCGAGCGCAGCGTCGGGGGACGCGGGCTCAGCTGCGGAAGATGTCGTCGGCACTCGCGGCCTGACCGTCGGCCCCGGCCAGCTCGGCCGCATGAGCGGCTTCCGCCTCCCGCGCCGCAGTCTCGCGCTGGGACCGCAGCTCCTCGATCAGCGCCTCGCGGTCCTGCTCGATCCGGCCGTCCGGCGCCGCCGGGTCGAGCCCGGCCGCCTTTGCCGCCTTGGCGACGACGGCGTCGAGCTCGCGCTGCGAGCACAGGCCCAAAGTCACCGGATCCTTCGGCTGGATGTTGGCGATGTTCCAGTGGCTGCGGTCGCGGATCGCGGCGATGGTCGTGCGGGTGGTGCCGATCAGCTTGGAAATCTGGCCGTCGGTGACCTCGGGATGGTTGCGGATGATCCAGGCGATGCCGTCCGGCTTGTCCTGCCGCTTGGAGACCGGCGTGTAGCGCGGGCCGCGGGTGCGGGTGGTCTGGTCCGGCTCCTTCTGCATGCGAAGGCGATAGTCGGCATCGGCCTGGCCGCGGTCGATCTCCTCCTGGGTCAGCTCGCCGGCGCGAAGCGGGTCGCGGCCGGTGAGCTTGGTCGCGGCGGTGTCGTCGGCGATCGCCTGGATTTCGAGGATGTGAAGACCGCAGAATTCCGCGATCTGCTCGAAGGTGAGCGAAGAGTTGTCGACCAGCCAACTGGCGGTCGCATGGGGCATGAGCGGCTGTGCCACTGAAATTCTCCGGACAAAAGAAGGGCCGCCCCGTCACGGAGCGGCCGTCATTGCCGGAGCCTTAGCCCCTGACGGGAATGAGGGCAAGGAGGAGTCGGGTCAGGAACGATCGCCGCACCGGCCGGCGATTACCGCTTTACCTCCCTGGAAACAGGCGCGATTATGGGTTCAACGGCAGTGCGGGGCGCACTGGCGAACAGGGGGTGAAAAATGAAGAAGCTCACCATCGCCGCTTTGGTCGCGGCTCAGCTGACCGCGCTGGCGCCGGCTCGCGCGGCGGAGCTCGACGGACCGTTCATGGATCCGCGGCGCGGCGCCTTCGTCGGCATGACGCTGCGGGCGCGGACCGGGGGAGCGGACGGCGGCGGCTACCGCGCCGCGTTGACCCTTGCCCCCACGACGCACAGCCGCATCGGCGCGAACAGCCGGATGGCGATCGGCGACGGCCTCGATTTCGGAATCTCGCGCGGCGAGCGGCCGACGATGCGACTCGCTGGGCAGCGGCTCGACCGGATGAGCCTGTTCGGCGAGCAGGTCGGCGCAGACCGGCAGAACATGTCGACCGTGGCAAAGGTCGCGATCGTCGCCGGCGTGGTGGTGATCGTCGGCTTCGTCGCCTTCGCCCATGTCGTAAGCGAAGCGAGCTGCTTCCACGGCGGCGACGACAGCGACTGCTGACGGCGGTTGGGGAGACAAGGGATGAAGAGGCCGACCATCGCGGCCGTGGTTGCGGCTCAGATCATGGCGGCGGCGACGCCGGCGCGGGCCGCCGAGATCGTCTCCGCCGACATACCGCGCACCCACCGGACGGGGACCTTCATCGGCGCCCGGCTGCGGCTGCCGCTCGACGGCACGCGCCGCGCCCCGCGGGCGACGCTTACCGCCGCCCCTGCGCTGCGCTCGACCCGGGCGGACGGCGACAGCCGGCTGCGGATCGGCGAAGGCCTTGAACTCGGGCTCGACGGCAGGGAGCTGCGCTTCGACCTCGCCGGGCGGCCGGTCAGCAGCCTCGTCCAGGGCCGCGACGCGCCGGGAGGACCGCGCCAGAATATCTCCACCGTGGCCTGGGTGGCGATCGGAGTCGGCGTGCTGGTGGTCGCGGCCTTTGCCGTGTTGGAATCGTGCCGCGCCGGCGACATTTGCGGCAGCGATCGCGACGAC
>DASQKE010000202.1:0-12400 GCA_035630675.1 Allosphingosinicella sp.
GCGCCCGGCCTCGCCATGGCGCGCGACCTGTATCCGCTCCTCCCCGAGGACCGATACGACGTCGGTCCCGTCGTCGATGCCGCCAGCGGCCGCATCGTCATCGCCGACGTCCGCCTCGACAATCGGCTCGAGCTCGCCGAGACGCTCGGCCTTGGCGCGGCCGAAGCAGCCGGGCTCGCCGACGCGGCGATCCTGGCCAAGGCAGTGGCACGCTGGGGCGAGGCCGCCGTCAACCGGCTGGCCGGCGACTTCGCCTTCGCCTCTTGGGACCCTCACGAACGGAAGCTGCTGCTCGCGCGCGACGCGCTCGGCCAGCGGCCGCTCCATTACCGGCACGGTCCCGGCTTCCTCGCCGTGGCTTCGATGCCGGCCGGACTGCTCGCGCTCCCCGGCGCGCGAGCCGAACCCGATGCCGATTCACTCGTCCGCTTCGTCGGCACGCTTCCCTGGACCGATGAGCGCAGCTTCTACCGCGGTATCTGTCGAGTGCCGCCGGGCCATATCGCCGTCGTCACGCCGGCCGGCGTGGCGTTGCGGCGCTGGTGGGAGCCGCGGCCGGAGCCGCTGCGGCTCGCCGGGCCCGACGCCTATCGCGATGCCGTTCGCGCGAGCCTCGAGCGGGCCGTGGCCGATCGGCTGCGCGGCGCCGGAGGTTCGATCGCGACTCATCTCAGCGGCGGACTCGACAGCGGCGGGGTCACCGCGACCGCCGCTCGGCTGCTCGTCGGTGCGGGACGCGTGACCGCTTTTACCGCGACGCCGCGGGCGGGCTTCTCCGGGCCCGTGCCGCCGAACCGCGTCGCCGACGAGGGACCGCTTGCCGCGGCGACCGCGGCCGCTTTCGACAATGTCGACCATGTTCTCGTCCCGGGCACCGGCCGCTCGCCGCTCGCCGGTTTCGATCGCAACCTGTTCCTGTTCCAGCGGCCGGTGCGCAACCCGGCCAACAGCGTCTGGCTGGACGCGATCATGGATGCAGCGCGCGAGCGGGGACTCAAGGTTCTGCTGTCCGGCCAGACCGGCAATCTGAGCTTCAGCCACAGTGGCCTCGATGCGCTGCCAGCTTTGCTCGCTGCCGGACGGGTGCGCCATTTCCTGGCGCTCGTGTCGGCACTGCGCCGGCACGGCACCGCGACGCGGACCGTCGCCGGCGAGATCCTGCGCGGACTGCTCGGCCCGGCTTTGTGGCGCGCGGCCGACAGGATCCGGCGGCCGCGACTCTATCGCACGCCGGCAAGCCCGGCTGCGCTCGCCCGGTTGCGCGTCGGCGGAGCCGGGCAGCCGGCCAGTCGGCTGCGCGGGCTGCAGGGCCTCGATTCCGGCAATTTCGTCAAGGGCCGGCTCGCCGGCTGGGGCGTCGATCTGCGCGACCCCACCGCCGACCGCCGCCTCGTCGAGCTCTGCCTCGCCATTCCGCCGGAGGCGTTCGCGGCCGGCGGCGTCCCGCGCGGTCTCGCCCGCCAGGTGCTCGCCGACCGCCTGCCGTCCGCCGTGCTCGACGAAAGGCGGCGCGGCCTCCAGTCGGCCGACTGGCACGACGGATATGCTGCGGTCAGCGCCGAAGCGGCGGAAGAGCTCGCGGGCATCGCCGCGCAAGCGGGCGCCGGCGAGGTGTTCGACCTCGAAATGCTCGCCCGGCTGATCGGCGAGCCGGACGCGGCCGGGTACGACATGCTGCTGCGCGGCCTCTCCGCCGGGCATTTCTTCCGGCGCGCCGGGCAGCCGCAGGATTGAGGGGGCGGGGGCGGGCGCTCCCTTGCCATGCCTTGCGAAGGGTGGAAGGATGCGCTCCACGGTCGCGGGGGCGGCCGCTTCGGGGGAGGGGCGCATGAACGGGACCGATTCGAGGACACCGATCCATCTGTGGGTCGTCGGCGGTTTGGCGACTTTGTGGAATGCGTTCGGGGCGCTCGACTACCTGATGACGCAGACTCGCAACGAAGCGTACCTCGCCCATTTCACAGATCCGCAGCGTGTCTATTTCGAGAGCTTCCCGTTGTGGATGGAGGCGACCTGGGCGCTGGGCGTCTGGGGCGGGCTGGTCGGCTCGCTGCTGCTCCTGGCGCGCAGTCGCTGGGCGGTGGCGGCGTTCGCGGTTTCGCTCGCCGGTCTCGCGGTGAGCACGATCTACCAATATGTGCTCTCGACGCCGCCCGAAGACATGACGAGCGGCACGATGATGGCGATGAACCTGGCCATCTGGGCGGTCGCGATCGGGCTTCTGGTCTACGCGTTGCGGATGCGAAAAAGAGGTGCGCTTCGGTAGAATCTTCCCGCTAACGCAAAACGTCATCGGTTGCGCCGCCCGTCCACCAATGCGTCGACCAGTCCCGGGTCGGCGAGGGTGCTCGTGTCGCCGAGATTGGCGAAATCGTTCTCGGCGATCTTGCGCAGGATGCGGCGCATGATCTTGCCCGAGCGGGTCTTGGGAAGCGCCGGGGTGAAGTGGAGGAGGTCGGGCGAGGCGATCGGGCCGATCTCGCTGCGGACGTGGCCCCTGAGCTCCTTCTCCAGCGTATCGGATCCGTCCTCGCCCGCGATCAGGGTGACGTAGCAATAGATGCCCTGGCCCTTGATGTCGTGCGGGTAGCCGACCACCGCGGCCTCGGCGACCAGAGGGTGCGAGACCAGAGCGCTCTCGATCTCGGCGGTGCCGAGGCGGTGGCCGGAGACGTTGAGCACGTCGTCGACGCGGCCGGTGATCCAGTAGTAACCGTCCTCGTCGCGGCGGCAGCCGTCGCCGGTGAAGTAGCGGCCCCGGTAGGTCGAGAAATAGGTCGCCACGAAGCGCTCGTGGTCGCCATAGACGCTGCGCATCTGTCCGGGCCAGCTCGCGGCCAGGCACAGATTGCCCGAAGCGGCGCCTTCGAGCAGCTCGCCGTCCGGGCCGACCAGTTGCGGCACGACGCCGAAGAATGGGCGTCCCGCCGAGCCCGGCTTCATGTCGTGGGCGCCGGGCAGGGTGGTGATCATGATCCCGCCGGTCTCGGTCTGCCACCAGGTGTCGACGATCGGGCAGCGTTCGTCGCCCACGACCCGCCAGTACCAGAGCCAGGCCTCCGGGTTGATCGGCTCGCCGACGCTCCCGAGCAGGCGGATCGAGGAGCGGTCGTGCTTCTTCACGGGGCCCTCGCCCTCGCGCATCAAGGCGCGGATCGCGGTGGGGGCGGTGTAGAAGATGTTGACCTTGTGGCGTTCGACCACGTCCCAGAAACGGCTGAAATCGGGATGGCTCGGGACGCCCTCGAACATGATCGTCGTCGCACCGTTCGCGAGCGGCCCGTAGACGAGATAGGAGTGGCCGGTGACCCAGCCGACGTCGGCGGTGCACCAGAAGATTTCGCCCGGTTTGTAATCGAAGATCGCCTGGAACGTAAAAGCGGTCCAGACGGCATAGCCGCCGGTGGTGTGGAGGACGCCCTTGGGCTTCCCGGTCGAGCCGGAGGTGTAGAGGATGAACAAAGGATCCTCGGCGCCCATCGGCTCGGGCGCGCACGCGTCCGGCACGGCCTCGCCGATCTCGTGATACCAATGGTCGCGGCCGTCCATCCAGCCGATCTCGCAGCCGGCATGGCGGACGACCAGCACCGCGTCGACCGGGCTGCCGCGGGCCAGCGCCGCATCGACGTTCGCCTTGAGCGGGACCAGCCTGCCGCCGCGCATGCCGCCGTCGGCGGTGATCAGGAACCGGCTGGCGCAATCCTCGATGCGGCCGTGCAGCGCCTCGGGCGAGAAGCCGCCGAACACGACCGAATGGACCGCGCCGATCCGCGCGCAGGCGAGCATCGCCACCGCCGCTTCCGGGATCATCGGCATGTAGATGGTGACCCGGTCGCCCTTGCCGGCGCCGAGCGACTTCAGGCAGTTCGCCATCCTCACCGTCTCGGCATAAAGCTCGGCGTAGGTCAGCGTGCGCGTGGTGCCGGGCTCGTCGCCTTCCCAGATGATCGCGACGCTGTCCGCCTTGTCGGCGAGGTGGCGGTCGACGCAATTGTGACACAGGTTGAGAACGCCGTCCTCATACCATCTGATCTCGACCGGATCGTAGGACCAGTCCGCGATCCGCGTCGGCGCCTTCAGCCAGTCGATCCGCTTCGCTTCCTCGCCCCAGAAGCCGTCCGGATCCTCGATCGACCGGCGGTAGAGCTCCTCATAGTCCGCGAGCGTGACATGGGCGGCGCGAACGATCGCTTCGGGAGGGGAAATATGTTCGGACATCGTCGGCGCTTCTGCTCCCTTTCCGCGGAGCCTAGCGGGCTCTTGCGCGGGAGGTAAGATGTCCGTCGAAGTCGGCGCGGTGTCGGGGTCTCGGAGCGGTCAGGCGGGCAGCGGCTCCAGCTTCCAGGGGTGCCACTTGGCGCCGGCGGCCTCTCCGGGAAACCTTTTCTTGTCGAAGATGGCGTCGCCGATCAGCTGGCCGAGGCGATAGTAGCTCTCCCACTGCGCTTCGTCGAAGAACTGGTTCGTCGTCGGCTGCTGCGGGAATGCTGCGTTCGCCTGGCGATACTGGAGCAGATCGGGCAGCTCGCGCCCGGTCACCCGTGGCTTGATCAGCAGGAGCGTGCTCGGCGGAGTCCCCCGGCGATCGTCGGCGGTCGCGTCGGCCAGCCCGTGGTAACGGATCCTGGCAAGGGTCGCATAAGGCCCGGCCTTGGGCTGGCTGCGTGCCGGGTTCGCCGCCGCCTTGGCGGCCTGCTTGCCGGTCGACTGGATTTCCTCGAGCGTGCCGAACACGTCGCGCAGCGGCGTTTCGCCGAACAATGTTTCGAGCTCGTCCTCGTCGACGAATTCGACCTCGGCCTCGAAATCGATGCGCAGCTTGCGGATCAGGCTGACCAAATCGGAGAATTCGTAATTGGGGTCCGCGCCGTTGTCGCTGGCGATGATGAACGGGACCCGCCGGCGGACCAGCTCGTAGACGCCGGTATTCTCGTAATGGCCGCCGTCCGAAAGGTACCAGCGGTCCCCTTCGGTACCCTCGTAGGAGGCCCACAGCTCGCGCAGCAGATATCGCTGGACGAGATGGCGCGGCCTGCGCAATCCGAAGCGGCGCGGCTTGGTGCTGCGCCACCAATAGCCGAGCCGCATATTGGTCAGGCTTGCGAGCATCGCCGTGCCGAGGCTGGTGTGGTGGCCGGCCCCGGTGGTGAACGCCGCTCCCGAGATCGCCATCCACGAGGAGAGCGGCAGGTCTTCGGCCAATTCGCGCCTGACCACCGTGAGAGGGCGCGAGGGCGAGTGCGGCGGATAGAGATAGCCGGACGGCGCCACGGTCATCGACTTTCCCTTGCGGTCGCGCTGAATGACTCGCGAGGATTTGCTGGTCGTCTCGTTGATCGTGACGTTGATCAGATGGATCGGCGCCATCACCGAATCGTCGAAATAGGCGTCGAGGGTGATCTCGTCGTTGGGGTCGTCCTGGTCGACCGCCTTGCCCTTCCTCGCGCCGTCCTTGCCCGCCGGCGGCGGGGGCTCGTCCGCTGCGCGCCTGGCGTGCGCCCGCTCCCCGTCCGGCAGCGGCACCTGCTCCCAGCGGCGCATATTGGTCGCGCCGAGATAGGCGGTGCGCAATCGGCTGCTGTAGAAAGCGGACAGCGACGAGCGGTTTAGGATCGAATCGACGTTTCCAAGGAGATAGGCGATCATGAGGATGATCAGCGCCAAAGCGAGCAGGAGCAGGTTCGCCTCGAAGCCGGCCGGCGCTTTCGCGGCCCAGGGATTGTTCTTGAACCACAGCAGCAGCTCCGGGGCCTGCTCGCCGATATTCTCCCAGGCCGTGCCGACATTGTCCTTGATCCATTCGCTGGCGCCCACGGCCATGGCCGCCCAGAAGGTGACGAAGGCGGCGAGGAGGATCGTGCCCGCGCTCAGGGCAAGGATGCGTCTGGCCCGCGGCACGACCAGGGCGAAGCGGCCGGTGGCGACGGGGTTTGCGTTTTCGCGCCACAGCAGCCAGCGCGACAGGAACATCGAGCCGAACAAGGTGGCGATGAGAACCGTTGCGCCCGAGCTGGGCGAGCCCAGAATTCCGATCATCGCGCCGGAGCTCCGCCATATCTGTTCCCGCGCGATCCAGTAGATGAGGGCGAGGAGGCCCGTGCACACGAGCGTCAGCGTGCCGAACATCAGCCATCGGCCCAGCAGGTTGCGGACGCGATCTTCCTGCGAGAGCGCATCGACGCAGTCCTCCGTCCTGCCGTCCGACCCCTCGCGAACGTCCTGCCAGAAGGTCATCGCTTCCGCGAGGACGTAGGCGAGGACCGAAAACGCTGCCACCGCGAGAATGATCACCCGAAGCATGCCGTGCCAGCCCTCGCGATTGCCCGGCCACAGCAGCGCCAGCAGGAAGATCAGGCCGGCGACGACGAGCTGCATGCTGAACAGGCGCCCCCATCGCGAGAGCGGGATCGAACCGCTGCGCGCAAACCAGAAACCCCAGGCGCAGGCGGCAGGCCACAATGCCATGGCGGTCAGCAGCATCCGCCACGCACCATATTCGTCCCTGCTGACCGCGAACTTCCTCGCATAGCTGCCGGCGCGGTCGAGGAACGGCACCGCGGCGGAAACCGCGAAATTGATGAAGAAGAACAAGCCGAGCAAGGCGAGGCCGGTCGTGATCGCCACCGCAAACCAGTTCCGCACCGCGATCACCGCGGCGAACACGGCGTCGCTCGTTCCGTTCGGCGCGAGATAATGCCCACCCTGCCGAAGCTGCGACACCGCCTCGCGGCCGATCGGGGAACCCAGCACGTCGCAGCCCAGCGATTCAGCGATGGCGGGCCCGTCCTCGCATCCGGGCGTCGCGGTCGGAGCCGGCCCGCGCAGGTTGTTGGGGACGAAGAGGCTGCAGTAAAAGGATCCGGCATAGCCGCCGCCGGAGACGGTCGAGAGATAGTCGATGCTGTGGATCAGCCGCGCATTGCTCAGCGACTTCATCAGTCCGAGGCTGAACGTGGCGCTCCTGATCCCGCCTCCGGACAATGCGAGGCCGACATGATTCGGGGGGAGGTGACAGCCCCATCCTGTGCCGGCGGCCCACGCGCGGCGGCGCGCCGCGCGCGCGCGTTCGTCCTCGCGGACGGTGGCCCATTCCTCTCCGTCGTTCGCCAATGGCGGCCCCCGGAAAGAAGGTGCGCCAGCCCGGACCCGCTGGCAACCGGCAAGTCGGTCCAATTCGGTTGATTCGCATTGAAGAATCGAGGCGCGCATCCCGGGCGCGGGGGCTGGGACGAACCGGGCGGCTCCCATGCATCCTCCGATTCGCCGGCCTTTCGCCACGGTCCGCCGGGCCTTCAGGTTGAAGAAAGCCCGGATTTCCTATATCGAGGGAACCTCTCCCGGCATTGAAGTGATTGAGAACGGTGTTTCGACCTGATCTTGCCCTGCGCCTGCCCGAATGGCGGCTTCCGGACTTCCGCGCCGTCGGCCGCGGAATGGCCGGCGGCGTGCGCCGGCAATGGCCGGGCGTCGGCTTGCTCGCGTTCACCATCGCACTCTACGCCTTTGCCGGCCTCAGCCTCTCGCTGCCCATGGCCGGCGGCCCGGCGCCCGGCTCGCCCGAGGCGATGGCGGCGGCCAGCCGCGCGGCCGAGCAGATGACGCCGCAGGCGATCCGCCCGCTCGACGCGCTGACCGCCCAGCAAGTCAACGCCGCCATGCCGCTCGAAGGCGCGGGCGCCGCCGCGAGCCCGTTCGCATTGCGGTTCGCCAGCGACGGGGACCGGACGCGCTCGCTCCAGTGCATGACCGAGGCGATCTATTACGAGGCGGCGACGGAGCCGGTCGAAGGCCGGCGCGCGGTCGCGCAGGTCATCCTGAACCGCGTCCGCCACCCCGCTTATCCGAACAGCGTCTGCGGCGTCGTCTATCAAGGCAGCGAGCGGCGTACGGGCTGCCAGTTCAGCTTCACCTGCGACGGCTCGCTCGGCCGTACGCCGATGGCGCCCTACTGGCAGCAGGCCCGGCAGCTCGCCGAAGAATCGCTCGCCGGCTACGTCCACCAGCCGGTCGGCTATTCGACCCATTATCACGCCAATTACGTGGTGCCCTATTGGGCGTCGAGCCTGACCAAGTCGGCCAATATCGGCACCCACATCTTCTACCGCTGGCAGGGCGGATGGGGCCGTCCGCACGCTTTCACCGATCGTTATGCCGGCATCGAGCCGACGGTGGTCCGCCGCCGCACCGCGCCGCCGCCGCTTCCGGGAGCGTCGCCTTTGCTCGCCGATGGAACCGACGCTGCCGCCGCCCAGGCCGCCGCGGCCGCCGCTGCAGCCGCGGGCGGGCCTCCGGGCGCGGCGGTCGGGAGCGTCGACAGCTTCAATCGGGCCGTGCTGCGCCGCTACGAGCCGCTCCGCCGCGATACCGCCAATGCGATGATCGCCGAGCGCGCCAAATCGGACAGCACATTGAGCGCCAGCCAGCGCTGGGCGCTGACCGGCAGCGACAGCGGGCCCGCCCAGACCCCTCTCGGCCGCCGCAACCCGACCAGCGGCTCGGCGGTCGCCGAGCCCCAGCCGCGGGCCACGCCGCCCGCCGCGACGCCGCCGCCGGTCGCCGATCCGCCGGCACAGGCGCCTTCCACCCAGGCTGGCCGCGAGCCCTGAGGGGTCCGCGTCGGCACCCGCTTCAGCGGGCCGCGCGGACCAATGGCACGAAACGGACCGGCAGGATCGCGCGGCGGGTGATACGCCCCCTCGAATCCTTGCGGATCAGCATCAGCCGTTCGTCCTCCCCGCGTCCCACGGGGATGACCAGGCGGCCGCCTGGGCGGAGTTGGTCGATCAAAGGCTGGGGCACGTGCGGCGCCGCGGCGGTGACGATGATGCGGTCGAAGGGCGCTGCTTCGGGCCAGCCGGAATAGCCGTCGCCGGCGCGGATCCGGACGTTGCGATGGCCGAGCGCGGCCAGCCTTTCTCCCGCGCTCCGGGCCAGCTCCTCGACGATCTCGATCGACCGAACCTCGCGCACCAGCCCCGCGAGCACGGCCGCCTGATAGCCCGAGCCGGTGCCGACCTCGAGCACGCTTTGGTCCGGCCGCGGATCGAGCAGCTCGGTCATCAAGGCGACGATGCTCGGCGCGGAAATGGTCGCATTGTGGCCGATCGGCAGCGGCCGGTTCTGATAGGCAGCGACCTGCGCCCCCTCGGGCACGAACAGATGGCGCGGCACGCGCCGCAGCGCGTCGAGGATCGAAGGGCGGATTTCGCGTCCCGCCCGCGCGCCCGAAGTCGCGACGAGGCTGACGACCGAGAGCACCATATGCTCGCGCTCGACTGCCCGGTCCTGCTCGGCCGCGGCGGCCGGTCCCGGGGCGACGAACGCGATCAGCGGCAGGATCGGAAACAGGCGCACGCGCAGCTTGTAGCACAGCCACTTTCCCTCGGCTAAGGCGCGGGCGATGAACCCGGTCTTCGCCTCGCTCGGCACCAGCATTTTCGCGCACATGTCCGGCCTCGCCGCGGAACATGGAGCGGTCAATCTCGGTCAGGGCTTTCCCGATTTCGGCTGGCCCGACGACGTGCTCGCCCGCGCCGCCGACGCCGTGCTGCGCGGCTCGAACCAATATGCGCCGATGCGCGGCCTGCCCGAGCTGCGCGCTGCCGTCGCCGCGCACTATCGCCGCCACCAGGGGCTCGAATATTCGGCGGACCAGGTCACCGTCACCTCGGGCGCGACCGAGGCGATCGCGACCGCTCTGCTCTCCTTGATCTCGGCCGGGGACGAGGTCGTCCTGTTCCAGCCGCTCTACGACGCCTATCTGCCGATGGTGCGCGCCGCCGGCGGGGTGCCGCGCCTGGTCCGCCTGGCGCCGCCGGGGTGGCGGATCACCGAGGAGGCGCTGGCGGCGGCGTTTTCGGAGCGCACCCGCCTCGTTGTCTTCAACAACCCGCACAATCCGAGCTCGCGCCTGTTCGACGAGGAGGAGCTGCGGCTGCTTGCCGGTTTTTGCGTGCGCCACGACGCGATCGCGGTCGCCGACGAGGTCTGGGAGCATCTCGTCTTCGACGGTCGCCGCTTCGTGCCGCTCGCCGCCATGCCGGGAATGGCCGAACGCACCGTCAAGATCGGCTCGGCCGGCAAGATCTTCTCGGTGACCGGCTGGAAGGTCGGCTGGTCGGTCGCGCCGCCGCCGCTGGTCGCCGCTCTGGCCGGGGCGCACCAGTTCCTCACTTTCTCGACCGCGCCGAGCCTGCAGGCCGCGGTCGCCTACGGCCTCGGCAAGGAGCCGGCCTATTTCGAGGGCATGCGCGCCGGCTTCGCCCGCGCCCGCGACGCGTTCGTCCGCGATCTCGATCGGTCGGGCTTCGCCACCTTGCCCGCGGAGGGCAGCTATTTCGTCTCGCTCGATCTCGCCGCCTCCGGCATCGCCGCGGACGACGTCGCTTTCTGCGAGCGCGCGGTGCGCGAATGCGGAGTCGCCGGCATTCCCGTCAGCGCTTTTTACGAGGGGGATGATCCGGTGACCAGCGTCGTCCGCCTCTGCTTCGCCAAGCGCGAGGAGACGCTCGCCGCCGGGCTCGACGGCTTGTGCAAGGCGCGCAAGCTGTTCGCCGCATCGCGCGGTTCGCCCGCGCCATGACGGTTCCGGCCCGGCGCCCGTCGATCGTCGGCGAGCGCGCTCCGATCTTCTGGGGCGCCTGCGCCGCGATCGGGCTCGGCGTGCTCCTCCATCTGCCGATGCTGGCGATGGCGCACGAGATGGGGAACCGCCTCGCCGGCATGCCGATGGAGCCGGAAATGTGGTTCGGCATGCTGTTCATCCTGCTCGGGGTCCCGGCGGCGATCTACGGCGCGCTTCCGAAGCAGCGGGCGGCGCACGGCTCCCACGCCGGGACGAGCTACGAAGCGCCCGACTCGACCCCGCTCGGGCGCTGGCACGCGGCGGTGCTCGCGGTCCTGATCCTCGGCCTCGTGATCGACGTCATGAAGCCGGCGACCCTGGGCTTCGTCCTCCCGGGGATGAGCGCGGAATACGGCATCCCGCGCGCGACCGTCGCCTGGTTCCCGTTCGTGGCCTTGGTCGGGACGACGGTCGGCTCCTTCGTCTGGGGCTGGCTCGCCGACGTCTATGGCCGGCGGGTCTCGATCCTGCTTTCGACCATATTGTTCGTCGCGACCTCGATCTGCGGGGCGATGCCGGCGTTCGAATTGAACCTCCTGATGTGCTTCCTGATGGGCTCGTCCGCGGGCGGGATGCTGCCGGTGGTCTACACGTTGCTCGCAGAGGTGATGCCGCCCAGGCACCGCTCCTGGGTGCTGGTGCTGGTCGGCGGCACCGGCCTCGTCGGCGGCTATCTCGCCGCCAGCGCCGCCGCCCATGCGTTCGAGCCGCTGTTCGGCTGGCGGGTGCTGTGGCTTCAGGGCTTCCCGACCGGAATCCTCCTTCTGCTGCTCGCACGCTTCGTCCCGGAATCGCCGCGCTTCCTCGCCGAGCAGGGGCGGGCCGGGGAGCTGGAGGAAATGCGGGTCAAATACGGCATCGTGCCGCGTCCGCGCGCGCCCGTTCCGGCGGACGCCGAGGTCGCGGCTCGGCGCCATGGGCGGCTGACGCTGGCGCTGGTCAGCGCGGCCTTGGCCTGGAGCTTCGTCAATTTCGGGCTCTTGCTCTGGCTGCCCTCCGACCTGCAGGCGCGGGGCTACAGCTCGGAGCTGGCGAGCGGGATCATCGCCAGCTCGGCGCTGCTGGCGCTGCCGACGATCATGGCCGCCGCCTGGCTCTACGCCCGCTGGAGCAGCAAATGGACCCTGGTGGCGATGATCCTGGTGACGCTCGCGGGCCTCGTCGGTGCCTTGCTCCCGGCGGCGACCTTGTCCTGGCCGCCGCTCCTGGTGGCGGTGATCGCGATGCTGATCGTCGGCAGCAACGGCACGATCGCGGTCTTGCTTCCCTATGCCGCCGAAAATTACCCGCTCGGCGTGCGCGGGCGGGCGACCGGCCTCGTCGCCGGGGCCAGCAAGTTCGGCGGCGTCGCCGTCCAGGGATTCGCATTGGTCGGCCTGATCCCGACGCTCGGCGGCGCCGCGCTGGCGCTGCTCGTCCCGATGGGCGCGTCGGCCGGCCTGGTCGCCTGGGCCGGCCGCGAGACGCGGGGGCGAAGCCTGCGTGAGCTCGAGGCGGGGACGTGATAGGGGCCGCTTTATGACCGACCGCCTCACCCATTTCATCGACGGCGAGCGCGTCTCCGGCGAGACTCCGCACGCCAGCGTCAACCCGTCCGACACCGGCGATATCGTCGCCCGCTTTCCGGCCGGCGGGCGCGACGAGGTCGACGCCGCGGCCAGGGCGGCGCGCTCCGCGTTTCCGGCCTGGTCCGAGGCCTCGCCCGAAGTGCGGTCGGACCTGCTCGACAAGGTCGGCGCGACGATCATGGCGCGCGCGCCCGAGCTCGGACGGCTG
>DASQKE010000203.1:0-3821 GCA_035630675.1 Allosphingosinicella sp.
TTGTTTCCTTGCGGTTCATCACCTAAGCTCGGACCGGGGCTTCAAAGGCTTGCGCGTGGGACAAAAAATACTCGTTGTCGAGGACAACGAACTCAATCTGCGGCTGTTCTGCGATCTACTGCGTGCCCATGGTTACGAGGCCGAGCCGGTGCGCGATGGCCGCGACGCGATCGAGCGCGCCCGCGCCTTCGCGCCGGATCTCGTCGTCATGGACATTCAGATGCCGCATATTTCGGGGCTGGAGCTGATCGAGCAATTGAAGGCCGATGCCGAGTTGCGCGCGACCCCGATCATGGCGGTCACCGCTTATGCCGCGAAGGGCGACGAGCAGCGCATCCGCGACGCCGGCGCCGAAGGCTATGTCTCGAAGCCGATCTCGCTGATGCGCTTCATCGAGGCGGTGCGGGGGCTGCTGGCGGCGGGGGAGGAGGACGGTCCGGCGGAGGCCGACGATGACCGCCCGGAGGCGCCGTCCGAAACCGTCATCCCGGCGGAGGCCGGGATCTCAGGACGAGAGGACTCCGGCGTCGATGGAGAGCGCCCCGCAGGCGCGCCTCCGCCTTTCACCCCCTGAGATCCCGGCCTCCGCCGGGATGACGCCTGGCGGGCAGGCGCCCGCCGCGCGTCACTTGATCTTGGCTTCCTTGAAATCGACGTGCTTGCGCACGACCGGGTCGTATTTCCGGAAGCTCAATTTGTCGGTCTGGGTGCGCGGATTCTTCTTGGTCACGTAATAGAAGCCCGTGTCGGCGCTGCTGACGAGCTTGATCTTGACCGTGGTCGGCTTGGCCATGACAGCCTCTCAAAAATGCGGGTTCGCGAAAAATAAAAGCGGCGTTCCCGCCGCTCCCGATGCGCCGCAGCCTCTGCCGCCTGCGCGCGGCGATGTCAAGATCGCGCGGGGTCTTAACGAAGCGGTAACCATAGAAGCGCATCGTCGCCCCTGCCGAAATGCGGGAGGGCGCGATGAGCGACAACCGGGATGCGATGATGGTGGTGAGAGCCGAGCTCAGCGACCGGCTGGAGCGTTTGCGCCGCCTCGCCGGCCGTGCGGCCGCCCACGAGTTCGAGCAGAGAGTCGAAGGGATAAGGTCGCTGGCCGGGGCCTATGGCCTGAGCCCGGTGGCGCGGCTGGCGGAAGCGCTGCAGCGCGGCGGCGCTCCGCGCGCGCTTTATTATGAGCGCCTCAAGGACGCGATCGGCTGCGAGCGCGCCGACGAGGCCGCGACCCAGGCGATGCTCGCCTCGATCTCGGTGCGCCTCGGCGCCTGAATGGACGCGCTGCTTACGGCCTTCGTCGCCGCCGGCCTCGCCGAATGGGGCGACCGCACCCAATTGTTCGTGATCGTGCTCGCGGCCCGCTTCGCGCGGCCAGGCCCGATCCTCGCCGGCCTCGCCGTCGCCGCTTTGGTCAACGGCGTCGTCGCCGCGATCGGCGGGGTGCTGATCCACGAGCTGGTGCCGACCCGCGCGCTGTCGCTGCTGGTCGCGCTCGCCTTGCTGATGGCCGGCGCCGGCAGCCTGATCCAGCGCCGCCCGCCCAATCTGGCGGCCAATTGGCGGACCGGCGCGTTCGTCACCGCCGCCGTCTCCCTCTTCCTGCTCGAGATCGGCGACAAGACCCAGTTCCTCACCTTCGCTTTGGCCGCGCGCTTCGACACGGTGCTCCTCGCCGCGGCCGGCGCCACCGCGGGCGTGCTGGTCGCCAATATCCCTGCCGCGATCCTCGGCGAAGCGCTCGGGCGGACCGTGCCGGTGAGGCCGATCCGCTACGCCATTGCCGCATTGCTGCTGGTCACCGGCTTCGTCGTGGCGGTGCGGGCGCTCGAGCTGGCCTGAGCTCGATCAGCCACAGGTCGGGAACCGCGCCGAGCCGGAACCAGATGCCGCTGGTGCCGAGGCCCGCGGTGACCATCAGCGTCCTGCCCGCCTCGTCGATCCGGCCGCAGGCGTAACGCTGGCCATAGGCCGACATCGTCTTCAGCGCGCCGAGCAACGGCAGCCGAACCTGCCCGCAATGGGTGTGCCCCGCGACCATCAGCCGGATGTCGGCAGGAACGCGCGGGAACGGATCGGGGCTGTGGCTGAGCAGGATCGGAACGCCCGGAAGCCTGCGCAGCGCCGCGACCGTCCGGCCGACATCGTCGCGGCCGGTGAACGCGTCGTCGATGCCGCCGATGGCGAGCGGGCCCGCCGGCGCGGCGTCATTGTCCAGCAAGGTGATCCCTGCCCGACGCAGTGCCGTTCGCGCGCCGGCGGGATCGTACCAATAATCGTGATTGCCGAGCACCGCGAACGTGCCGATCCGGGGCCGGAGGCCGGCGAGCGGCGCGATCGCCTCGGCCATCGAATAGAGGCGCGTCGCGAGCCTCTTCTCGGTGATGAAGTCGCCGGCGATCAGCACCACGTCCGGCCGCAGCGCGTTGATCCGGCCGACGATCCGGGCGAGCCGCGCCGGCGGCATGTCGGGGCCGCCGACATGGATGTCCGACATCAGGACCACGCGGACGGGCTGGGTCAGGCCGGGCAGCGCAAGCGCCGTCCGCCGCACCACCGGATCGGCGATCGCGGTCCAGTACATCCAGCCGGCCAGAGCCGCGGCGATCGCAAAAACCAGCGCGAGCTTGCGCATTAGGCGTTTAGCGAAGAAGCGTGCAGCCATGCGCGATTTCTCGCAGCTTCTGGACGGGCTCGTCTACACCCGCTCGCGCAACGCCAAGCTCAAGCTGATCGGCGACTATCTGAAACGCACGCCCGATCCCGACCGCGGCCATGCGATGGCGGCGCTGACCGGCGAGCTCGATCTTCCGGGTATCAAGCCCGCTCTGGTCCGCGCGATCACCGAGGAGCGGGTCGACCCGATCCTGTTTCGCCTGAGCTGGTCCTATGTCGGCGACCTGGCCGAGACCGTGTCCTTGCTCTGGCCGAAGCGGATCGACCAGCCGGCCGACCTCGACGACGGCACCTTGCGCATCTCGACCGTGGTCGAGCGGCTCTCGGGCCTCGGGCGCAGCCAGGCGCCCGCCGCCGTCGCCGACATGCTCGACCATCTCGACGCTTCCGGCCGCTTCGCCTTGCTCAAGCTCGCGACCGGCGAGCTCAGGATCGGCGTCTCGGCACGGCTCGCCAAGACCGCGCTGGCGCAGGCGTTCGACCTCGACGTCGATGCGGTCGAGGAGATCTGGCACGGCTTGAAGCAACCTTATGAAGAGCTGTTCGCCTGGGCCGAGGGGCGCGGCGAGCAGCCGACGCCGAAGAACGTCCCCGTTTTCCGCCCCTTCATGCTCGCCCATCCGATCGAGGACGCGCGCGTCTCGATGGACGATTATGCCGCCGAGTGGAAATGGGACGGGATCCGGGTCCAGATCGTCCGTGTCGCCGGCGAGACCCGCCTCTACAGCCGCGCCGGCGACGATATCACCCGCAGCTTCCCCGAAGTCGCGGCGAGCATGGAGGCGGACGGCGTCCTCGACGGCGAGCTGCTGGTCAAGGGCGAGGCGCAGGGCGCGGCCGAGCATGGCGGCGGCGCGGCGAGCTTCAACGCGCTCCAGCAGCGGCTCGGACGCAAGGTCGTTTCCGCCAGGATGCTGAGCGACTATCCGGCCTTTGTCCGCCTCTACGATCTGCTGTTCGACGGCGGCGAGGATCTGCGGCCGCTGACCTGGACCGAGCGGCGGGCGCGGCTCGAAACCTTTGCCGCCGGGCTCGATCCGCAGCGCTTCGACGTCTCGGCGCTAATCGAGGCGGAGAGCTTCGAAGAGCTCGAGGAGATCCGCGCGGGGAGCCGCGACGCGTCGATCGAGGGCGTGATGCTGAAGCGG
>DASQKE010000204.1:0-3343 GCA_035630675.1 Allosphingosinicella sp.
TGGACGAGCTGTTCGAGCAGAGCCGCAACATCTTCGTCGGCGACTCCAACGAGGCGACCGTCTTCACCAAGCAGATCGCCTTCAACGTCATCCCCCACATCGACGACTTCCTCGACGACGGCTCGACGAAGGAGGAGTGGAAGATGGTGGTCGAGACCAAGAAGATCCTCGACCCGAAGATCAAGGTGACCGCGACCTGCGTCCGCGTGCCGGTCTTCGTCGGCCATTCGGAATCGATCAACATCGAGTTCGAGAAGGAGATTTCCGCCAGGAAGGCGCAGGCGATCCTGCGCGAGGCGCCGGGGATCATGCTCGTCGACAAGCGCGAGGACGGCGGATACGTGACGCCGGTCGAATGCGTCGGCGAATATGCAACCTATGTCAGCCGCGTGCGCGAGGATCCGACGGTCGAGAACGGCCTCAGCCTGTGGTGCGTTTCGGACAATTTGCGCAAGGGCGCGGCGCTCAACGCCGTCCAGATCGCCGAGCTGCTCGGCCGCAAGCACCTCCGGAAGGCGGCTTGAAAAAATGATAGCACTGTGCTATCATGAGCAATGCCGGATGCTCTGCTCCGAAACGTAGATAAGGATGTCCTTGCGGACTACCGCGCCGAAGCAAGAGCGAACGGGCGCTCCTTGCATGCCGAGCTCCACGAGGGGCTCAAACGGGGCCGTCCAAGGCGACGCTTGTCGAGGGCGGAACTCCTCGAGCTGTCGCGCAATCTCACGTCCGCGACACCGATAACGAGTGACAGCACGCACTATATTCGGTGGTCCCGAGACACGGATGGAGGCCGACATTTGGGTGGGGGGCGGCCCGATGCCGATCATCCTTGACGCCAGTGTAGCGCTGAAGCTCATAACGCTGGAGGCCGGAACCGCCGAAGCTCAGGCTCTTCTCGAAAGAGATGACGAGCGGATTGCTCCCGACTGGATGCTCGCAGAGGTTGCGAGCGGCTTGGTCAACAAGATACGCTATCAGCGCCTCGAGGTGGGAATCGCCAAGGCAAGCTTCGCCGCCCTGCCTTCGTTCATCGATCGTTTTGTGGCCTCTGCACCTCTGTTGGGTCGGGCGATCGACTTGGCTGCTGAGCTGAACCACCCGCTATATGATTGCGTCTATTTGCAGGTCGCCATCGATGAGGATGGCGTTGTGATCACTGCGGATGAAGGATTGCTGAAATCGGCAAGGCAGGGCGGCTATGCTGGACGAACGGAGCGGCTGACGTGGCTAGCATGACCGGCGGATGCGCCTGCGGGCGGGTGCGCTTCACAGCGGCGATCGACAGCGACGAGGCCTATCTCTGCCATTGCCGGATGTGCCAGCGCGCCACCGGCAGCGTCTCGATCGCGTTCAGGAGCATGAAGAAGGCCGACGTCGCCTGGGAGACGGAGCCCGACTGGTATGCGTCGTCGCCGATTGCGCAGCGTCCCTTTTGCCGCGATTGCGGGACCTCGCTCGGCTTCGCGTTCCCGGACAGCGAGAAAATGGATCTGACGGTGGCATCGTTCGACGATCCGTCGCGTTTCCGCCCAAAGCATCATTTCGGCGCGGAGAGCCTGCACCGCGCCTGGATCAACACCGAGGGCCTGCCGGAGTATCGCACCGATGAGCACCAGCCCCTCGTCGACAAGTGGATCGCGGCCACCGGCAGCTTCCCCGGCTAAAGGCGCCTTCACGGCGTCCGACGGCGTCGATCTCGTCTGGCACGAGCTGGGCGAGGGGCGGGCGGTCGTGCTGCTCCACGGCCTGTTCTCGAACGCGCACACCAACTGGATGAAGTTCGGCCATGCGCAGGAGATCGCAGGCCGCGGCTTTCGGGTGATCATGCCGGATCTGCGCGGCCACGGGAAAAGCGGGACGCCGCACGATCCCGACGCCTATCCGCCCGACATCCTCGCCCAGGACGGCCTCGAGCTGATCGCACATCTGGGACTTACCGATTACGACCTCGGCGGCTATTCGCTCGGCGCGCGCACCGCCGCCCGGATGGCGATCCTCGGCGCGCGTCCGCGGCGGCTGGTGATCGCTGGCATGGGACTTCGCGGCATGCTCGACCCGGGCCGCCGTGCGGACTCGTTCAAGACAATCCTAACCGGCCTCGGCACGCACGACCGGGGCTCTCCCGAATGGCTCGCCGAGGCCTTCCTCAAGACGACCGGCGGCGACCCGCAGGCGATGCTGCCTTTGCTCGACAGCTTCGTCGATTCGACCGAGGACGAACTGCGCGGGATCGCGATGCCGACGCTCGTCCTTTCCGGCGCCGAGGACGACGACAACGGATCGGCGGAAGCGATCGCCGATCTGCTTCCCGACGCGCGCTATGCGGAGGTGCCCGGCAATCATATGAGCGCGGTGACGCAGCCCGAATTCGGCCGCGCAATCGCGGACTTCCTGGCGGCTTGACCGTTCGCGCGCGGGAGGAGCAAAGAGCGCCGCACAAGAGAACAGAGAGGATGCGTCATGAAGTCCACCGTCTCCCTCCTCGCATTGGCCGTCGCCAGCCTTCTCGCCTCCGCCTGCACGACATCGGCAGCGCGCACCGACGATGCCGCAGCGCCCGCCGCCGCGGCCGCGCCCGAGCAGCCGGCCGCTTCGAGCAGCGCGCCGACCGAGGCCGACGCCGACGCCTTCATCGCCCGCGCCGAGCGCGAGCTCGCCGAATTCTCGGTCCTCAGCAACCGCGCCCAATGGGTCAACGCTACCTACATCACCGAGGACACCGACGCGCTTGCCGCCCATTTCGGCACGATCGGGACGGAGATGCAGGTCCGGCTTGCTAACGAGGCGGCACGCTTCGCCAGCCTTCAGGGGCTGAACCCCGACACCCGCCGCAAGCTCGACGTGCTGCGCTCGGGCATCACGCTGCCCGCGCCGACCACCGAAGGCGCCGCCGCCGAGCTCAACCAGATCGCCACCCGTCTCCAGTCGCAATATGGCCGCGGCCGCGGGACGATGAACGGCGAGACGCTGACCGGCAACGAGATCGAGGCCCGGATGGGCACCGTCCGCAATCCCGCCCATCTGCAGGAGATGTGGACGAGCTGGAACGACAATGTCGGCGCCCCGATGCGGCGCGACTATGCGCGCCTCGCCCAGATTGCCAACCAGGGCGCCAGCGAGCTCGGCTTCCCCAATGCCGGCGCGATGTGGCGCTCGGTCTACGACATGCCGCCGGATGAGTTCGCGGCCCTGACCGACCGGCTCTGGAACCAGGTCCGCCCGCTCTACGAGGAGCTGCACTGCTTCACCCGCGCCGGGCTCAACCGTCATTATGGCGACCGCGTCCAGCCCGAGAGCGGCCCGATCCGCGCCGATCTGCTCGGCAATCTGTGGGCGCAGG
>DASQKE010000205.1:0-29626 GCA_035630675.1 Allosphingosinicella sp.
CCGACCGCAATGTCTTGCGCAGCGATTTCGACAGATGGAATCCGCCCAGCGGGATGATCGCCCGCCGCCGCGGCTCGACCCAGTAGACGTCGCGCGCATCGCGGCTGTCCGACATCGGGAAGACGCCGATCGCATAGGCGCGCAACAACAGGTCGGGATCGAGAACCGACATCGGCCGCATCTTACCCCTTGCTGCTGAACCTTCCCAGTCCGGTCAGAGGATTTCGCGCACCTTTTCCTGTGGCCGGCACAGGCGAACGCCTTTTTCCGTCTCGACCAGCGGGCGCTCGATCAGGATCGGGTTCTCGACCATCGCGTCGAGGATCGCCTCGTCGCTGACCGCGCCCTCGACCAGGTCGAGATCATGCGCCAGCGTCTCCCTGGCGCGCAGGCCCTCGCGCGGCGCGATGCCGGCGCGCTCGTAGACGCGGCGCAGCTCGTCCCTGGAGGGCGGGTCCTTCAGATATTCGCGGACCGTCACCTCGGCGCCCTCGGCCTCGAGGATCTCGAGCGTCTTGCGGGAGGTGCCGCAATTCGGGTTGTGCCAGATCGTCGCTTTCATGGGCCTTCGTCTAGCCCAGGCCAAGGCGCAAAGCCATCCATCGGCAGCAAGGGTCCGTACTAAATACCGCCCTGCGGCCGGGGAGGTCCTCGTCGAGGCCGTAGCGTTCTTGCTCTGTGCTTTACAAATAGGATTCTTCCTATTACAATGGCTGCTGTCGAGTCGCGGCTCGGCACGGCTCTTTGACATCGTGAAATTGAGATGAAGGCGGCCCGCTGGAGTCCACCCCATGCGGCCGCATGGGGTGGAGGGACAGGCGCAGTCTGGGGGGGCAAAGGGCTCCGAAGTCTGAGGGCCGGCGCCGCTTCCCGAGGCTCGGAGTCTTCTGCCCTCCCCATTCTGGAATTGCTACGCACCCTAGCGGTACATGCCCTCGCGCAGGTTGAGGCCGTGCTCCAGCCAGGCCTTGAGCGCGCACAGCATTTGCGACCAGCCCATGCAATTGCAGTAGGAGGCGCGCAGCCCCGCCTCGGTCTCGCGCCAGCCCTCCTCGGTGATGGCGACCTTGGTGCGGCCGTCTTCGGTCAGCTCGAACAGGAAGGTCACCGTGGTCCGGTACCCGGCGGGGCCCTCCTCGTTCGCCTCCCAGCGCAGCACGATCCGCCGGTTCGGCTCGGCCTCGACCACCTCGACCGGGAACGCGCCCGGAAAATCGTGGAAGTCCCAGGTGACGGTCGCGCCCGTCTCGAGGCGGCCCTGGGCGCCGCCGGTGGTGAAGTAATGCGACAGCTGCTCCGGATCGGCGACGGCCTCGAAGACCGCCTCGATGGGGCGCGATACGAAAGCTGAGACGGTGAATTTCAGCTCCATGGCGCTTCTCCTCGCCGTCTGTTCAAAGATCTCGGCCTACCAGCGGCAGGATGGCTGGATGGCAGGCCGTGGCCTCGGGCTTCACTCGGACTGCGGCCGACGCCTGGCCCGCGCCCGGGCAAGAGTCGTGAAGGGGTGGGAGATCGTGTAGCCGGGACGCCATTTTCCGCCGCTCTCCACATAGGCCGCCAGATTGTGCGGCTCGATCAACCTCCGCCTGGTGAACACGAGCCCGCCCTGGAAGCCCTTGGCCTCGGTGACCAGCCACTGCACCCAGGCATGCAGCCGTTCCATCCACATATAGTCGGTGCGATGTCCGGCATAGCTGCCGGTAAAGTATTTCGCGTCGATCGGCGGCCGCGCGAGCCCGTCGAGCCGTCCGCGCTGCAGCCTCCGTACGTCGGCGATCCAGGTTCCGTTGATCGGATTCACGGCCGGATAGGGACTCGGAGTCCCGTGCAGCACGCGCTTCTTGGTGGGGCCGTTGCCGTTGCAATACCATGGCAGGTGCGCGCGCACGAAGGCGACGAACCAGGCATATTCCTCGGGATCGTAGCGCCGCTCCCGCAGAACGATGGTCAGTTCGCGGCGCTCCTTCCGCGCGAACCGCAGGAACTCGGCGGCGAATCGTCGATCCGACAAGTGGAGCATCGCATCCTTGAAATCGTCGAAGATCGCGTAGCCGCCGTTGTAGTGAACCGGACCGTGGAGGTAGTTGACCGCGTGCGGCATCCGGCGCGTCCGGCCCTGCGGGAGCTCGGGGTTGTCGATGTTGGAGCGCTGCACCATGGCCGCCAGGAAGCGCCCGACGGTGGTGACGATGTCTTCGTCGCTGTCGGCGTCGGAGATGTGCGCGCCGCGCGGGGAGGCAAAGACGATGTTCCTGGACCAGATCGTCTCTCCGGCCGACCCCGGCATCACGCCCGTGATCCATGGGTGATCGGGCGCCAGCAATCCGGCGCCGACGCGGTGCACCCACATGAAATCCAGCACGTTGAGCGTCTGCTTGATCATGTGAGCGTTCGAATAGGTCCAGTACCAGAGAGCGCGTGGCAGATGGATGACGGACATCAGGCTACCTCCGGAGTGCGAAATCTGGTGAAGCGGTGATAGAGCCGGGCGAGCCGCGGTGCGCCGACCCCAAGCATGAAGAGGAGCACGATCAACGTCGCCAGCATCTGCTGCCTGACGACGCCGACCTCCTTGAAGCGTCGCGCCGATGTCAGGACGCTGGCGCGAGCGACGACGACGCGGTGGCTGCGGTTGAGGCGCAGCCAGAAATCGAGGTCTTCGAGGAGCGGCATGGCGTGGAAGCCGCCGATTTCGCGAAAGGCCGCGCGTCTCACGAAATAAGCGGAATCGCCGTAGTGGAAGAGCCTGCACCCAAAGCTGCTCAGCGCACTCGACAGGCGCAACACGGGATGGTCGTCGTCGAACCTCAGCCGGAAGCAACCGCCCGCGACTGCGGGGTCGGACAGGATGGCGCCGATCACGCTCCGCGCGTCCGGCGGCAGGATGGTGTCGGCGTGGAGAAAGAGCAGCACGTCGCCGGTCGCCGCGGCTGCCCCCTGATTCATCTGCCGCGCCCGGCCCCGATCCTTCGCCTCGATGACCCGCGCGCCGCGCCCGCGCGCGATCTGCGCCGTCCCGTCGCTGCTGCCGCTGTCGACGACGATGACCTCGACGTCCGCTCCCAGCGCGCGCGCGGCATCGACGGCCGCGGCGACGCGTCCGGCTTCCTGGAACGTCGGCATGACGATCGAGAGCGTCATGGCGGGGCCGACCGCTTGTGCGGACGCTCGAACGGGAAACGCAGCTGGTGCGAAACATTGTCGAGCCGCGGGTAGGCGCTGCCGGGCGATGCCTGGACGCCGACCTCGCCGACCCGCCGGCGCGCGTTGAAATAGGTGCCCAAGAGAAGATCCCAGACCATGACGTTGGTGCCGTAATTGCGCGCTTCTTCCGGGCGGACGCTATGGTGGAAGTGATGGACGTGCGGCGTGGCGATCAAATAATCGAGGAGACCGGTGCGCGCATCGATGTTGGCGTGCGACGAATAGCCGATGACGAGACTGAAGACCGACACGACGACCAGCGTCTCCTCGCTGAAACCGAGCACAAGCACCGGAAGCATCTTCGTAAACGCGTTCAGGAATGTGTTCAGCGGATGCATCCAGCTGCCCTTGAGGCTGTTGAGCCGCGGCGTGATGTGATGAATCGCATGGACCCGCCAAAGGAACGGGTGGTTGCCATGGCTCAGGCGATGGTACCAATAGGGCAGGAATTCGCCCATGATCATCGCGACGACGGCCTGGACCGCGATCGGGACGTCCCGCCAGACGGAGGATTCGAGACCCGCCGCCTGGTGGAGCCGAACGGTGATGCTGAGCGCGGCCACCGCGCCGACTCCCGAAAACGCATTGACGAGAATGAGATGGGCCAAATCGGGCCAGGCGTCTTCGCGTCTCACGCGCCATGACGGCTCAAGCGGGATCAGCGCTTCGCAGACCGTCAAAT
Source organism: Allosphingosinicella sp. (assembly GCA_035630675.1). GTDB lineage: Bacteria > Pseudomonadota > Alphaproteobacteria > Sphingomonadales > Sphingomonadaceae > Allosphingosinicella. The sequence continues at coordinate 3,890 of DASQKE010000205.1, forward strand.
AAGCGAGCGTGAACACGAGCATGCCGGCGAGCAGCGCTTCCCGGCTCCAGCCGCCCTCGATCGCCAGCGCCACGAGCGTTCCCGCCGTCACCAGCAGGAGCGGAATGGCCGCGATGCGTAGGAGCGCGCGCATATCTATTCGGACCCCACTCCCGAAGGCTGCAAATTACCATGCCGCCAGGCCCGCCTCAACGGTTTGATCGCCGCCAGGTCCATATCGGAGCATTCTCGGGCGAACCGCCGCAGGGAGATCCCGCCGGGCGACCGCCCCCGGACGGTCCGCTTATTCCGGCCGGCCCAGCCACTCCTCCAGCCACTTGATCGTGTAGGCGCCTTCGAGGAACTCCGGGTCGCGGACCAGCTTCTGGTGCAGGGGGATGGTCGTCTTCATGCCTTCGACGACGAACTCCTCGAGCGCGCGCCTGAGGCGCATGATGCAGCGCTCGCGGGTGGTGCCGTAGACGATCAGCTTGGCGATCATCGAATCGTAATAAGGCGGCACCTTGTAGCCGGCGTAGAGCCCCGAATCGACGCGGACGTGCATGCCGCCGGGCGCGACGAAATTCTTCACCAAGCCGGGCGAGGGGACGAAGGTCTGGGGATCCTCGGCGTTGATCCGGCACTCGATCGCATGGCCGCGCAGATTGACCTGGCTCTGGTCGCACGACAGGCCCTCGCCGGCGGCGATCCGGATCTGCTCGCGCACCAGGTCGATGCCGGTGATCATCTCGGTCACCGGATGCTCGACCTGGAGCCGCGTGTTCATCTCGATGAAGTAGAATTCCTCGTCCTCGTAGAGGAACTCGATCGTGCCGGCGCCGCGATAGGCCATGTCCGCCATCGCCTTGGCGACGATGCCGCCCATGCGCTCGCGCTGTTCGGGCGAGATGATTGGGGAGGGGGCTTCTTCGAGAACCTTCTGGTGGCGACGCTGGAGCGAGCAGTCGCGCTCGCCCAGATGAATGGCCTTGCCTTCGCCGTCACCGAACACCTGGAACTCGATGTGGCGCGGATTGCCGAGATATTTCTCGATGTAGACGGTCTCGTCGCCGAACGCGTTCTTCGCTTCCGAGCGCGCCTGCATCATCTGGCTCTCGAGCTCGTCCTCGGTGCGGACCACCTTCATCCCGCGGCCGCCGCCGCCCGAGGCCGCCTTGATGATCACCGGATAGCCCGCCTCGGCCGCGACCTCGCGCGCCTCCTCGATCCCCTCGACCGGGCCGTCCGAACCGGGAACGAGCGGCAGTCCGAGCTTCGCGGCGGTTCGCTTGGCCTCGATCTTGTCGCCCATGATCCGGATATGCTCCGGCTTGGGGCCGATCCAGATGATGTTGTGCAGCTCGACGATCTCGGCGAACTGGGCGTTCTCCGAGAGGAAGCCGTAGCCGGGGTGGATCGCGTCGGCGTGGCTGATCTCGGCCGCCGAGATGATGTTGGGGATATTGAGGTAGCTCTCGCTCGCCGGCGGCGGGCCGATGCAGATCGCCTCGTCGGCCAAGCGGACATGCATCGCGTCGGTGTCCGCGGTCGAATGGACCGCGACGGTCTTGATCCCCATTTCGTGGCAGGCGCGGTGGATGCGCAGCGCGATCTCGCCCCGGTTCGCGATCAGGACCTTCTGGATCTTCATTATTCGATGATCACCAGCGGCTGGTCGAACTCGACGGGCTGGCCGTCCTGGACGAAGACCTGGCGGACAATGCCCGAGCGCGGCGCGGTGATCGGGTTCATCACCTTCATCGCCTCGATGATAACCAGGGTGTCCCCTTCGGCGACCGCGCCGCCTGGCGTGACGAACGGCCGCGCGCCGGGCTCGCCGGAGAGGTAGACGGTGCCGACCATCGGCGACTTGATCGTACCCGGATTGTTGGCCGGCGAGACTTCGGCCGCCGGCGCGGAGGGAGCGGGGAGGGGAGCCGGAGCGGCGGGGGGCGGCGCCGGCGGCGCAAAGCTCGCGGCCTGCATCATCGTGACCTGGCGCTTCACGACGATGCGCCGGTCGCCGTCCTCGACCTCGATCTCGGTCAGCTCGTTCTCGCTCAGGAGCTCGGCCAGCTGCCGGACCAGGTCGGCGTCGACCCGCATGCCCCGCTCCGAGCCCTCGGTTTCTTCGGTCATTCGTCCAATCCCCTGAGGGGGACCCCGTCGAAGTCGGACTTCGATGGGAACCCTAGGGGGCGGCCTTACTCAGAGACGGGCGGCCGCGTCCAGAGCAAGCTCGTAGCCGAGCGCGCCGAAGCCGGCGATCGTTCCCCTCGCCGCGCCTGCGATCAGGCTCCTGCGGCGGAAGCTTTCGCGGGCATGCGGGTTCGACAAATGAACCTCGATCACCGGCACGTCGATCGCCTTGACCGCGTCGTGAAGTGCGACCGAGCTGTGCGTGAAGCCGCCGGCGTTGAGGATCACCGCCTTGGCGCGGGAAGCGTGCGCCTCGTGCAGCCAGTCGATCAGATGGCCCTCATGGTTGGACTGGCGGATGTCGACCCGCACGCCGAGATCGCGGGCGCGATCCTCGATCCGACCGGCAATGTCGTCCAGCGTCTCGTCGCCGTAAACCTCCGGCTCGCGAGTCCCGAGCAAGTTGAGGTTCGGGCCGTTCAGGACGAAGATCAAAGGTGGCGGCGCCATGGCCAGCGCCTATATGGGCTGCACGGATCAAACCCAAGCGCGTTCGTGCCGAGCGAAGTCGAGGCGCGCTGCAGGGACTCGGCGCCCACGCCCCTCGACTTCGCTCGGGACGAACGGAGACCGAACCTTGAATCTCGAATCCCTGTCGATAAGCGTCAATGGCGAGCACCGGCGCCTGCCGAAGGGATCGAGCATCGCCGATCTCGCGCGCGAGCTCGGGCTGGAGCCGAGCCGCGTGGCGGTCGAACGCAATCTCGAGATCGTCCCGCGCTCCACCCTCGCCGAGGTGGCGGTCGAAGACGGCGACGATTTCGAGATCGTGACGTTCGTCGGCGGCGGCTGAGCCCGGTTCAGATCGTCTCGGCGGCTTCCGCCGGCGGCGTCGGCATCGGCACGCCATAGGCCTCGGCGATCCGCCTGACCGCATCGAACGTCTCGCCGACGGCGGCCTCGGCTGCGAGCAGCTCGGTGAATATTTCCTCGAGCGGGACCGGCTTGCCCTCGGCGAGGCGCTGCAGCCGCTCTTCAGCCGCCGCGGACCGCTCCCAGGCGCGGACATGGGCTTGATAGGCCGTCCAGAAATCGTCGGGTGCCTCCCCGCGCGGGATGTGGCGGACCGCCGCCGCCACGTCGATTGCGGGGAGGCGGGTCGCGTCGACATTGTCGGCGGCGAGGATGCGCGCGATCTCCTGCCGGTCGATGCGGCGCATCTCCTCCTGTTCGCCGTGGGCGGCGATCGGGTCCGCCAATGCTGCAGGCGCAGCCAGCACAGCGAGCAAAGCCGGTGCGATCAGTTGGAGGGCATGCATCTGCGCTTCTCCTCGGTTCCTGTGCAGAGCCTAATTCGGGCAGGCCGAAAGTAAATGGCGGGCTGTCGCGCGGCGCGGTTGCGCCTATATCGCGGGTCATGAACGCAGAAAGCCGCATCGACGCGCCGGAAACCGCTGACGATCGCTGGACGGTTGCGGGCCGGACCTTTCGCTCGCGTCTGATCGTCGGCACCGGAAAGTACAAGTCGTTCGAGCAGAATGCCGCCGCCCTTGAGGCATCGGGCGCGGAGATGGTCACCGTCGCTGTCAGGCGGGTCAATATCTCCGATCCAGGCCAGCCGATGCTGACCGACTTCATCGATCCCAAGCGCTTCACCTACCTCCCCAACACCGCCGGCTGCTTTACCGCCGAGGACGCGATCCGCACGCTCCGGCTGGCGCGCGAGGCCGGCGGCTGGACCCTGGTCAAGCTCGAGGTGCTGGGCGAGGCGAAGACGCTCTATCCGGACATGCGCGAGACGCTGCGGGCGACCGAGATACTGGCCAAGGAAGGCTTCGAGCCGATGGTCTATTGCGTCGACGATCCGATCGCGGCGCAGCAGCTCGAGGAAGCGGGCGCGGTCGCGATCATGCCGCTGGGCGCGCCGATCGGCTCCGGCCTCGGCATCCAGAACCGGGTGACGATCCGCCTGATCGTGGAGGGGGCAGGCGTGCCGGTGCTGGTCGACGCCGGCGTCGGCACCGCTTCGGACGCGGCGGTGGCGATGGAGCTGGGCTGCGACGGCGTCCTCATGAATACCGCCATCGCCGAGGCGAAGGACCCGGTGCTGATGGCCCGCGCGATGAGGCTCGCGGTCGACTCGGGCCGCCTCGCCTATCGCGCCGGCCGCATGGGCCAGCGCCGCTATGCCGACCCGTCCAGCCCGCTGGCGGGGCTGATCTGAGCGTCGTTTGGAGGGCCGCGGGGTAAGTCCATTCCGGACTTTTCCCGCGTAGGCGGCGCCTTCATTTTGGGTTATTCTCGGGATCGGAGGTCGAAGTCTGGAGGGGGCTTATGGGCCGGGGCAAATCCGATCGTTCGCGTCTTTTCCGCATTCTCGCACTCGGTGCGAGGCCGAATGCGGCGTCGCTCGGCATCCGCGCGGCAGGACTTCTCGCAGCGGCCGCGATCGTCTCGGGCGGGGCGGGACAGGGTTCGGCGCAGCCGCCCGCCGCCGCGAGCGGTGCCAATATCGTCTGGCTCGAACAGAATTGGGGCGCGGACCAACGTCTTCGATATCATCACCAGTCGCAGGGAACGCTGACCCTTCCGGTTTCGTCGAGCTGGCTGCTGGCGCTCGAGCAGCCTGGCGGTTCCGGCGGGATGTTCGTCGACCAGGCCTATCTCGAGACCTTCGGCTTCATACCGAGCCGCGAGGATGCGGTCGCCAACCGCGACGGCCTGCCCGTCGGCTTTGCGCGCTCGACGGGCTTCAACCCGCGCGACGGCAAGGCGTTCGACAATATCGGCTTCACCTGCGCCGCCTGCCACACAGGCCGGATCGACTTCAACGGGACGAGCATGTTGGTCGATGGCGGCCCGGCGATGATCGATCTCGCCGGCTTTGGCGGGGAGCTCGCGCGCGCCCTCTTCGAGACCGCCGCCGGCGGCGAGCGCTTCACCCGCTTCGCCGATCGAATCCTCGGTCCGGACCTGCGGCCGCTCGATCGCCTCCGCGGCCGCGCCCGCCTCCGCCTGGAGCTTGCCGGCGCTATCGCCGGCCAGGCGATCCAGGAGCTGCGCTCGCGGCGGCCGGGGAGCGTCACCGAAGGCTTCGGCCGCCTCGATGCGCTCAACCGGATCGGCAACAAGGTGTTCGGCGACGGGCTCGGACTCCGCGCGAACTACCGCGCGACCACCGCGCCCGTCGCTTTCCCCCACATCTGGGACACGCACTGGCTCGACTGGGTCCAGTATAACAGCTCCATCGAGCAGCCGATGGTGCGGAACGCCGGCGAGGCGATGGGCGTCGGCGCTGTCGTCAACTTCAACGCCCGGCCGACCCCGCGCTATACCTCGACCATCCCGATCGGACGGCTTTACGATTCGATCGAGGAGGAACTGCGCGGACCGCGGCAGCCGCTTGCCGGGCGCGAGTTTACCGGGCTGCGGTCGCCGCGCTGGCCGGAGCAGGTCCTCGGGCCGATCGACCGCCAGCTCGCCGCCCAGGGCAGCGCGCTCTACCGCGAACGCTGCAGCGGCTGCCACCTGCCTGCGCCGGTCGAGGGCGAGGACGGGGAGCCGTTCTGGACCGGCAATCACTGGTCCGCTCCGAACGCCGCCGGCGAGCGCTACCTGGTTTTGAGGACCATTCCGGTTGCCACGATCGGCACCGACGAGGCGCAGGCTGCAGACATGGCGGCTCGGACGATCCTCGCCCCCGCCTCGCTCGGTCTGGTGCGGCCCCTGGGCCGCCGCGGCAGCCTGATCGAGTATGGGTTTGGCGATGCGCTCGGGCAGGTCGTCGAGCTCTCAGTCGACGCCTGGTACGGCAGCCAGACGCCTCCGGTCCCGGCCGCTGATCGCGACCGGATGAACGGGCATCGGCCGAACGGGATCCGCGACCGCGTCGGAGGCCAGCTCGTCTACAAGGCGCGACCACTGAACGGCATCTGGGCGACCGCGCCGTTCCTCCACAACGGCTCGATCCGCACGCTCTACGAGTTGCTGTCGCCTTATGCCGAGCGCGCGCCGCAGTTCCGGCTCGGCAGCCGCGAGTTCGACGCGCGCGACGTCGGCTACGTCAACGCCGGTGGCTTTCTGCTCCAGACGGTCGACGCGCGCGGCAACCCGATTCGCGGCAATGCCAACACAGGCCACCTATTCGACGTGGCAACGCCGCAGAACCGCGGTCGGGGCATCATCTTCACCCGTGCGTTCACTCCGGAGGAGCGCCGCGCGATCATCGAATTCCTGAAGACGATCTAGGGGGCCGCCGCTCTCTCGCAAGACGGCACGACAGGATTGCGGGGGCATTTCGGAACGGCTCCCGGGCATGGTGGTTTTCCGGGCGGACGGGAGCCTGGCAAATGCCCGATTTCGCCGAGCTGCGCGAGCATATGGTCGAGCGGCAGATCGCCGCGCGCGGCATCGCCGACGAGCGCATCCTCGCCGCCTTTCGCGCGGTGCCGCGGGAGGAATTCGTGCCGGCGCGGTCGCGCGCGCGCGCTTATGAGGACGGGCCGCTGCCGATCGAGGCGGAGCAGACGATCTCGCAGCCCTACATCGTCGCCCTGATGATCGAGGCGGCGGCGATCGCGCCCGGCGACCGGGTGCTCGAGGTCGGCGCCGGGTCCGGCTACGCCGCGGCGGTGATCGCGCAGCTCGCCGGCGAGGTTCTCGCGATCGAACGCCACGAGGCGCTGGCGAAGCTCGCCGGGGCGCGGATGGAGCGGCTCGGCTATGAGAATGTCGCAATCCATCAGGGCGACGGCACGGGCGGGCTGCCGAGCGAGGCCCCTTTCGACGCCATTATTTGCTCGGCGAGCGGCAGCCATGTGCCCGATATCCTGCGCGGCCAGCTCGAGATCGGCGGCCGGCTGGTCATGCCGCTCGGCGAGCCCGGCGCGGTCCAGCACCTGGTCAAGGTGACGCGCACCGGCGGGGAGGGTTACGAGCGAGAGGAGCTGGGCGCGGTCCGCTTCGTGCCCCTGATCGGCGCCTATGCCTGGAACGAATGAGCGCCGGCCCCTGGTGCCGAGCTCGGGAGCCGGAACCGGCCGGCCGCCGCCTTCGTTCCTGATCGAGGTCGGCGGCGCGCGTTCCGACGGGCCGGACCGGGCAAGAGGTAGGACCCATGGGCGAATTCACCGACAAGCTCAAAGGCAATGCGAACCAGGCAATCGGCACGGCCAAACAAAGCAGCTCCGATCCGGCGGTCCGCGAAGAAGGCGCTGCCCAGGAATCCAAAGGCCACGGCCAGGAGCTGAAGGGCGCCGTCAAAGGGGTCATCAACAAGCTCTGACCCCGAGCCCTCCCGAACCGGTCGAGGGGCTGCCCTGCAGGAGGGGCCTGTCCCCGACTGGGCAGGCGGTTGCGAGCGACAGGAAAGCACGCCGCGCTTCGCAGTCGTCCCCGCCCATGGTAGAAGGTCTCCGGGAGGGGGCTGCAAATGGCTCAGGAGCTTCGGGGGTTGCTGGACAGCGAGAAGGACATGCTGCGCCCGGCGTTCGGCATGCGCATCGACTATTCGAGCGTTCGCCTCAGCAACGGGCACCGAAAACACCCGATTGCCCTCGTCGCGCTCAAGGTGCCGAACACCGACGCGATCACGCTCGGCGACACCATCTATTTCGGCGGCCATTATCACGCGGATTTCTCGACGGCGCCGATCGAGTCGAAATGCCTTCTGTTCCACGAAATGACTCATGTCTGGCAATGGACGGCTCTCGGTAGAATCGGCTTCCTCGCCCGCTACCTGGGCGAGTTCGTGGGGGCCGGGCTGAACTCGCCGAAGATGTACAAATATAAGAAGGCGAACGAGTCCGGCGGACCCGAACATTTCTGGAAGGCGCGGCTGGAGGCGCAGGCCGACATGATCCGCGATTATGCCCGTGCGCACATCACGGACGACGCGGCCGGCAAGCAGAAGCAGGCCGTGCACCTCGCCAAGACCCATTTTTTCGATCTCTGAGCCGGCTCGGCCCATTTCCGCTCGCTTTCCCGCGGGGAGCGGAATGGAACTCACCCGGTCACGAGACGCCTCTGGTCCTCGCGCCCCATCGAGAGCAAGACCGGGTCCGACGACGCCTGGATTTCCTGGAATTCGCCTTTCGAGCGCAGGCCGCGCCACTCGATCGCGATCAGGGCCTGGGCGATCGCCCCGCCGAGCGTGTCGCCGGGACCGAGCAGGATGATCCGGTCGGGCGCATATTCCTTTACTGCCACCTGCAGGGCGCGGGTGAAGTCGTAGGTTTCGAGAATCTGGGTCGCGAAAGTGTAATGATGCAGCGCGCCCACGCTGCTCGCGAAGGGCCGCCAGATTTGGCCGCGCCCGTCGACCATCGGGATTGTGGGCGATCCGAACCAGTCGGTCGGAATCTGCTCCATCGCCCGGTCCGACGAGCTTCGCATGAGCGGCGTGTGGAAGGGGCCGTGATTGACCAGCCGTAGTGGCTCGCGCCCACGCGTCGGCGGCGCCTCGGCGAGCAGCCCGGCCAGGCCGGCCTCGTTGCCGGCGAAGACCAGCATTCCGCCCAGGTCGATCGACAAATGGAGGGCGCAGCCGGGCCGGGTGCCGATCGCCGCGGCCGCCGCGAGCAGGCCCTCGCGAAGCCCGGGCACCGCGCGCCAATCCTCGTCGACGGCCTGGAGGAGGACTTGCCCGCCCGGCTCTCCCGCCTGGCTGTTCTCGCCCATCGCATCGACGATCGCGAAGCCCCGCTCGGGCGACACCGCGCCGCCGCAGGCCAAAGCGACATACCAGCCCATCGAATTGCCGGTGACGGCGGCAATGTCGAATCGCGACCGGTCGATCGCGAGGAAGTCGGCGAAGGCGGCGGTGAAGATGAGCGGCGAGGCGATGTCGCCGCGCGTGTGCAGGCCCGGGCTGAACCGCTCGGCGCCGTCGAGCTCCGACATGGTCGGCTGTCCGCGCTCCGAGCGCAGGCGATCGACCGCGGCGAGCAGTTCGGGCCTGTCGGCATGGAATCGCTTGAGATAGCCGAGCTCCGCCTTGCCGTAGGTCCCCCGGCCCGGGCAGACGATCAAAGCCGCCTGCTTGTCAGCCACGCGTCCTCGCCTTCTTCGGCCCCACCAGGTCGAGCGCCGCTTCGACGATCGAGTCGCGACTGGGCAGAGTGATGGTCGCGGCCCGGCCGAGCGGAATGAAGCTGTCGTCCGCGGTCAGCCGCCGGCACTCGGTCCCCGGAGCGCGCTCCGCGAACAGCGCCATCAGCGCTTCGCTCTGCGAGCCCGTCCGGCGGCATTCGTCGACGATCAGGACTTTCCCGCAGGCGGCCGTGGCGTGGATCAGCCCTTCCTCGTTCAGCGGCGCGAGCCAGCGCAGGTCGATGACGCGCAGATCCAAGCCGTGCTGCTCGCGCAATATCTTCTCCGCCTGCCGTGAGAGATAAAAACCGTTGCCGTAGGTGACGATGGCGAGGCCGGTGCCGTCTCCGTGAACCCCGAGGTCGCCGAGCCGGATCGGTTTCGCCTCTCCGGGCGCCGGGTAGGTCGACGTCCAAAGGGCGTCGCCTTCCTCGTGCAGGTCGCGGGTCATGTAGAGCGCGATCGGCTCGATGAAGACCACGATTCTCTGCTCCTCGAGCGCGAGGCGGACGCATTCGCGCAGCATCAGGGTCGCGTCGGCGCCGCTGCTCGGGCAGGCGAGGATCAGGCCCGGAATGTCGCGAAAGACAGCGAGGCTGTTGTCGTTATGGAAATGCCCCCCGAAGCCCTTCTGATAGCCGAGGCCCGGAATCCGGATGATCGTCGGGTTGGTATATTGGCCGCTGGAGAAAAAGCTCAGGGTCGCCGCCTCGCCGCGTATCTGGTCCTCGGCATTGTGAACGTAGGCGAGGAACTGAATCTCCGTGATGGCGAGGAGATCGTTATGCGCCGCGCCGAGGCCGAGCCCCAATATGCTCTGCTCGTCAAGCAATGTGTTGATCACCCGGCACGAGCCGAACCGTTCGTGGAGCTTGGCGGTGACGTTGTAGACGCCGCCCTTGGGCCCGACATCCTCGCCCGCGACGATGATCTCGGGATGGATCAGCATCAAATCCGTCAGCGCCCAGCTCAGCAGCCGCGCCATATGCTGCGGCTTTTCCATCATCGTGCGGTCGCGCGCGAACAGGGCCTCGCGCTGCTCGGGCGTCGGCATGTTCGCTCGCGCCGCCGGACGCTTCGGCGGCACGATGCTCGCCATCACGGCCATGCTGTCGGTCAGCTTCGGCCGCGCGATCGCCCGTTCGGCGACGCGGCTCAACGTCGCCTCGGTCTCGCCGTAAATGTCGAGGATCTGCTTTCCGGAAAGCAGGCCCTGCTCCACCAGCAAGGCCGCGCTGTAGACCAAGGGATCCCGTTCCTCATCCTCCTCGATCTGCCGCTTGCTCAGATAGGTCGCCTGCACGTCGGAGCCGGCATGGCCGTAGAGCCGAACGCAATCCATGTGGAGGAAGACAGGCCGCCGCTGCAGGCGCGCGATCCGGCTCGCCTCGGTCGCGCCGCGCCAGCTGTCGACCATGTCGAAGCCGCTGCAGCGGACATATTCGAGGCCGGGCCGATTGCTGAACGACGCCTCGATCCAGCCCTTCGGCGTTCTGGTGGAAATGCCGATGCCATTGTCCTCGCACAGGAAGACGAGGGGCAAAGGCGAGCCCTGAAAAGCGGTCCAGGCCGCGCTGTTGAACGCACCCTGGGCGGTCGAATGGTTGGCCGATGCGTCGCCGAAGCTGGCGAGCACGATGGAATCGCGCGCCAGGGCGGTTTCTCCCAGGCGCAGCATCTTCGCGATGCCGATGCTGAAGGCGGCGCCGACGGCCTTGGGCAGATGGGAAGCGATCGTGCTCGTCTGCGGCGGGATGAAGAGCGGCTTCGATCCGAGCACCTTGTGGCGGCCGCCCGAGATCGGATCTTCCGCCGAGGCCGCGAAGCTCAACAGCATGTCCCAGCAGGGCGTCTGGCCGGGCAGCTTCTTCGCGCGGTGGATCTGGAACGCGGCCGAACGGTAATGAAGGAAGGCCATGTCGTCGACCCGGAGGGCTTCGGCGACCGCCGCATTGTTCTCGTGGCCGGAGCTGCCGATCGTATAGAAGCCTTCGCCGCGGGCCTGCAGCCGCCGGGAGATGCGGTCCATCTGGCGGCTGACGCACTGGCTGTAGAACATCTCGACCAGCGTCTCGCCCGCCAGGCCGAGCGCGCTTGGCTGCACGTCGCTGGTCCGCCGCGGCAGGCTCCCGCCCCCCACCTTCGCGACGAATTTCTCGTGGATTGCCTCCGCTGCGTCCATCGGCCGCCCCTACCGTCAGGCCGGTGCGGCGTCGAGTGCCCGGGCCTCGCCGCAGCGCGCCTGCGGGCTTGACGTGACGTTTACGTAAACTAGGGGAGGCGCAAACCAGCGGAGCATGAGAATGACCAAGAGCGAAATGGCCGCCGCCCTCAATGAGAAGGGCGCCTGGCTCCCCGGCAAGCGCGTCAAGCTCGATTTCGGCGATCAGGGCGTGATCATGCTCGACGGCGTGGGCAATGCGGTGACCGAGGAAGACGCGGCGGCCGACACCACGATCAAGGTCGTCTGGGAGGATTGAGAGGCCATGCGCGACGGCAAGCTCGACGGCATGACCGCCTTCATGCAGGGTAAGTTGAAGGTCGAGGGCGACATGTCCAACGCCATGCAGCTCCAGGGCGTCCTCGCCAAACTCAAGAGCTGAGCTGGCGGGTTGCGCGGTGCAGTAACCCCACCGCTAGCCCGGAGCCTGTCGAAGGGCGGTTTGCAGCGCGCCGCACCGGGCTTCGACAGGCTCAGCCCTAGCGGAGTGGTGCACATTGTGCCCGTAGGTTTCACCTTTGGCGCGAAGCCATACAGAAAGGCCCCGGCGATTGCTCGCCGGGGCCTTTCCTTTGCCTTTACGCGGGCTGACGTATCCGCGCTGGGCGATTTGTTTAGCGCGGGCCGCGGGCGTCGCCGACGCTGCCCTCTTTGCCGCCGCCGGTGCTGCCGGAATTGCCGGGCGCGGCCAGGTTGGCGTCGGCACCGTTGCCGAAGCCGTTATTGCCCTTGCGCTGGCGCGGAGCCGGCTCGGGGCACGAGCACGAGCAGGACGGGGGAGTGGGCGAGCTGCCGGCGCCACTGACGAAACCGAGCTCGAATTCATGAAGATCGCGCATCTTAAGTCTCCTGTTGCCGGGCCTGGTGATGGGCGGCCCTGAACCTGTTTCCAGCCCACATCGGCTGCGGGTGGAACAAGCGCTGACAGGCATTTCTCCCTCCTACAACAGGCAAAAAAAGCCAGTCCCGAAACGGGACGCGGAGGGCTTCGGGGTTAATCAGTAAAGCGGATCAGCCCGCGGCGCTGCGCAGCCATCCGGTGACCGCGAAGCGGCGGTGCGGCGCGGCGGGTGTCACGATCGAGACGCTGTGCTGCTGCGGCACCCGGAACAGATCGAGCGTGTTGAAGCGCGGCACGTTGCCGGCGACGGTTCGGTCGTGCGGCCCGTGGAACAGCAGCAGCCCGCCATATTCGAGCCGCCAATAGGGCGTGAGGCCGTAGACATAGGCCGCGAGCCGCCCCTTGCCGGCGACGTCGTCGTCATGGCCGGTGAGGAAGTCGCCGGTCCCGTAGGCGGTGGCCTGGCCGTCGGTGAAGGCGAGCTCGTCATGGCCGGTGACGTCGCGGAGAAATTCGAGCAGGTCCGCGCTCTGCATGAAGCGCGCGAAATCGGCGAGCGGATCCTCGATTTTCTCCTGCTCGGCCGCGTTCACGCGCACCGCCTCGTAGCGATACTGGAAATGATCCTTGACCCGGGCATGCGCGGCGGCCTCGATCGCAGCCCATTCCTCGGCCGATAGTGCCGCCTTGGCGACCGGATCGAGCTCGAGGATGCCGCCTTCGACGTTGATCAGGTGGATCCAGTCGGTCCGGGCGAGGAAATGCTCGTAGAGCTGCATCGCCCCGTCCTCGAGCAGCCCGTAGACCCGGACGCGGCCGTCTTCCTCATAGGCGCGGCGCAGCGCCGGGCGGTCGAGGTCCGGATTGATCCGGTACGGCGTCGCGATCACCGTATCGTTCTTGAGCTTGAGCAAGTCTCGTCCTCGCAATCGGTCGGCAAAGCCTTAGCAGCCGCCCGGTTGCGACGCGGTTAAAGCGAAGTTGAAGACCCGCTCAGGTTTGCTTGACGATAATCGCGGCGAGCGCCTATCCGCTGTCGCACACCTTCGGCGGAGCGCGCGATGAAGAAACTCTATTCCGACGCCGACGCGGCGCTCGACGGGCTGCTGTTCGACGGCATGACGATTTGCGCCGGCGGCTTCGGCCTGTGCGGCATCCCGGAGCGGCTGATCGACGCCATCCAGCGCGCGGGCACGAAAGATATCACCATCGCGTCGAACAATGCCGGAATCGACAATGAGGGTCTGGGCAAGCTGCTCCGCTCGCGCCAGGTCAGGAAGATGATCTCCTCCTATGTCGGCGAGAATAAGGAGTTCGAGCGGCAATATCTGGCCGGCGAGCTCGAGGTCGAGTTCTGCCCGCAGGGGACGCTCGCCGAGCGCTGCCGCGCCGGCGGCGCGGGCATTCCCGGCTTCTATACGAAGACGGGCGTCGGCACCGTCGTCGCCGAGGGCAAGGAGCATAAGGAGTTCGACGGCGAGACCTACATCCTAGAGCGCGGCATCCGCGCGGACCTGTCGATCGTCAAGGGCTGGAAAGCCGACGAGGCCGGCAACCTCGTCTTCCGCAAGACCGCCCGCAACTTCAACCAGCCGATGGCGAGCGCAGGCAGGATCTGCGTCGCCGAGGTCGAGGAGATCGTGCCCGTTGGCAGTCTCGACCCGGACTGCGTCCATCTCCCCTCGATCTACGTGAAGCGCATGATCCTCGGCGCTCCCTACGACAAGAAGATCGAGTTCCGCATGACGCGGCAGAGGGAGGCGGCATAGCCAGCGCCGCGCCTGGATCTGCGGATCCGGCCGAACAGGTGTTGTGCCCTGCTCTCGTTCTAGCGGCTGGTGCAGGTGAGGCGCGCGATCGTTTCGCCGAGCCGGTTGACGAAGGTGGGAGCGGCAACAGTCGAGTAATAAGCGTTGTCGTAGGTAATACGCGGCCCAGTACCCTGCCAAAAGATCCTGCTTCCATCGGTGGACTGCGCATATATGTATAACGTGTGGTCGACCAGCTGAGTCAAGACGACGCCATTGTCACTGAATCGACCCAGACTCTGGTTTGCATTCAATCGATACCAGGCGTGAGGGTGCCAATAGCCGGGTCTGTCGGCATGGTGGATAATGAACTCGATCGGGTGCGGGCAATCGTTCCACACGGCGATGATGCGAGTTGGTTGGGCATTCGCCGGCGAAGAGGCAAGTGTAGCCAACGTGACCATCTGAAAAGCGCCGACAATCAATGAGTTCCGCATGATTTTCATCAGATGGCCCTCCCAAGTTAACCGAGTCGCCCCGTAAAAACTAACTCTATACACGGACGGATACAAGCTACTTGTGAAGGCCGCCATTCTCCACCTAGAGCTAGTCCATGACCACCGAATCGATCGAAAAGGGTTGGACCCGCAATCAGATGGCTGCGCGCGCCGCCAAGGAGTTGCGCGACGGCTATTATGTCAATCTCGGCATCGGCATCCCGACGCTCGTCGCCAACAACATCCCGGACGGGATGGAAGTGACGCTGCAGTCCGAGAACGGGATGCTCGGCATCGGGCCGTTTCCCTATGAGGACGAAGTCGATCCGGACCTGATCAACGCCGGCAAGCAGACCATCTCCGAGCTGCCCTCCTCTTCTTATTTCAGCTCGGCCGACAGCTTCGCGATGATTCGCGGTGGCCATATCGACCTGACCGTGCTCGGCGCGATGGAGGTCAGCGAGAAAGGCGACATCGCCAACTGGATGATCCCGGGCAAGATGATCAAGGGCATGGGCGGGGCGATGGACCTCGTCGCCGGGGTCAAGAAGATCATCGTCGTGATGGAGCATAACGCCAAGAGCGGCGACGCCAAGTTCATCCCCGAATGCACGCTACCGCTCACCGGCAAGAACGTCGTCGACATGATCGTCACCGATCTCGCCGTCTTCCACCGCCCGGACCATCAGCGCCCGTTCCGCCTGATCGAGCTCGCGCCGGGCGTCACCGCGGAAGAGGTCGCCGCCAAAACGACGGCACATTACGACACCTAGAGGCCGGCCGCGCCTTTCGCGCTCCGCAGAAGCGTGATAGTCTAACTCTCGCGGCGCTTAGTCGTCAGTCGCCAGTGTAAAGAAGCGAGGGTACGGCGCTGCCGTTCCGTACTCGCCGACACCGGGGGGGACGATGGCCGACTCGAGAATCGACGATATCAAGCTTGGGGCCAAGGATCGGTCGGGCTACGACATCCACTGCATCTACGCGCTCAATCCGCCGGAATATGCGGTCTACGGGACCGCAGTCAGGGTTTCGCTGCAATATGCCGACGAGAAGGAGCTGGCGCGGCAGCAGCGCTCGGCGCTGGCCGCCTGCAGCCCTCTGCGCGGACAAATCAACGGGCTGATCGACGGCTGGCGCGGTCGCGGCAGGCATGCGCGCCCGAAGCGCGTGACCGATTACGATCGGCGCGTCGCCGATGCTCTCGTCGTCGCGCTCGAAGGCGCCGTGCCCAACGCGCTGGATCTGCTCGCGGAGATCCGAAACGATATCGTCGCGGAGCGGCGCTCGATCGCGCAGAGCGACTATTTGCTGACGGCGGTCATCACCGTCTTCGTGTTGCTCGCAATCGCCGGGTTGGTGCGTTCGCTTCCCATCTTTTCGGAAGCATCGGCAGGCGCCGCCACGGCCGCGATGACGGGGTCCGCCGGCGGCACGCTCGGCGCGTTCTTCTCGATCGCGGTCGGGCTGCGCGGGCGGACCGTGCTCGTCGATCTGCAGAAATGGGACAATCGCCGCGACGCCATCCTGCGCGTCGTCGTCGGCACGATCGGCGGTGCCATCCTGATCTGCCTGTTTCTGACCGATCTCGTGAGCGCCTTGAAGATCGAGGCCCAGACGCTCACCGCAGCGGCGGGCGTAGGACCGCTGACGGCGTTGGTGATCGGCTTCCTCGCGGGTTTCTCCGAACGCGCGGTCCCCGACATTCTCGCCAAGGCGAGCCTCGCCACCGATGCCGCCACGGGTGACGGGTCGTCGGACGTTGCGACCGATCATGCGCGTATGGCAGCCATCCCGGCCGTCGAACAGCCGCGGGCCGCCCCGCCCGCAGCTGCGGCAGGGGACGTCGTCGCCGAGCCAAGCGGCGACGAGCCAAACGGCGACGAGGCCCCGGCGGATGGCAACGATGAAGCGGGTGCCGACGATGGAGCCCCCGATCCTCCGGACGATGATGCTGTGCCCTCCGTCCCCGCGGAAGACCCTGCAGAAGGTGGCGATGCGGACCCGCGGACGGAGGATGGGGACGCCACGGACCCCCGAAACGCCTCATAGCATCGCGCCGCTCATCGACCCGGGTGAGCCGATCCCGGCGCTGACCGGGCTGGCGGCCAACGGTCCGCGGCGCTAGCACCTTCCGCGGGTAAGCCGGGACGGAGGTTCGAATGAGATCGTTGATCGCTGCCGTTTGCGTGGGCCTCGCCGCACTGGCGGTTCCAGCCGCCGCCCAGCCGGCCCAGCCGACCGCGCGCGCTGCCGCTGCCGCCGCCCCGCTGCAGCTGTGGCGGCTCGATTGCGGCGCGTTGACGATCAACCAATATGGCGCCTTCTTCTCCGATACTTTCCAATATCCGCCCGGGCCGAAGGACATTGTCGACAGCTGCTATCTGATCCGTCACGGCGACCGCTATCTGCTCTGGGACACCGGCCTGCCCGAGGCGCTTGTCGGGCACCCGGTGACGACTCCCGGAATGTCGTTGCGGCTGGAGCGGACGATCGCCGACCAGCTCCGGCAGATCAATGTGCGCCCCGAGCAGATCGAGCTCGTCGGCATCAGTCACTGGCATTTCGATCATCTGGGCCAGGCGGCGCGCTTCCCGAACGCGCGGCTGCTGATCGGCGGTGCCGACATGGAGGCGCTGCGGGCGACGCCGCCGGCGGATGCCGATTCCGCGGCCGCGCTGGCGCATTGGCTCACCGGCGGCGGCACCGTCGACGCCGTGACCGGCGACCGCGACCTGTTCGGCGACGGCCGCGTCGTCATGCTGACCACGCCCGGCCACACGGCGGGGCATCATTCGCTGCTGGTCCGGCTCGCCTCGGGACCGGTGCTGCTCACCGGAGACCTCTATCATTTCACCGAGCAGGTCGCCAATCGCGGCGTCCCGCCGTTCAACCACAATCGCGCCGACACGCTCGCATCGATGGACCGGTTCGACCGGATCGCGCGCAACGTTCGCGCGCGCGTCATCATCCAGCACGAACCCGCCGACATCGCCAAGCTCCCCGCCTTCCCGCGGGCGGCCCAGTGAAGGCCCTGCTTTCCCGGGCGCCCGGCGGCCCGGAGACGCTCGATCTCGCCGAGCTGCCCGATCCGGAGCCCGGCCCGGGCCAGCTCCTGGTCCGCGTCCGCGCCTGCGCGATCAATTATCCCGACGTGCTGATGATCGAGGACAAATATCAGTTCAGGCCGCCGCGGCCGTTCGCGCCGGGGGGCGAGATCGCCGGGACGGTCGAGGCGATCGGGGAGGGGGCCGCCGGCTGGGCCGAGGGCGACCGCGTCGTTGCGATGATCGGCCATGGCGGGCTCTGCGAAAAGGTGGTGGTGCCCGCCGCCATGGCACTGAAGCTGCCGGACGAGCGTAGCTTCGAGGACGGCTCGGCGCTGATCCTGACCTACGCGACCTCGATCCACGCGCTTCTCGACCGCGGACGGCTGAAAGCGGGAGAGACGCTGCTCGTCCTCGGCGCGGCGGGCGGGGTCGGCCTCGCCGCGGTCGAGCTCGGCAAGGCCTATGGCGCACGAGTGATCGCCGCGGTCTCGTCCGAGGAGAAGGCCGAGGTCGCGCGCGCCGCGGGCGCCGATGCGACCTTGGTCTATCCGCGAGGACCGTTCGACAAGGACGGGTCGAAGGCGCTGGCGGCGGCGTTCAAGGACGCGGTCGGCGGCGGCGGCGCCGATCTGGTCTACGATCCCGTCGGCGGCGATTATGCCGAGCCGGCCTTGCGGTCGATCGCCTGGGCGGGGCGCTATCTCGTCGTCGGCTTCCCCGCGGGCATCCCCAAGCTCCCGCTCAACCTCACCTTGCTCAAGAGCTGCGACGTGTGCGGCGTCTTCTGGGGCGCGTTCGCGGCCCGCGATCCCGGGGCCAATGCCGCCCATATCGCCACCCTCTTCCGCCTCTGGGACGAGGGCAAGATCGCGCCCAGGGTCAGCGCGACCTGGCCGCTCGAGCGCGGCGGCGAGGCGATCGCGCACATGGCCGCGCGCAAGGCGATCGGCAAGCTGGTGGTAACGGTGTAGGGACAGTTACTTTCACGCGCGGCGTGATTCTCCTCGCACCGCGGGATTGAAAAGTAACTGTCCCCCTTCGGCGGGCGTGAGGGGACAGTTACTTTCAGACCTGCGGTGCGAGAACGGAGAGGCCGGGTCTGAAAGGAAATGTCCCTTCAGTCGTCGCGCGAGGCGCGGACCATCAGCTCGATCATCCGGGTCATGCCCGAGACGCTGCGCTGCATCGCCCGGTGCGCATCGGCCTTGCCGCGCGCGCTGAGATCGGACCCCTCGACCCAGCGCCGGTGAGCGGCGAGCATGGCCTGCAGGCTCGGCTCGCAGGCGCTTTCGATCCGCCGCGCAATCTCGCGCGGACGCTCCGAGCGGTCCGATTCGTCGAGGCGATCCTGGATGCACTCGTTCCAGGCCGCGCCGGCCGCCTGCAGCTCCGGCGGGGGCGGCGGCTCGTCCGCGGTCAGAAAAAGGGCGGCAAGGGCAATCAGCATCGTCTCGGTTCCTCCCGGACGGTAATCCTTGCACGGCGGCATCGCGCTGTCAGCAGGCGAGCGCCGTTGCGCCTCACCGCCGCCGCGCCTATCTGGGCAGGAGCGGAGCAAGGGAGCGCCATGACCACGTTCAACGATCGCGAGAGGGCTTTCGAGACCAAATATTCGCGCGACCAGGAGATGCAGTTCAAGATCATCGCCCGGCGCAACAAGCTGCTCGGCCTGTGGGCGGCGCGGCAGATGGGCCTCACCGACGCCGAGGCCGATGCTTATGCCAAGGACGTCATTCGTGCCGATTTCGAGGAAGCCGGCGACGAGGACGTGATCCGCAAGCTGCTCGGCGACCTCACCTCGGCCGGCGTCGAGTGCGACGATGCGAAGATCCGCGAGCAGCTCGGCCACAAGAGCGTCGAGGCCCGCCGCCAGCTGATGGAGCAGGGCTGAACCTCATGCCGATGCAGGCCGACGAGATCGAGCGGCTGATCCGCGAGGGCATTCCCGACGCCCGGGTCGAGATCACCGACCTCGCCGGCGACGGCGACCATTATTCGGCGCGGATCGTCTCGGAAAGCTTCCGGGGCATGCCGCGCGTCCGCCAGCACCAGCGCGTCTACGAGGCGCTCGGCGGCCGGATGGGCGGGGCGCTGCACGCGCTCCAGCTCACCACCGCCGCCCCCGAACCAGGAGAATGAGCATGTCCGACGTGAAGCAGCGCATCGACGAGATCGTCGGCGGCAACGACGTCGTCCTGTTCATGAAGGGCACCGCGCTCTTCCCGCAATGCGGCTTCTCCAGCCGCGCGGTGTCGATCCTCGACCATCTCGGCGTCTCGTTCGAGACCGTCGACGTCCTCCAGGACCCGGAGATCAGGAACGGGATCAAGGATTATTCGGATTGGCCGACCGTACCCCAGCTCTATGTCAAGGGCGAGTTCGTCGGCGGCTCCGACATCATGATGGAGATGTTCCAGGCCGGCGAGCTCCAGCAGCTCATCGAGGAAAAGCAGGTCGCGAAGGCCTGACCGCAGGACCGGGCAGGACCGGGGACAGTTACTTGTAACTGCCCCCCATCTCAGCTCTGTAACAGTCTCCAACTCATCTCTCAGGATGAGCGAGTTGCGAGCTTGCGGGCTGTGGCCGAAAAGTTCGGGGCGGGCGGCGCGACCAGAAAGCGCCAGGCCCGCCCCTGTTCGGTGGGGGATCGTGTGGACGCGAAGAGAGATACAAGCGGCGTGCCAGAGCCTGTCATCGGCGGATTTCCGCGGCTTTTTCTGGTCAAGCGATCTTAACCTTTGGCACCGGTGTAAGCGCCGCCGACAGTCGCGCCGCCGGCACCCGTCAGAAGCATTCATCCGCCGTTCACCCGCCGGCTGATTACAGATGTAGTCAGAAAGCGGGGCCAATATGGAGCGGATCGGCGACGCCGAATATGCGGTGATGGAGGTGCTCTGGGACGAGGCGCCGCTGACCGCCGCAGAGGTCGCCGGGCGCGCGCCGCGGGACCGGGGCTGGTCGATCCGCACCGTCAAGACGATGCTCTCGCGCCTCACCGCCAAGGGCGTGCTGTCCTATGAGGAGGACGGGCGCCGCTATTTCTATCGTCCAGCCGTCGCCCGCGACGATTATGTCGCGCAGGAATCGGGCCGCCTGCTCGATCGCATGTTCGGCGGCCGCCTGACGCCGCTCGTCGCCCATCTCGCGCGGCGCGATCGCCTGAGCGACCGCGACATCGAGGAGATCGAGGCCCTTTTGAAGGCGCTTAAATCGTGACCTCCTGGCTGGTGCAGAACATGATGGCGGCGAGCCTCGTCATGCTCGCCATCCTCGTCCTTCGCGTACCCGTGGCGCGCGCCTTCGGTGCGGGCTGGGCCTATGCCTTGTGGCTGCTCCCGCTCGCGCGGCTGCTGCTGCCGCCGCTGCCCGCGCTGGCGGTGGATCTGCCGTCGCTCGTTCCGGCGTTCGAGATTCTCGTTCCCGTCGCGGCCGCGGCGCCGCTGCCGGGACAAAGCGGCCAGTCGCCTTGGGCGCCGCTCTTGATCGCGCTCTGGGCGAGCGGCGCGGCGGCGTTCCTGATCTACCAATTCCTCGCCTATCGCCGGTTCCTTACCGGGCTCAGCCTCGCCTCGCGCAGCGCCGGCGCCTTTCGCGGCCTGCCCTTGGTCGAGAGCGAGGCCGTCGAGGGCCCGCTCGCGGTCGGCCTGCTCGACCGGCGCATCGTCGTCCCGGCCGATTTCGCCGTCCGCTACAGCGACACGGAGCGCCGCCTCGCCGCCGAGCATGAATATGTCCACCATCGCCGCGGCGACATCTGGTGGAACCTCGCCGCCTTGCTGTTCCTGGCGCTGAACTGGTTCAATCCGCTCGCCTGGATCGCCTTCTTCGCCTTCCGCGCGGATCAGGAGCTCGCCTGCGACGCCGCCGTCGCCGGCGGCGCGGCGCCGCACGAGCGCCACGCCTACGCCGCCGCCCTCGTCAAGTCCGCGAGCGGCCCGGCCGCGATCGCCGTCTGTCCACTCAACCAGGCCGACCAATTGAAAAGGAGACTGAAGATGATGAAGACCCACCGCAGCAGCCGCTTGCGCAATCTCGGCGGAGCGGCCGCGCTCGTCGTCGTCGCGGCCGCGGGCATCTCGCTCGCCGCGCCCGGCGCCGCCCATCCGCACCCCGAAGGCGAGAAGGGCCAGCGCCAGGAGCGGATCGTCATCATGGAGCACAAGGCGGGCGAGGGCAGCGAGCATCCCGGCCGCGGCCATGTCATGCACCTCCGCCGCGGCCCGAACGGCGAGCCTGTCCTTCCGGAGCATTGCCGCAATGACGGCGGCGGCGAAGTCGCCAATGTCGACGAGCGCACGGGCGACCAGCGCACTCGTATCATCATTTGCAACCATGGCGGGGGTGGGGCCGATGCCGCCACGCGGCTCCAACGCCTGCAGCAGGCCCGCGAGCGCATCGCCGGCAATGCCGAGCTGACCGGCGAGCATCGCGACCGCGTCCTCGCCGCCATCGACCGTGCCATCGCCGAGGCTCGCCCGGCTCAGTAAGCGGACATGGCGGCGGCGGGTTTCCCCGTCGCCGCCTTCCGCTTATTGCACGCGGCGGGCCGTGAGGCCGCGCCGCCGGAGCATTGCCTGCACCGAATCGTCGCCGGCGAGGTGGCCGGCGCCGACCGCGACGAAGATCGTTCCCGGCCGTTCGAGACGGCGCTGCAGCCACTCCGCCCAGCGCGCGTTGCGGCGGGTGAGCAGGATCTCCCTGAGCTCGCGCGACAGCGTCTCCTCGTCGTTGAAGGTGCGGGCGATCGCGTCGGTATCGCCGCTCCGCCAGGCGGCCAGCATCCCGTCGAGCTCGCGCCTGACCTCGGCCGGCGTTTCGAGCACGCCTTCGAGGAACATGCGCTGCGACGCCTCGGGCAGGCTGTCGAAAAAGCCCAATTGCTCCTCCACCGTCTCGAGCCCCGACGTCGGCCGCTGGCGCCGCGCGAAGTCGGCGATCAAAATGCGCTCGACGCCGAGCTCCGGGTTGAGGCCGGCGCGCTGGAACAGCACCTGCGCCGCGGTCACCGCCAGCGCCCAGGTCTTCATGCGGTCCGCCGCCGCCATCGGCAGGCCGATGGTCGCGATCGCCTCGCGCAAGGCCTCGCGCTTCGCTTCCGGCACCCGCTCGAGCGCGGGCGGCAGGCCCGTCGCGAGCCCGAGCCGGGTGAATGCCGAGATCGCCGCCGCTTCGTTGCCCTCGAGCTTGATCTCGGTGACCAGCTCCTCGGACGCGGCCAGCGCCAGATCGAGCGCCGGCGTGCGCCATTCGGTCCCCTCCGGGAGCGCGTGGATGGTGCCGAACAGATAGATATTCGTGTCCGCGTCCGACAGCGTCCAGAGAGCGGGCCGCGCCTCGGCCGACGGCGTGCGCGCGCTCTGGGTCGCGCAGGCGACGAGCGCGAGGCCCGCGAACAGGGCAAAAGCGTTCCGGAAGCTTTTCAGCATGTCGGTCCTTCGTGTTGAGATTCTCTGCGAGGCAGTATCAGTCGATCCTGCGCGCCGATAGCCCGCGCGCCTCGAGCATCGACTGGACCGAATCGCGCCCGGCGAGATGCCCGGCGCCGACCGCGAACAGCACCGTCCCCGGCCGCTCGAGCCGCAGCGCCAGCCACTCGGTCCAGGCGCGGTTCCTCCGCGTCAGCAACAGATCGTGCAGCTCCGGCGTCAGCGCTCCCATATCCTCAACCAGCGCCTCGACATTGCCGCTCGCCCAGTTGCGGTCGCCGATCGGACCGGGCGTATCGGGCTCGGCTTCCGGAACGATGTCGATCACCCGCTCGAGGAAGGCGCGCTGGAGCGACAGGCCCAGCGTGCGGAACATCGCCATCTGTTGCTCGGGCGTCTCCAGCCCCGAGATCGGCTTGCCGGCGCGGCGGAACTCCACGTCCAGTTCGCGTTCCGCCCCGGTGAAGCTCGTCCGGTCCAGCGCCGCGACCTGCGCGCGCCGATCCTCGCTGGTCCCGATCGACTGTATTCCCATCACCATCAGCGCGGCAGCCCAGCTGTGCATCATGTCCCATGCCTCGATCGGCGTGCCGCTCGCCTCGATCAGCGCCTGCAGACGCGGGCGGTGCGCCGCGGAGACGCGCGACAGGATCGGGACCGACTTGCCCATGAAGAGCCAGCGCCCGACCGTCCCCTCGTCCACCATGTTCAGGTCGGCAACCTCCATCACCAGCTCGTCCGCATCGCGGATGATCGCGTCGAGCCGCGCCGAACGCCAGGCGAAGCCGCGCTGGAACATATGGTGGGTCCCGAACAGATAGATTTTCGTGTCCGCATCCTCGAGCAGCCAGATCGCCGGCCGCGGCGCCGCGGCGGGCTGAGCGCGGGCGGCCGCCCGTGCCGGCGCTTCGGCGAGCCCCGGCGTGCCGGCGACCAGCAAAGCGGCGCCGGCCAGCGCCTTCGTCCATCCCCGTGCCGCCTTCGCGAACCGTTCGATCAGCCCCATTGCGCCATTCCCCCGCCGTTCCTTGACCCTAACCCAGGCATCGGCCAAAGCGAACGGTCTTTTACGAGAGTTTCGGGACCCCATCTTGGCCGACGATCCGCCGAGCTTCCAGCAACTTATCCTGACCCTCCACGATTATTGGAGCCGCCAGGGCTGCCTGATCCTCCAGCCCTACGACGTCGAGATGGGCGCCGGCACCTTCCACCCCGCGACCGCCCTGCGCGCGCTCGGCCCCGATCCGTGGAAGGCCGCCTTCGTCCAGCCCTGCCGCCGCCCGACCGACGGCCGCTACGGCGAGAATCCGAACCGGCTCCAGCATTATTACCAATATCAGGTGATCCTGAAGCCGAGCCCGCCGGACCTGCAGGCCCTTTATCTCGGCAGCCTCGCCGCCATCGGCATCGACTTCTCGGTCCACGACATCCGCTTCGTCGAGGACGATTGGGAGAGCCCGACATTGGGCGCCTGGGGCCTCGGCTGGGAGGTCTGGTGCGACGGCATGGAAGTCACCCAGTTCACCTATTTCCAGCAGGTCGGCGGTTATGATTGCAAGCCGGTTGCGGGCGAGCTCACCTACGGCCTCGAGCGCCTCGCCATGTACATCCAGGGCGTCGACAACGTCTACGATCTCGCCTTCAACGATCGGGGCGTGACCTACGGCCAGGTCTTCCTCGAGAACGAGAAGCAGTTCAGCGCGTACAATTTCGAGACTGCCAATACCGAGACTCTATTCCGCTGGTTCAAGGACGCCGCCGAGGAATCCGTCCGCTGCGTCGAGGCGAAGCTGCCGCTTCCCGCCTACGATCAGGCGATCAAGGCCAGCCACATCTTCAACCTGCTCCAGGCGAGGGGCGTCATCTCCGTCGCCGAGCGCCAGGCCTATATCGGCCGAGTCCGCGACCTCACCAAAGGCGCCTGCCAATCCTGGATGGAAAAGAACGGATGGGCGTCCATCGATACGGGCTCTCGGCTTCGCTCGATCCCTACTCAGGATGAGCGGTCATGAGATTTCATCCAACCTGTTCATCCCGAGTAGCCGCTGAGCTTGTCGAAGCGGCGTATCGAGGGACGCACGATGCCTGATTTCCTGCTCGAGCTCCTGTCCGAGGAAATCCCGGCGCGGATGCAGGCGAAGGCGTGCGCGGACCTCGCGCGGCTGTTCCAGGCGGAGCTCGCTAGGGCCGGCCTCGCCGCCGACGGCATCGAGACCTGGGCCACGCCGCGCCGTCTCGTCCTCATTGCCCGCAATCTCCCCGGCGAGACTGAAGCGACCCGCGAGGAGACCAAGGGCCCGCGCAGCTCCGCCCCGCCACAGGCGCTCGAAGGATTCCTGCGCAAGACCGGCCTGACCCAGGACGAGCTCGTCGAGCGCGACGGAATCTGGTTCGCGATCGTCGACAAACCCGGCCGCCCCACCTCCGAAGTCCTGGCCGAAGCCGTCCCAGCGATCGTTCGCGCTTTCCCCTGGCCCAAGTCGATGCGCTGGGGGGCGGCCTCGACCTCGACCGAGAGCCTGCGGTGGGTCCGCCCGCTCCAGGGCATCGTCGCCTTGCTCGGCGAGCAGATCGTCGAGATGGAGATTGGCGGCATCGGCTCGGGTGCCGCCACCGTCGGCCACCGCTTCCACCATTCGGGCCCGATCACGATCGGCAGCGCCAACGATTATGCCGAGAAGCTGCGCGCCTGCCACGTCATCGTCGACCCGGCCGAGCGCCGCCGCATCATCGCCGAAGGCGCCGCCGCC
>DASQKE010000206.1:0-6425 GCA_035630675.1 Allosphingosinicella sp.
GCCGCTTCGCGGTCGCCCGGAGAGGCCCGCCGGCCGATCCCGGCCATTGCGGGTATTGAGTACGGACCCTAGCCGGCCAGCCGCAACTGGGCCGTGGGGCACCGCAACGTCGCCGCGACCTCCTCCGCCGGGCCGGCACGGCCGTAGAGGTAGCCCTGGCCGAAGTCGCAGCCCAAGGCGGCGAGGAAGGCGTGCTGCCGTTCATTTTCCACCCCCTCCGCGACGATCGAGATGCCGAGGCTGCGGGAGAGATTGGCCACCGCTTCTACGATCGCCGCATCGTCCGGATCATCCTCGAGGTCGCGGACGAACGAGCGGTCGATCTTGATGATGTCGACCGGGTATTGCTTGAGATGCGATAGCGAGGCGAAGCCGGTTCCGAAATCGTCGAGCGCGATGCCGACGCCGGCCGCGCTCAGCAATTTGAGCGCCCGCTCTACCGACTCCGCGCCGCGCCCCAGGAACACCGTTTCCGTCACCTCGACCTGAAGCAGGTTGGGCGGCAGCGCGGCTCTGTGCATCCGCTCGAGCAATTTGTCCGCGAAGTCGCCGCGCCGGAACTCGGCCGCTGCGGCGTTGACGGCGACATGGCCGATCTCCAGGCCCTCTTCGCGCCAGCGGACGAGGTCCGCCATCACCGCGCCGATCATCGCGTCGCTGAGCTCGGTGGCGAGCGAGAGATCCTCGAACGCGGCCGCGATCGTCGCCGGGCACTGCGGCCCCGCCGACGGATGGAGCCACCGCAGCAAGGCCTCGAAGCCGGCGACGGCGCCGGTCCTGAGGTCCACCTTCGGCTGATAGAATGGCACGATCCGGCGGTGCGACAGCGCGTCACGGGCGAGGCTCAGCATCGAGACGCGCTCCTGCATCTCGAGCCGCATCTTCGGTCGGAAGATCTGGAGGTTGCCGCGCCCCGCGGACTTGGCGGCATAGAGCGCGACGTCTGCATTCTTGAGAAGCTCGGCACGGTCGGTTCCCTGCTCCGGGCAGAGGCTGGCTCCGATGCTCGCCTGGCATTCGAGCACCCGGCCCGAATGGTGGCAGGGCTCGCGCAACGCGGCCAGGATCGCCTCGACCGCGAGTGCGACCCCCTTCTCCTCCTGCACCCCGGTGAGCAGCACCGCGAACTCGTCGCCGCCGAGCCGAGCGATCGTGTCGTCGGGCCGGAGCGCGCCGGTGATCCGCTCGGCGAAGGTGCAGAGCAAGGCGTCGCCGGCGTCGTGACCGAGCGTGTCGTTGACCCGCTTGAAATCGTCGACGTCGAGCAGAAGGATGCCGAATCCGCCGCCGTGCGCCTCGGTATGCGCGATCGCCGCCTCCATCCTTTTCTGGAACAGGAAGCGGTTGGGAAGACCGGTCAGGGGGTCGTGATTGGCGGCCCAGCTCGCACGCTCCTCGGCCGCCTTCTGCTCGGTGACGTCGCGCGAGATGACGACCAGGCGGGCAGGCCGGCCCTGCTCGTCCGGCACCGGTGCGACGATCATGTCCCACCAGCGACGGTCCTCGCCATATTGGACGTGGAGGCGCGCGAGCTCGCCGCCCTGCGCCGTCGCCAGCGCCGCCATCAGCCGGCCGCGCTCCGGCTCCGGGAAACGCTCGCCCCAGA
Source organism: Allosphingosinicella sp. (assembly GCA_035630675.1). Taxonomy (GTDB): domain Bacteria; phylum Pseudomonadota; class Alphaproteobacteria; order Sphingomonadales; family Sphingomonadaceae; genus Allosphingosinicella. Next base: position 1,607 of record DASQKE010000206.1, read on the forward strand.
GCTCGCCGACCAGTTGCGCGTGGTCGTCGACGCCATAGGCCTTCATCGTCATCCGGTTGGCCAGCAGGCGCCGCCCGTTGAGGTCGAGGACCGAGATGCAGTCCGGGCTGGCCTCGATGATGCCGCGGCTGAGCCGCTCGCTGGCGTCGAGCGCGGCTTCGGCCAGGATCAGCTCGTCGATGTCGGTCGAGCTTCCGTACCAGGCGTCGATCTTGCCGTCCGGGCCGCGGTGGGGACGCCCGCGGCTCAGGATCCAGCGATACTCGCCGCTATGGTGGCGGATACGGTACTTCGCTTCATAATCCTCGCCGGTGGCACGGGCCTGGCGCCAGCGCTCTTTCGCTGCGGCGCGATCCTCGGGTGGGGCGAAGTCGAGCCGCTTCGGCGCGCCGGGCGCGTTGAGGTCGACGCCGGTGAAGGTCGTCCATTGCTGGCTGTAATGCGGGGTTTCGGACGCGACGTCGTACCACCAGATCATCTGCGGAATGGCGTCCAGCATCGTGCGGAGCCCGTCCGCCCGCAGGCTCGCCGCCTCCTCCGCCGCGCGCAGCGACAGTTCCAAGCGCTTCTCTTCGCCCGCGTCGGTGATCACGCCTTCCAGGAACAGGGGCTGGCCGTCCTCGCCGTGGACGGCGCGGCCCTGCTCGCGCACCCATCGCAGCTCCCCGGAGGCGTGGACGATCCGGTAGAACAGGCTGAAGCTGCGCGCTTCGGCGACTCCGGCGGCGACCTCCGCCCGCAATTGCGGAAGATCGTGCGGATGGACGATCGTGGCCCAGCCGGCCTCCTCGACCTTGCCGGATTCATAACCGGTCAGAGCTTCGATACGGCCTGCGACGAACGACATCCGCCTCGGCACGACGAGGGTGGAACGGTAGACGATCCCCGAGAGGTTGCCGAGCAGATGCTCGAGGTCGCGCCGGGATTCGCGCAGGGCATCCTGCGTCTCCGCGAGCAGGGCCCGCAGCGCCGCGATCTCGTCAGCCGGGTCGGCGGCAGCGCCTGCAAGCTTTTTGGGGTCGACGCGCTGCATCGCGGCTCAGGCCCTGCCCTGCCGCGAAGATGGCGTCCGTTTCTGTCCTCGCACCCCCATGAAGCCTTCTTGCCCGAAAGGGTTTAACCAAGGTTTAGTGACGCCCCCGGTTTAATTGCGGGGTCGGCGCGCGGTGGGCTAACCGCGCGGCCATGAAAGTGAGCGATTCGCCTGCCTTCGCCGTCGAAGCCGCCGCCGACGGATCGGCCACCCGCTTCGCCGTCTCGTCCGGCGGCGAGACGCGCCATTACCGCATCGCCGGCGGCGAGCAGGACGACTACAGCCTTTTCTATCGCGAGCTCGCGCGCGATTTCGGCACCCGCGTGCCCCACATTTACCAGGAGCCGGCCGACGCCGCTGCCGACGGGCTCGAATGGCGGCCGCTGATTACCGAGAATCTCTCGCCCCGCATCCTGTCCGGCTATGGCGACCCGGCCGTGCTGAAGACCGAGGAAGGCTGGATCCTGGTCGCGACCTCCAACGATGCGCCCGACGCTTTTCCCATCCTGCGCTCGGCCGATCTCGAGACGTGGCAGCATGTCGGCTTTGTCTTCCCCGAGGGCGAGACGCCGGGATGGGCGGCGACCGGCACCAGGGTCGCCGATTTCTGGGCGCCCGAAATGGCGAAGGTCGGCGACGAATATTGGCTGGTCTATACCGCCCGGGAGAAATCGAACGCGCTCGCCATCGGCCTCGCCCGAAGCGCGTCCCCATACGGTCCCTGGCGCGACGGCGGCGCCCCGCTGATCGCGGGCGGCGTTGCACTGTTCGCTGACTCCGGCCCCGATGCACCGCAGCCCGCGAGGAGCGGCGGAGTCATCGATTCTCACATCCTGATCGACGAAAGCGGCGATCCGTGGCTGTTCTGGAAGCGCGACACCAACGGCCTGTGGCCGCGCCCCTTGGCCGCATTGCTGCGCGACCGGCCGGAGCTGCTCGCGCGGTTGTTTGCGACCGACGAGGACCGCCGCACCGCCGCCTTCGCCGTGGCGATCGTCGCCTGGGCCAATAAGCGCCGGCCGATGGAGCGCTTCTTCCTGATGCAGCCGCTGATCGAGGCCGTGCTCGCCCACTGGCCGGCGGTGCGCGCGGTGCTTGGCGAGGTCGAGGAAGCGCAGGCTATCCTCGCCGCGATGCGCACGCCGATCCTCGCCCAGCGGCTCGCGTCCGACGGGTCGGCGCTGATCGGCGAGGCGCGGGAAGTGCTCGCCAACGATCTCGACTGGGAAGGGCATCTGATCGAGGGCCCCTGGGTCACGCGGCAGGCGGGGCGCTACTGGCTCTTTTATGCGGGAAACGACTTCTCGACGCCGGCCTACGGCATCGGCGTCGCCGTCGCGGACCATCCGCTCGGGCCCTATCGCAAGCAGGCCGGGCCATTGCTCAAATCGAGCCGGACATGGTGGGCGCCGGGGCACGCCTCGGTCGCATCCGGGCCGGACGGCGAGCCGCAGCTCTTCTTCCACGCCTTCTTTCCCGGCAAGGGCGGCTACAACGCCTTCCGCGCGCTCCTCACCGCGAAGCTGCGCTTTGAAAGGGACCGGGTGAGCCTCGCCTGACCGCGCTCGATATTCGGGCTCGAGCAGGCCCTCGATGACATGGTGCTGTCACAGGCCCCGCACCCGCGGCACCGGCTGCTTCCTCCGCAGCATCAGCTCCGTCAGCGCCCACACCATGGCGTCGGCGCGGTCGGGCGAGCGGGTCGGCCCCTCATAGCCGCCGCCGATCGCAAGCCCGGCGAGCTCGTCCTCGAGCTCGGGGAAGCGGCCGGCGAACTTCGCCCTTCCGCGTTCGAACAGCATCGCCACCGGCTCGGCCCGCGCCGATTTGCCGTCGCTGGCATGGACGAGCTTCACCGGCAGCCCGGAATCGGCGGCGAGCAGCACGCTCTCGACCATCCGCCCGCCATTGTTGGCCTCGGCGACCACCCGATGCGCGCCCCACGCCGCCGCCGCCGCGGCGACCTTGCGCGCCCAGACCTCCGGCGCCGCCCCGGCCGCCGAGCAGTCGGCGAGCACATAGGCGATCCCGTCGGCGCCGAGCCCGCACACGATGATCCCGCACGCATCCCCGTCCGCCGAAGCCGGGGGATCGACCCCGATCACGATCCGGACAAAGGGACAGTCACTTTCACCCAAGGGACAGTCACTTTCACCCGCGACGGCAAAAGACCTCGCACCGCCGTGCTGAAAGTGACTGTCCCCACCCGCCCGGAGCTGAAAGTGACTGTCCCCGCCAGCACCCAAGGGACAGTCACTTTCACCCGCGACGAAAAGAGACCTCGCACCGCCGTGCTGAAAGTGACTGTCCCCACCCGCCCGGAGCGAAAAGTGACTGTCCCCAACCCGCGCCTTCTCGATCAGCGCCCGCGGCCACAAGGCGCCTTCGACCTCCTCGACCATGATCCCCTCGAGCTCCTGCCGCCCGAGCCGCGTTCCTTCATGCTCCGCCCGCATCGCCGCGAGGAACCGCTGGGAGGCGTGTGGATTGGCCCAGCTCGGCCCGCCGCTCCGCTCGAGCCCGCCCATCGCCAGCACCCGCTTCAGCACCGGCGCCGATCGCGGCGTCGTCGTCACCACCGCCTGCGGCCGCGGCCCGAGCCGAAGCCCGAGCATGAGATTGTTCCAGCTCGCCTCCGCGCGCTTCCATTTGGCGAGCTCGTCGCACCAGGCGAAATGATGCTCCGGCCCTCGCAGCCCCTCGCCGTCCGCGGCCGAATAGACGAACGCCCGGGCGCCGCTCGCGAAATCGAGCCGGCCGAGGCTCGGCGCCCAGCGCATCTCCGCTCGTTCCTCGTCGGTGGCGGTGGCGATCAGCCCGCTCTGCCCCTCGATCATCACCCGCCGCGCTTCGGCCGCGGTCGCCGCGACCAGGGCGATCCGCGCCCCCGGCATCACCCGCGCCTTCTCGCTCACCCATTCCGCGCCGGCCCGGGTCTTGCCGAAGCCGCGGCCGGCGAGCATCACCCAGACGTGCCAGTCCTCGTGGCTCGGCCGCTGCCCCCGGTGCGCCCAGCTCGGCCAGTCGTCGTTGAGCCGCCGCCTCTCCTCCTCCGGGATCGCCGCCAGCGCCGCACGAAGCAGCTCCGGCTCAATCCTCTGCAGCCCCCGCATCGCCGCCGCCCTCCTGGTCGCGCTCCCGGTGCGTTCGGATCGCCTCGGCCTTGCGGACGATGTCGTCGGTGATCTCGGCGATGCTGCGCCGCTTCACCAGCGGCCGCCCGCGCTTGCCGCCGCCGCTGCGCCGGTCCTCGCGCCACTTCAGATATTGGAGCGCGAGATGCGGATCGAAGCGAAGCTGCGCCTCCGCGACCGCGGCGCGGGTCTTCGAATCCTCCGCCTGCTCGCCGCCGCCGCTGCCGCCGCTGCCGTCCCCGCTGCTGCCGTCGCAGCCGATGCCGTGGCCGACGTCGTTGCCCATCGTCGCAAGCCTGAACTGGAGCAGGATCTCCGCGTCCGCGAGCGCGTCGTCGACCCGCTGCGCGAAAGCCGGCCAACGCCGCCGCCGGTCGAGGATCCCCTGCGCGTACATGCCGACGGCGCGCGCCGCGGCGGTGAAATTGCCGGTGGCGGTGAGCACCGCGATGAAGCGGTCCTCGATCGTCTTCGACCAGCCTCCCGGGCTTCGAGCGACGATCTGCAGCCGCCCGCCGGTGCCCCGCCGGATCGTCTCGAACGTGCCGTCGCCCTGCTCCTTCCAGTCGTTCGGCCGGCCGGCCAGCCGGACCGCCGAGTCCCGGAGCGCCGCGGCCCATCGGCTGGCAAAGCCGGGCTCGCGCCTGCGCAC
>DASQKE010000207.1:0-3764 GCA_035630675.1 Allosphingosinicella sp.
AGGACACGTTCGAGGCGATCGTGACGAGCGGAGCCAAGACTGCGATCGATCTCGCCGGCCGCTTTCCGCTGCCTAACCTCATCGAGATCATCGAGAACATGTTGGAGGCGACGAGCCCGCCGATGCGGCTGTCGCGCCGGACGATCATCGCCATTCTGAAAGGCACGGCGAAGAAGCAGGACATGCTGGCCAATCCGCACGATTTTGCGGCGGCGGTGACGCGGATCGCCAAGGACAAGCTGGCGGACCAGCTTGTCGGCGGCATCCGCTACGAGAAGGACGGGAGCTGGTACGAGCAGACCCAATTCCTGGAGGAGATTGAGAGCTATGCCGACCGCGTGGTGGACAGCACTACGCACGGACTCGCGGGGGGAACGCACCTCTATGACGGCGTCGAGGTGGATTCAGAGACTATAGAACGCCCGTTCGCGGAAGCGCTCGAGAAGGACGCCCGCGTGAAGCTCTACATCAAGCTGCCGGATTGGTTCACGGTCGATACCCCGATTGGGCGCTATAATCCGGATTGGGCCGTGGTACTGCGGGAGGAGGAAGGCGAGCGACTGTTCCTCGTCCGGGAGACTAAGGGAACGGTAGAACTCGAAAAACTCAGGCCTGACGAGCGCCGCAAGATCCAGTGCGGCCGTCGCCACTTTCGTTACGCGCTGGGAGTCGATTTTCAGGTGGCGACTGACGCGCAAGACTTAGGGGTTGGCAGCTCCGCGTTCACACCAGTAGATTAAGCTTGGTCCCCCGGCCCCGCTACCACGGCGTCTCTCAGCCTCGGTCGAGCGGGGGCACTCCAATGCCCGGCTAAAAAAGGCAATATCGTTGCCGTCCAGCTGATACCCGAGTCGGCTTGCGCCGCGGGCCACCGCCCGGTTTCCACCCGCCCCGCGCCTTCACCCCGTCGCTCTGTTTCCCCGCATGCCGGCTGAAAGTACCACTTTCAGACGAAGGCCCGCACCCTCTATAGCCGCACGAGCACCCACCGCCGCACCGCCGAGGCAGAAGCTTGAGCACCCGCCCCTCCTTCCCCTGCCTCCCCCTGGTCAAAGTACCACTTTGACCAGAATAGACCGCTATCTCGCACGCCTCATCTTCGTGCCATTGGTCGCGACGCTCGTTCTCGCGGCGATGCTGCTCCTGCTCGACAAGATGCTGCGATTGTTCGATTTCGTCGTGTCGGAGGGCGGGCCGGTCGACGTCGTGTGGCGGATGCTGATGAACATGGTGCCCGAATATCTCGGGCTCGGCATCCCGATCGGGCTGTTGATGGGGACCTTGCTCGCGTTCCGTAAGCTGGCGCTCTCGTCCGAGCTCGACGTGCTGCGCGGAGTGGGGATCTCGTACGAGCGGCTGCTGCTGGTGCCCTATCTGTTCGCGGTGGCGCTGATGGCGGTCAACGTCTTCATCGTCGGCTTCGTCCAGCCGCACGCCGAATATGCCTATCAGGGCCTGCGCTTCGAGCTCCGGTCGGGGGCGCTGGGCGCGTCGATCAAGGTCGGCGAGTTCACCAATATGGGGCGGCGGATGACGATCCGGGTCGAGCGGTCGGAAGGGCAGGGGCACATCTTGCACGGCGTCTTCGTGCGCGCCGAGGACCGGTCGGGGCGGTCGATCGCGGTGACCGCCGACCGGGGCGCGTTCCTCGCCACCCGCGACGACGACGCGATCGTGCTTCGGCTGACCAACGGCCGGCTGGTCCACAATGCGCCGGCGTACCGGGTGCCGCGGGTGCTGTCGTTCGCGAGCCATGACATTCCGATCGACCTGCCCGCGATCGACGCCTTCCGGCGGCGCGGGGTGGGCATCGAGGAGCTGACCCTGCCCGAGCTGGTCACGACCGCGTCCGCGCCCGGCGCCAGCGAGGAGCAAAGGCTGGCGAGCCGCGCCAATTTCCACTTCCGCGTGGCCGAGGTGCTGATGATGCTGCTGGTGCCGCTGCTCGCGGTGTCGCTGGCGGTGCCGCCCAAGCGCTCCAGCTCCGGACTCGGCATCTTCCTCTCGCTGATCTTCGTCGTCGCCTACCATAAGATCAATCAGTATGCGGAGAATATGGGCGCGCTCGGCCGCCTCGATCCGGCGCTCGCGGTGTGGGTGCCGTTCGCGCTGGCGACGGCCCTCATCCTGTGGATGTTCTGGACGCTGGCGCACAAGCCGGGCGGGCAGCCGATCGGCGCGCTCGAGCGGGTGTTCGCCAAGCTCGGCAAGAGCGTCTCGCATCTGCTCGACATCGGCGGCGCGCGGCGGCGGGCGCGGGGGCTGCAGCCGGCGTCATGATCAACGTCCAGTTCTTCCCGTCGAAGCGCATTGCCTTCTACATGGCGCGCCTGTTCTTGGTGCGGACGCTGGCCGTGCTCGCGGCTCTGGTGCTGATCCTGATGACGCTCGATCTGCTCGGCGAGAGCGGCAAGATCCTGGCGCCGCCGCAGAACGGGGACGCCGAGCTGTGGCGCTACGTGTCGCTCCGGATCCCGATGCTGATCGCGCGCTTCCTCCCCTTCGCGGTGCTGCTCGGCACCTTGATCACGCTCGCCGCGCTCAACCAGCATAGCGAGGTCATCTCGATGAAGGCGGCGGGCATCTCGGCCCACCAGATCATCGCGCCCTTGATCGTCGCCAGCTTCGCGATCGCCGCGATCAGCTTCGCCTTCAACGAAAGGGTGGTGACCCGCGCCGCCGCCGCGCTCGGCGCCTGGGAGGCTGTCGATTACGGCGAGGTGCCGCGGCAGAGCGGTGTCGGCAGCAACGTCTGGGTCCGCCGCGGCGAGGATTTGGTCCACGCCCGCCAGATCAGCGGCCGGGGCGAGGGCGTCCTGCTCGGCGGCGTCACCATCTACATGCGGTCCGCCGGCACCCTCGACCGCATCGTCAACGCCGGGAGCGCGCGGCGGGTGGACGGCGCCTGGGTGCTTGCGGACGCGACTTTGTTCGACGTCGACGCCGTGACCACAACCCGCGTGCCCGCGTACCGGCTGGCCGAGGACATCGATCCGACCCAGTTCACCCTCGCCGGCGTCGATCCCGACGAGCAGGATTTCGCGCGTCTCGCCCGCTCGATCGAGGATCTGCGCGCCGCCGGCCGCCCGACCGGCGCGCTCGAGGCCAATCTGTGGCACAAGATTTCGGGGCCGCTCTCCGCCGTGCTGATGCCCTTGCTCGCCGCCATCGCCGCGTTCGGCCTCGCCCGCTCCGGCCAGCTCTTCATGCGCGCGGTGGCCGGCATGGGCCTCGGCTTCGCTTATTTCGTCGCCGACAATTTCGCGATCGCGATGGGCAATTACGGCGCCTATCCGCCGTTGCTCGCCGCCTGGGGACCGTTCGCCCTGTTCGCTCTGATCGGCGAGACGGTGCTGATCCGGACGGAAGAGTGAGCGAGCCCGAAGCGGCGCCGGCCGTCACCCGCGGCGAGGTCGCGCGCGGCGCGGGGCTGGCGGGGCTGGCGCGGATGGGGGCGCTGATCGAGGCGGTCGCCCAGCCGCTCTACACCTGGCTGTTCGGCCTCGCGACCTACGGGCTCTACGTCGCGCTTTGGGCGGGGGTGAACCTCGTCGCAAACATCGTCGATCTCTCGATGACCAACGCGCTGCAGCGGATCGTGCCGGCCGAGCGGACGGACGCGCGCGCGCACGGCGCGGTCAAGCTCGCTCTTTTGGTCTCGGTGCTGCCGGCGGTCGTGGTGGCGCTCGCCATCTGCCTGAACGCCGAGGCGGTGGCGGGCCTGTTCTCGGCCGCGCCGGAGGACGAAGCGGCGCTGCCGCGCG
>DASQKE010000208.1:0-8843 GCA_035630675.1 Allosphingosinicella sp.
CGATTTCTTTGGCGCGGTGGGAACGCCGGCGCAGATGCGGCACGAGTCCGACGTGGTCGCCGTCGCCGACGTCGCTTCCTTTCTGCTCGATGGCCGCGAGCTGACCCTGCTCGCCGAACGGCACAGCTGCATCGGCCTCGCGCTGCTCAGGCTGATGATCGAGCGGCTGCAGCGGACCGAGACGCGAATGTACGAGCATGCCGCCCTTTCCGCCGTCGGCCGGATTCATGCCGAACTCTTGCGCCGGGCACGGGAGGGCGCGGACCTCACAATCCGGCCGGCGCCGATTCTTTCCGAGCTCGCCTTGCACGTCTCGACCTCCCGCGAGACGGTGTCGCGCGCGGTCAATGCGCTCGATCGGCGCGGCATCGTCCGACGCACGGCGGATGCGCTGGTGGTGGTGGCGCCGGACCGCCTGGAGGAGCTAATCGTCTGAGCCGGACAGGTGGAGCGCGTAGAGCGGGATGGCGGGCCCACCGTCGAACGCCTGCAGCTCGCCGATCCAGGTCGCGCCGCTCGGGCCATCGCTGCCGGCGGCAAGCGCGGCGGCGAAGTCGAGTGAGGCGCAGACGATTTCAGGCGGCGCCGCCTGCGCGATGGCTTTGAGAATCGCGGCGCCCTTTCCGGTCGGCCGCAGGGCGGCTGAAAAAGGGTCGCGCACCGTCGAGATCAAGCCGTGGTGCGCCGCGATGCCGACCGCGCCCGGGGCCGCGAGTTGCGTGTGGACTTGCCGCACCGCCTCGGCCGCCTCGGCGACCCCGGAATAGCCGACGATGACGTCGTCACCGTCGAGATAGGGCGCGATCGCCGTCGGAGTGCCTGCAAGCGCCTGCCGGACGTCGCCCAGCCGCGCTTCATGCGCCTGGTCCTCCGCGCTACCGACGCGGATCAGGACGAGCGAATGCAGCGCCGCTGTTTGCGAGTCGGCCGATTTGTCCGAGGCCGGGGGCGATTCGGCTGTGATCTCGATAAGATGCTCCGGCCTGCGCCGGCCCGGCCGCGGCGTGCCCACGACGAGCTCGCGCGCCTCGGTCAGCAGGCGCTCGGCGTTGAGACGCGCCATGCCCATCGCGACGTCGTCGGCGAGCTCGATCATGGCGCCGTCGGGCCGACGCTCGAGAGGCCGCACCGGATAGACGGCCTCGGCTGCCGCGAGCGCGGCGTCGAAGCGCTCCCGCCAGGCCTCGCCATAGGGATCGACCGAATGCCGCGCGAAGCTTTCCGCGTCGGACGGCAGGACGACGTGGAGCTCGCTGCCCGATGCGAGCAGCGCCTCGGCGACGACGATGTCCGCTCCGGCCGCCAGTGCTCCATAGCCGAAGCCGATCCGCTCGCGCGCGATCAGGCCGGCGACTGCTTCGGCGGCCTCCATCGCAGCCGCCTCCGACAGGCCGATCCGTCCGGAGAAGAAAAGCGAGCGCGGCGGCCGCAGCATTTCCAGCCGGACGGCATCCCGCCCGAGCGCTTCATGGATGAGCAGGAACTGACGCAGGGTCGAGGCATGGTCCTCCCACGCCCGCGGTGCCGCCGCGATCGCCTCGCCGAGCTTCGCCCGCGCCTCGTCGAACCGCCCGACGAGAAGCAGCGCCTCCGCCTCGGTGGCGGCGCGCCAATAGGGGGTCTCCGGCTCCTCGGGCTCGCGCGAGACCCGCTCCAGGACCTCGCCCGCAATCTCCACCGCTCGTTCAGGGTCGCCCGCGAGGAGCGAAAGCGTGGCGGCATTGATCAGCGGGTAGGTGGAAGGGCGCAGAGCGGCCGACTGCAGGTAGGCGGCCGCCGATTCCCGGTACAGTCGCCTGCGCTCGTCTCCGCGCGCCTGGACCGCGCGATCCTTGAGCAGCCGCCCCTTGACGGCGAGAGCGGCGGGATCGTCGGGCTGTCGATCATATCCGGCGGCGCGGAACTGGCACCAGGCATGGTCGAGCGCTCCCGCGCGCGCGAAGGCGATGATTGTCGCGAGAGGTGCGGCACTTACCATCTGAGCTCGGATCTTGCTTCCAGCATGGAGCATTCGGACGGCATTGTGAACCTGGTGCCGGAAGCTTCGTTACGCGGGCGGCGGAATCGGCGGGCCGATATTCGTGCCGCTCTCCTCATGGCCGAGAACAGTTGGGTTGGGGGATGGATGCGGGTGATTAAAGTGCGCCTTGAAGGGTTCCCGTTCGCCGTATTTCAGCACGTGGCCGTGCTTGTGCTTCATGTGATTGAAGCAGAAAAAGGCGCCCCGGTCTTGGAAAGGCGCGGGCAGTGCCGGGATATCCTCCCCGTCCCGGAAAGTATGGTTTCCTCCGCCTCCTGCGCCCTGCAACTCGAACACGACAGCATTGCCCGGCGTCAGCGTCGAGCCTGCAATGTCGAGTACGGCGGCGAAAAAACTTTTTCGTGTCCATTCCGTGGGGACCGGTTCCTGTTGGAGAAGCCCCGCCCGGATTTTCCGCATGATGTCCACAATTCGATCCGGCATTTCGCTCCGTAAAACGGGCCTCTGCAGGTCCTCGAAATACAGTTTGGGTATCTCCGTACCGGGTGACAGCAAATAGAAGTATATGCAGTGCGCCTCCAGGTTCGGATTTTCGCCATGATAGACCGGGTTTGGTGGACCTCCTCCCTTGCCGCCGAACTTGGAGTCGTTATCGTTATCGCGGGGTGTGCCCATGTCTGGCCTCCTCAGGTGTCGGCGCTCGCCGGTGATTATTCCTTCTTCCCGCCAAACCGAGCTGCGGGCGGGCTGCCGCTGCCGCCGTCGGGCGGCTACGGCGGCAGGCGCCGGCTGCCGCGGCTGGCCTCCGAACCGGCATGCCCTGCAGATCGCGGCGGATAGTCGACCGCAGCGACCGCCATTCGGCATTTTCCGGGTCGTGTGCGACAAGCGTTTGGACTGCTCGATCTGCCTGGACGAGATATTCGCTTGCCGCGCTGCGGTCACCCAATTGATGGTGGGAATGCGCGAGCCCGCGCCGGGCGGCGGCCAGGCGGAAGGCGATCGCCGCACTCTCGGGATCCGACGACCGCAGCCTTGTCATGATGGAATATTGCCGAAGACGCGCTTCGAGCGACTCCTGCCAGCAATCCGCGAGGTAGTAGCTGTCGGCGAGCCAGCCATAGGCATTGGCCTGGCTGAAGAGGATGTGGAGATCGCCGGGACGCGCGCGCGCAGCTCGGTCCAGCCAGTGCACGGCGGCCTCGTAATGGCGCCGGGCCGCCCGATAGTCCTTGGTGCCGTCGAAATCGACATTGCCCAGATTGATGGCGCCCGATGCGGCCTTCAACATGAAATCCGGGTTTTCCGGATCGATCGCGACCAAGCGAGCGGCGGCCGCAGCGAAGGCTCGGTAATGCAATGTCGCCCCTCGCCATTGTCGGCGCAGTTCGTAGACGCGGCCGAGGCCGAACTCGCTCGTCGCGTGCTCGGCGATCCGGCTCGCGTCGTCCCGCGAGCGTCTGACTAGCTCCCCGGTCGTCGCACGCGCGTCGCGGAAACTGGTAAAGGCAGCGGCAAGGTCGCGGCGCTCGAGATGGTCATGGCCGATCGCATGAATGATCCGCGCCCGGCGGGCGAGCGATTCTGCAGGCAGGTCCGCCAAGTCCCTGCTCCCGCGATAGTAACGCAAGGCGCGTGCGTTGACTGCGCCCAGGACGTCCAACCGGCCGACGCCTTTCAACTTATCGCGCAGATCCGTCAGCATGAACTCGATCAACCCTTCCGCTTCGGCGCGCTGGCGCTCGGCTTCTCGCCTTGCATCCAGTGCGAACACCGTCAGCGCGGCCATCATTAGCACCGCCACCAGCGCCGCCGCCGTGACGGCCGTCACGCGGCGGATGCGGCGGCTGGCGTCGCGCTGGACGAGGCCGTCGAGGGGGATTCCGGTGACGCCGGCGACGAGCTTGAGAAGGCCGAGATGCTGTCCGTCGCCGTCGCGCTTGAGGTCCGTCGCCAGCGGCTCCGTCCGTGCCCCATCCGGCGCCGCCAGCAGCGGCTCGGGAAAGCAGGCCGGGGGCTCGCCGGCAACGATCGCGGCGAGCACTGGAGCGCCCGGATGGAGCGCCCGGAACGTACGGATTTCCTCGGCAACCCAATGGGACTCGGCCGCGGCCGGCGAGCACAGCACGATCAGCGCCCCGGACTCGGCCAGGCCTGCGCGCACGGCCTCGCTGAGGTCGGCCGACGCGGCCATCTCCTCTCTGTCGCGGAAGATCGGGCATAGCCGGTGCGGGACCGGGCCGCGTTCGGTTTCTCGCCCGACGAGGCGCTTCGGCACGCGATAGCTTTCGAGGCGGCGGTGGATCCACGCCGCAGCGGCGGCATCTCTGTGGCTGTAGCTCAGGAAAGCCCTGTAGCGCGGCTCCTCGCGTGCCGGCTCAGCCATCGATTTCCCCCGGGCCGTGCCGCCTGTGCGGCATCGATCACCGGAAGGTGCCAGATTAGAATTGCTTCCGCAACGCTGCCGCCGTGGCGGCGGTCAGCGACACAATTTCGGCCCCCGTGCAGAGACCCAAAGTCCACTAGCTCATTGAAATGGCTGGCGCGCCCGGCAGGATTCGAACCTGCGACCCCAAGCTTAGAAGGCTCGTGCTCTGTCCAACTGAGCTACGGGCGCCCACGGGGCGGGTGTAGCGCGCATTGGCCGGGAGCGGAACCGCCCGTCCCCGGGGGCCCGATCCGGCGCGAACCACGGCCCGATCCGGCTTTTCCGCCCGCCGCTGCCGGTCTATATGCGATACCGTGCGGTTGCGTCGCTAGCGTGCCTCGAATGGAGCTTCGCTTATGTCCAACCTTCGATACGAGCCGGCCGAGACGCGCGCGGCTCAGGGCCGGGGCGGAGCCCGCGCCGTCCCCGGGACAGTCCGCGCCTCGCCGCTCGCGCAGCTCCAGCGCCGGCTCGGCAATGCCGGTATGGGCGAGTGGCTGGCGCTGCGGCAGGCGGCCGCGGCTCCGGGCGCCTCCGCTCCCGTCCAGCTGCAGGCCGCGCCCAGCTATCCCTCGACCGCCGGCAAGCAATCGAGTCCGGTGACCGATGGCGGGGCGACCGCCGTGCAGGCCGTCGCCTCGGAGCCAGAGGCCCGCGAGAGAGGGTCGACGAGGCGGTCGCTGACGCCCGATGAGATCGCCTACGCGGTCAAATTCTTCGGCACGACGATCGATTTCAAGAAGGTGCGCGTCGTCAACGGTTCGGGGGGTAACGTGATCGCCGAGATAGCGTTCAAGAACGGCAATCCGGCCATCACCCTCGCGAGCGTCATCTACATAAAGGACGGCTATGAGGACGATTTCGGCAAGCCCGGCGCCGACACGTCCCTGTTCATGCATGAAATGACGCACATCTGGCAATATGGCGCTCTGGGCGTGCCCACTTTCCTGCTGCGCTATCTCGGCGAGTGGGCCGCCAAAGGCTTCGACGCCGACGCCATGTACAAATATGTCCCGGGCAAGACTCCCTTCGCTTCGGCCTCCCTCGAAGCGCAGGCCGAGATGGTCGGCGATTTTCACGATCCGGCGACGCCGCCGGACATCCGCGAGCTGATCGAGAAGGACCTGGCCGGCACCGCATGGGTTCAGAAAGCGACGTCTGCTCCCGCCGCCCCGATCTCGCGCTGACTGCGGCGGAGGCGGCCGCGAAGCGTGCCGCCGGGGACAAGCGCCGAAAACGGATGCGGTTCCGGCTGCGCTTGGGCCTGCGTTGCTCTAGTATGCTTCGTTCCTGACGTAGGAGGGAGGATCCGCTGCTCGAGTTCAAGCAGGCTCCGCAGGCCACGGAGCCGTCCCGCCGTACCGCTCCTGCGCCGGCGCGGCGCTCCGAGCATCCCCTCGCAGCGCTCCGGCGCCGCCTCGGGAATCGCGGCATGCTGGAGGTGATCCAGCAGCAGCGTGCGGTCGCCGACGGGCCGATCGCGCCGGCGATCGCGGATGGTGCGGGCTCGGCCGAGCCAGGACGTGAGACCGCCCCGGCGGGCGGTGGCGGCGGCGTTCCGGCCCCGCCCAACCGCACCGGCCTGCCCGATGCCCTGAAGGCTCGCGCCGAACGCCTGTCCGGCATCCCACTGGATGACGTACGGGTACGGTACGATTCATTGCAACCGCAAGAGCTGGACGCGCTGGCTTACGCGCGAGGCAGCGAAATTCATCTCGGCCCGGGGCAGGAAAAGCATCTCGGCCACGAACTCTGGCACGTCGTCCAGCAGAAACAGGGACGGGTCGAGCCGACGCTGCAGTTCGAGGGCCTCGCCCTGAATGCGGACGCCGCATTTGAGCGCGAAGCGGATGCTGCCGCTGCCGAGATGTCGGCGGATCGGACGGGGCCGTCGCCGGCGGGAAATCTCGACCCTGCCGTCGCGGCCGGCGCGCCGGTAGTCCAGCGTACGGTCCATCCTGTGGCAGGGGCCGGACAGCAATTTTATTCTACTCTGGTCCCTGGGCAAACATATTCCACCCAGATCGAGGCGGAGGAGGCCGACAAGGCAGCAAGCGCGAGAATCGCGCTGAAAAGGGCCGCCGCGCGGGTTCGGGCGGGCCTGCCGACCGAGCAGGGGCACGGGTCAGCGGCCTCGGCGCCCGGCCCGGGAAGCGCACTGGCGACCATGCCGGCGACGCTCGGTCCATGGGGCGCCCCTTCGGGCCTCGCGCCCGGGCATGCCGCGGCCAGCCCCGCGTCTTCGGGCTCGTCCCTTCCGCCCGCGACGACCGGCTACCAGTGGGGGGGTCTGCCTCCGCCGCGCCTTACCGCCACGCAGGATCGCAGCCCGGGTCCGCAGCGGCACATTTCGGAATGGCGGCTGCGTCCAGCCCGGCAGCGGCGGCAAGTTCTGCGTCGTCCCCATCCGCCCCCAAACTAGGGCGCCAATTGACGCCCGAATGGGCGACGTCGCTCTATAGGCTGAACCCGATCCCCCCAATGCCGTTTAATTATTGGAAGAACGAAGAATCGGTCTAGGCGCGGGTGACATTCAACAATGACGAGCGATACGCATATGTAGACGAAAATATGCACGCCGAGCAAAACCTTGCTAACGATTTTGAAAGAGCATATAACAACTACAAATTAGATAGAGGGCGGCCGGTTACGGAAGTAAAATTTTCCATCACTCTAAGTCCCTGCGCAGCTCTATGTACCCCTCAGTTGCTAAAGATAAGAAATAACATGAAATATTCTGGAGTGACCAGTTGGACTATCGTATACGGGGAAATCTATCGTGGCCGGGGAGACTCGGAACGGGAAAAGTCAATTAAGGCGATAGACCAGCTAAAAACCCTCTTCACAGTCACAGGAAAGTAAGCGGACCCGCAGTGAGTGTGGAGATGCCGCTGGCCCGGCGGCGGCTGAATCCTGCTGCGCAGGCAGCTCCGCGCGGACCGATCCCACATGAATATGCCCCTTACGCCTGTCCGGACGAAGACCCCCCGAGCCCGAGGGGGTCGCTGGGGAGTGGTCAGCCGACGGCTTCGAGCAGCCCCTCGAACAGCCGTAGTCCGTCCGTGCCGCCATGGGCCGGCTCCACCGCTCGCTCAGGGTGGGGCATCATGCCGAGCACGTTGCCGGCCTCGTTCAATATGCCGGCGATGCGCCGCGCCGAGCCGTTGCAGCCGCCCGAGTAACGGAAGGCGATGCGCCCTTCGCCCTCCAGCCGGTCGAGCGTCTCCGGATCGGCCTGGTAATTGCCGTCATGATGCGCGACCGGGATCACGATCTCCTCGCCGGCCTCGTAGCGGGCGGTGAAGGCGGACCGGCTGTTGTCGACTCTCAGCGGCGCGTCGCGCGAGACGAAGCTGATGCCGGCATTGCGCATCAGCGCGCCGGGCAGCAGCCCCGCCTCGGTCAGGATCTGGAAGCCGTTGCAGACTCCGAGCACGCTCACCCCGCGCCCGGCCGCGTCCCTCACCGCCTGCATGACAGGCGAGCGCGCCGCCATCGCGCCGGAGCGCAGATAGTCGCCGTAGGAGAAGCCGCCGGGGATCGCGATCAGATCGAGCCGCTCGGGCAGCCCGCTCTCCCGGTGCCAGACCCTGAGCGGCTCCTCGCCGGTGACCTCGCGCAAGGCCGTCACCATGTCGCGATCGCAATTGGAGCCCGGGAAGACGAGGACCGCGCTCCTCATCCGCTCGCCTGCTCCCGCTCGATCCGGTAATTTTCGATCACGACGTTGGCGAGGAGGCGGCGGCACATCGCCTCGACATCCTCGTCGGAGACGCTGTCGTCGAGGTCGAGCTCGATCAATTTGCCCTGCCGCACATCGTTGACGCCGGCGAAGCCGAGGCCTTCGAGCGCGTGGTGGATAGCCTTCCCCTGCGGGTCGAGAACGCCGCTCTTCAGCGTGACATGGACACGAATCTTCATCGGGCGGGTCGCTCCGGCTGCGGCTCTCGGAGGCTATGACGGGACCGTGCGCACCGCACAAGCGCCTTCGCCGGTCGGCAGGGCCGAGTTGCGGTGCCGCCCGCGCGCGCCTATCTCCGACCCGATGGCCGAGACCGCCGACATATCATTGACCCCCTCGGCCGCCGCGCGCGTGGCGGCGATCGCGGTGCGGCAGGGCGTGAAGCCGATCCTTCGGCTCGCGGTCGACGGCGGCGGCTGCGCCGGCTTCCAGTACCGCTTCGGCCTCGCCGGCGAGATCGAGGCGGGCGATCTCGCGGTCGAGCAGGACGGCGTCACCCTGGTCGTCGACGAGATGACGCTCGATCTCGTCCGCGGCGGGGCGGTCGATTTCGTCGAGAGCCTCGGCGGCTCTGCCTTCCAGGTCACCAACCCCAACGCCGCCTCCGGCTGCGGCTGCGGATCGAGCTTCTCGATCTGAGCGGGCGTCGCTAAGCCGGCGCGATGAAGATCGTCACCTATAATCTGAACGGG
>DASQKE010000209.1:0-7968 GCA_035630675.1 Allosphingosinicella sp.
GAGTGTCCACGCGGCTAATAGACGACGACCGAGCGGATGCTTTCCCCCGCGTGCATCAGGTCGAAAGCCTTGTTGATGTCGTCGAGCTTCATATTGTGGGTGATCAGCGGGTCGATCTCGATCCGGCCGTCCATGTACCAGTCGACGATGCGGGGAACGTCGGTGCGGCCGCGGGCGCCGCCGAAGGCGCTGCCTTTCCAGACCCGGCCGGTGACGAGCTGGAACGGGCGGGTGGCGATCTCGCGGCCGGCCTCGGCGACGCCGATGATGGTCGAGACGCCCCAGCCGCGGTGGCAGCATTCGAGCGCCGCGCGCATGACGTCGGTATTGCCGGTGCAGTCGAAGCTGTAATCGGCGCCGCCGCCGGTGAGGTCGACCAGGGCCTGGACGACCTTGTCGGCGCCGGTCTCGTCCGGATTGACGAAGTCGGTCATTCCGAACGCCTCGGCCATAATGCGCTTGGCGGGGTTGATGTCGACGCCGACGATTCGGGCGGCGCCGACCAGCCGCGCGCCCTGGATGACGTTGAGGCCGATGCCGCCGAGGCCGAAGACGACGACGCTGGCGCCGGGCTCCACCCCCGCCGTCCAGATCACCGCGCCGACGCCGGTGGTGACTCCGCAGCCGATGTAGCAGATCTTGTCGAAGGGCGCGTCCTCGCGGACCTTCGCCACCGCGATCTCGGGCATGATTGTGAAGTTCGAAAAGGTCGAGCAGCCCATATAATGGTGGATGGTCTCACCCCCGAGGCGGAAGCGGCTGGTGCCGTCGGGCATCACGCCTTTGCCCTGGGTGGCGCGGATGGCGGTGCAGAGGTTGGTCTTGCGGCTGAGGCAGGATCGGCACTGGCGGCATTCGGGCGTGTAGAGCGGAATGACGTGGTCGCCCGGGCGCACCGAGGTCACGCCCTCGCCGATCTCGCGGACGATGCCGGCGCCCTCGTGGCCGAGGATCGAAGGGAAGATGCCTTCCGAATCCTTGCCTTCCAGCGTGTAGGCGTCGGTGTGGCAGACGCCGGTCGCCATGATCTCGACCAGCACCTCGCCGGCGCGCGGCCCTTCGAGGTCGACCTCGTGGATCTCGAGCGGCCGGTTGGGGGCGATTGCGATGGCGGCTCTGGTCTTCATTTCGTCAACTCTCCCGGAGCGCGAAGCGCTGTAGCTTTCCGGTGCCGGTCTTTGGAAGGGATTCGACGAACTCGACGTCGCGCGGATATTTGTAGGGCGCGATCGCCGCTTTCACATGGTCCTGCAGTCCGGTCGCGTCCGGCGCGAAACCGGGCGCCAGCACGACGAACGCCTTCACTTTCTGCCCGCGCTCCTCGCACGGTACGCCGACCACCGCGCATTCCTGGACCGCGGGGTGGGCGTAGAGCGCGTTCTCGACCTCGGGCGCGGCGATGTTGTAGCCGGACGAGATGATCATGTCGTCGGAACGGGCGACGTACCAGAAATACCCCTCTTCGTCGGTGCGGTAGGTGTCGCCGGTGACGTTCCAGCCGTCGTGGACGTAATCGGACTGGCGCTCGTCGTCGAAATAGCGGCAGCCGGTGGGGCCCTTGACGGCGAGGCGGCCGGTGCCGTGCGGGAGCGGCTCGCCGTCATCGTCGAGGACGGCCGCGACATAGCCCGGCACCGCCTTGCCGGTGGCGCCGGGGCGGATGTCGTCGCCCGCCGCGGAGATGAAGATGTGCATCATCTCGGTCGCGCCGATGCCGTCGACGATGCGAAGGCCGGTGGCGTCGTGCCAGGCGTGCCACGTCGCCGCGGGGAGATGCTCGCCGGCGGAGACGCAGGTCGTGAGGGTGGAGAGGTCGAAGCCGCTTGAGCCCTCCCCCTCAAGGGGAGGGGCCTTTGCGCCTTCGCTCTGCAACAAGCCCAGCATCGCTTTGTAGGCCGTGGGCGCCGTCGCGAGGTGGCTGACGCCGAACTTCGCCACCGCCTCCAGCAAGGGCTTCGGTCCCGGCTGCTCGATCGTCACCGCGGCGCCGCCGAAGCGCCAGGGGAAGATGAGCAGCACGCCGAGGCCGAAGGTGAAGGCGATCGGGGCCGAGCAGGCCCAGCGGCTGCCGGGCCCGGGCTTCAGCACATAGCGGGCAAAGCTGTCGGCGCAGGCGAGGACGTCGCGGTGATAGTGGACGCAGCCCTTGGGCTTGCCGGTCGTGCCGGAGGTGAAAGCGATCAAAGCGACGTCGTCGCGGTGCGTCTCGACCGGCGCGAAGCCCGGAGCGGCGCCGCGCAGCCGCGTCTCGAGCTCGCCTTGGCCATAGTCGCCGTCATATCTGATCAGTGAGCGGATTGTGCCCGCCTGCTCGGCGCCCTGGCGGAAGTCGCCGATGAAGCGGCTGTCGACGATGGCGTGGCTGACCTGCGCGCGTTCGAGGATGGTGGCGATCTCGCCCGGGCGCAGGATCGGCATGGTCGCGACGACGATGCCGCCCGCTTTGAGGATTCCGAGCCAGGCGGCGAACATGGTCGCGCTGTTGGGGCCGCGGAGCAGGACGCGGTTGCCGGCGACCAGCCCCTCCTCCTCGACGAGCAGGCGGGCGATCCGGTCGGACATGGCGCGCATCGCGCCATAGGTCCAGGAACCCGCCTCATTCAGCACGGCGACGGCGTCCGGGTCGCCCTTGTCGATCAGCTCGACGGCGGCGTTGAGACGCTCGGGATATCGAAGCTCCGGAAGGTCGAACAGGAATTCGGGTTGCAGGTCCGGCGGCGGCAGCCGGTCGCGCACGAAGGTGTCGATGTGCGCCGTGCTCACCATTCGGACACCACCGCGATCGTCTCGATCTCGATCCTCGCCGCGGGCTCGACCAGGTCGGTAACGCCGACCACCGCCATGGCAGGGAAATTGCGCCCCATCACCTCCTTGTAGGCGGCGCCGATCTCGGCCAGGCCGAGGCGATATTCGTCGATGTCGACCACGTACCAGGTCATCCGCACGACATGCTCGGGCCCGGCGCCGTCTTCGGCGATGATCGCGAGCGTGTTGAGCAGGATCTGGCGGAGCTGCCCGGCGAGGTCCGGTGCGACGATCCTGCCCTTTTCGTCCCAGCCGATGATGCCGGCGGTGAAGATCATGCGGCCCTTCGCGGAAATGCCGTTGGAAAAGCCGCTCGGCCGCGGCCAGCCCGGGGGAAGCAGGGTCTTCATGCGCGATACTCGGCGAGATGGGCGCGGGCGATCACCACTTTCTGCACCTCCGAGGCCCCTTCATAGATCCTGAGCGCGCGGATTTCACGATAGAGGCGCTCGACCGCGACGCCGCGGGTGACTCCGAGCCCTCCGAACATCTGCACCGCCTTGTCGATCACGCTCTGGGCGCTGTCGGTGGCGTGGAGCTTGGCGAGCGCGGCCTCGCGACTGTTGCGCCGGCCGGGCACGTCGCGAAGCCAGGCGGCGCGGTAGACCAGCAAGGCCGAGGTCTCGACGTCGAGCACCATCTCGGCGAGCTTCGACTGGGTGATCGGATTGTCGGCGAGCGTGCCGGTGCCGAGCCTGCGCTCCAGCGCCCGCTTCGTCGCCTCGTCGAGCGCGCGGCGCGCGAAGCCCAGGGCCGCCGCGCCGACCGTGGTGCGGAAGACATCGAGCGTGGCCATAGCGTGCGCAAAGCCGCGCCCGCGCTCACCCAGGAGCGCGGAGGCGGGGAGGCGCATGCCGGTGAAGCGCAGGGTCGCGAGCGGATGCGGCGCGATCACCTCGATGCGCTCGCTGTCGTCCAGCCCGGGCGTATCGGCGTCGACGATGAAGGCCGAGATGCCTTTCGAACCGGGTCCCTCGCCGGTGCGGGCGAAGAGGACATAGAAATCGGCGATGCCGCCGTTCGAGATATAGGTCTTGGCGCCGTCGACGACGAACCCGCCGTCGCGCTCCTCGGCGGTCGTCTCCATCGCGGCGACGTCGGAGCCTGACTTGGGCTCGGTGAGCGCGAAGGCCGCGATCTTTTCGCCCCGCGCGACCGCGGGAAGGTAAGCGCTCTTCTGCTCCTCGGTGCCGAACAGAGAGATCGCGCCCGAGCCGAGACCCTGCATCGCAAAGGCGAAATCGGCGAGGCCGGAGTGGCGCGCGAGCGTCTCGCGGATCAGGCACAAGCTCCGGACGTCGAGGCGGCCCGCTTCGTCGGGGACGCAATGGCGAAGCCAGCCGCCGGCCCCGAGAGCGCCGACGAGAGCGCGGCAATGCTCGTCGAGGTCGGCGGGCTCGTCGCCGGTGAGGTTGGCGGCGCACCAGGATTCGAGATCGTCGGCGAGAGGGCGATGGTCGTCGCCGAAGAAGGGCCATTCGAGGAACGCGCGGTCGCTCATTCCCTCACCCTCCCACGGCTTCGTCGCGGGCCCCTCCGTCTCCCCAAATGGGAGAGGGGTTGGTGCGGGGCGTATCCACCCCTCTCCCTCGAGGGGAGGGGGAGGGGCCCATTGCGCTAGCAATGGGAGGGTGAGGGAACGGCCTAGTCACCTTCAAACTCCGGCGTTCGCTTCTGTGCGAAGGCTTCGAAGGCCCGCTTGAAGTCGTTCGTCGCCATGCAGATCGCCTGGGCCTGGGCCTCCATCTCGATCGCGGTTTCGAGGCTGACGTTCCATTCCTGGTTGAGCTGGGTCTTGGTGATGCCGTGGGCGAAGGTTGGGCCGTCGGCGAGGCTTCGTGCCAGCGCCTGGGCTTCGCCGAGCAGGGCATCGCGCGCGACCAGGCGGTTGTGGAAGCCCCAGCTCTCCCCTTCCTCGGCGGTCAAGACGCGGCCGGTGAAGAGCAATTCCGCGGCGCGGCCCTGGCCGATGATCCGGGGCAGGATCGCGCAGGCGCCCATGTCGCAGCCGGCGAGGCCGACCCGGGTGAACAGGAAGGCGGTCTTCGCCTCCGGAGTGGCGAGGCGGAGGTCCGAGGCCATGGCGAGGATCGCTCCGGCGCCGACGCAGATTCCGTCGATCGCGGCGACGATCGGCTGCGGGCAGGCGCGCATCGCCTTGACGAGGTCGCCGGTCATGCGGGTGAAGTCGAGCAGCTCGGGCATGCTCATTCGCGTCAGCGGCCCGATGATGTCGTGGACGTCGCCGCCCGAGCTGAAATTGCCGCCCGCCCCGGCGACGACAACCGCCTTCACGTCGCACGCGTAGACGAGCGCCCGGAACGCGTCGCGCAGCTCGGCATAGCTTTCGAAGGTGAGCGGGTTCTTCCGCTCGGGGCGGTCGAGAGTGATGGTGGCGACGCCGTCGGCATAGTCCCAGCGGAAGTGCGCGGGCGCGAAGGTTTCAGGGTTCATGCGATCTCCACCGCCTCACCGTTCCGCTCCGAGAGGATGAGGTCAAGCACCAGGGCGGCGATTTCCTCCGGCGCGATCAGCCGGCCGGAGGGATTGAGCCGGGCGAGCTCGGCCTGCGCCTCGCCGGCGCTTCGGCCGGTCTTGGCTGTGATGGTGGCGACGGAAGCGGCGGTCATGTCGCTGTCGACGAAGCCGGGGCAGACCGCGTTGGCGGTCAGCGGCGCCTTCGCATATTCGGCGGCCAAGGCACGGGTCAGGCCGACGGCGCCGTGCTTGGCGGCGATATAAGGCGCCGCATACGCAAAGCCGTACAGCCCCGCCATCGACGCGATGGTGACGATCCGGCCGCGCTCCGCGGCGAGGAGGTCGGGGAGGGCCGCCTGGCAGCAATGGAACATGCCGTCGAGATTGACCGCCAGCATGTCGCGCCAGAGTGACGCGGAAACCTTGGCGAACGGGGCGCCTTCCGCGGCGCCCGCATTGTTGACAAGAATCGTGATCGGGCCGTGGGCACTGCGCGCGAGGGCGAAAGCGCAGTCGATGTCCTCGCGCTGTGTCACGTCACAAGTACAGGCAATAACCTCGTTCGTCCCGAGCGAAGTCGAGGGGCGCTGCTCCGAGCCCTTACCCGCGCCCCTCGACTTCGCTCGGGACGAACGGATTTCCCGGGCAATTTTTTCGAGTGGTTCGCGGCGCCGTCCCACCAGAGTCAGCCGCGCGCCCTCCGCCGCCAGCGCTCGCGCGATCGCGGCGCCGATGCCGGTGCCGCCGCCGGTCACGACCGCATGCTGCCCGGCGAGCCTCATGCCTTGAGCTCCGCTTCCCGCGCCAGGTTGCGCGCCAGCTGGGCCATGCCGCCGAGATATTGGGGCGGGACCGGAACGTCGCGATAATCCTGAGCGGCGGCGGCGCGCAGGGTCCACATCGGGTCGACGAGGTGGGGGCGGGCGAGCGCGACGAGATCGGCGCGGCCGGCGGCGAGGATCGAATTGACGTGGTCGGGCTCGTAGATGTTGCCGACCGCCATCGTCGCGACGCGGCCCTCGTTGCGGACCTGGTCGGCGAACGGCGTCTGGAACATGCGGCCGTAGACCGGCGCGCATTCGGCCCAGGTCTGGCCCGCCGAGACGTCGATCAGATCGGCGCCGGCCTGCGCGAACGCCTGGCCGATGCGCACGGCCTCGTCGGGCGTCACCCCCAGATCTCCCATCCAGTCATTGGCCGAGATGCGCACCGACATCGGCTTGTCCGCCGGCCAGGCGGCGCGCATCGCCCGGAAGACTTCGAGCGGGAAGCGGAGGCGGTTCTCGAGCGAGCCACCATATTCGTCGGTGCGGCGGTTGGTGAGCGGGGTGATGAAGCTGGAGAGCAAGTAACCGTGGGCGGCGTGGAGCTCGACCATGTCGAAGCCCGCCTCGAGGCCCATAGCGACCGCGGCGACGAACTGGTCGATCACTTTGTCCATGTCGGCGCGGGTCATCGGGCGCGGGACCTGGTTCTGCGAAGACCAGGGCACGTCGGACGCGGCCATGATCGGCCAATTGCCGCTGTCGAGCGGAACGTCATAGCCCTCCCAGCCGACCTTCGTGGACCCCTTGGGGCCGCTGTGACCGAGCTGGAGGCAGAATTTCGCCTTCGTGTCGGCGTGGACGAAATCGACGATCCGCCGCCACGCCGCGACATGCCCGGGCGCGTAGAGGCCGGCGCAGCCGGGCGTGATCCGCCCTTCGGCCGAGACGCAGGTCATCTCGGTATAGACGAGGCCGGCGCCACCCTGCGCGCGGGTGCCGTAATGGACGAGGTGGAAGTCGTTCGGCGTGCCGTCTTGGGCCGAATACATCGCCATCGGCGAGACGACGACGCGGTTGTCGAGCGCGAGGTCGCGCAGCCGATAGGGCGCGAACATGGGCGGGGCGGGGTCGTTGACGGGAATCCCGCGCGCCTTCGACTGGAACCAGCGCTCGACGCTTTCGAGCCAGGGCCTGTCGCGCAGGCGCAGATTCTCGTGGCTGACGCGCTGCGAGCGGGTGAGCAGGGAATAGGCGAACTGGATCGGCTCGAAATGGAGGTAGCGCTCCAGCGTCTCGAACCATTCGGTCGAGTTGCGCGCGCTGTTCTGAAGCTTGAGCACCTCCAGGTTGCGCTCGGCCTGATATTCGGCGAGCGCCTCGTCGCGGCCGAGGCCAAGGCGGCTCAGCACCTCGGCGAGCTTGATCGCGTCCTCGAGCGCGAGCTTGGTGCCCGAGCCGATCGAGAAATGGGCGGTATGGGCGGCGTCGCCGATCAGGATCAGGTTCCGATAGCTCCAGCGCGCGCAGATGATCCGGCGGAACTGGAGCCATGCCTCGGGTCCGGCGAGGTGCGCCGCGTTCGACATCAAGGCGTGGCCGTCGAGGTAGGCGGCGAAGATCCGCTCGCACAGTGCGATCGCGTCCGTCTGGTCCATCCGGTCGAGGCCGAGACCCGCCCACGTCTCCGGCGCCATCTCGACGATGAAGGTCGAGAGGCCGTCGTCGAAGCGATAGGCGTGCGCCCAGACCCAGCCCGCCTCGGTCTGCTCGAAGGCGAAGGTGAAGGCCTCGAACACCTTCTCCGTCCCGAACCAGAAGAATTTGTTCTTCCGGACCTGAACGTCGACGCCGAAATGCTCCTCGTAGGCCGAGCGAATGCGGCTGTTGGCGCCGTCGGCGGCGATGACGAGGTCGTATT
>DASQKE010000210.1:0-7305 GCA_035630675.1 Allosphingosinicella sp.
TGGTCTGCGCCGAGATCCCCGGCGATCCGGGCCTTCGCGGCGCTTCCGGCATGGGCGATCACCGTGGCGCCGATCGCCTTCAGCCACGGCACCAGGATCGACCCGACCCCGCCGGCCGCGGCGTGGACCAGAACGGTCTGCTCGGCCTCGACCCTGGCGCAGCGCTCGATCAGATACTCCGCGGTGGTGCCCTTGAGCATCGTGGCGGCCGCCTGTTCAGAAGAAATCCCCTCCGGCAGCTGCACCAGGCGCTCGACCGCCACCACGCGGTGAGTCGCATAGGCGCCCAGCGGTCCCGTGAAATAGCCGATCCGGTCGCCCTCGCCGAAGCCGACGACACCGTCTCCGACCGCTTCCACGATGCCGGCCGCCTCGTTGCCCAGCCCGGTGGGGAGCTCCGCGGGATAGAGTCCCGACCGAAAATAGGTGTCGATGAAATTGAGCCCGACCGCCTCGTGCCGGACCAGCACCTGCCCTGGGGCCGGCGCCGGAATGTCTATCGGCTCCATCTCCAGCACCTCGGGGCCGCCGGTCGAGCGCAGGATGCAGGCATAGGCGGCTGTCACGGGCTCCTACTCCCCAGGGTCGGCCAGACCCGGATCGTGCCGACGGCGTAGGCGATGCCGTAGACCAGCACGATCAGCCCGCTCCAAAGAGTGAAGGCGTCGACGGCCCCGCCATTGACGATGAGCGCCGGGACGAGGGTGAGGCCCCGCAGCAAATAAATGGCTGAGATTATGACCAGAGCCGTGCGCATGAGCGGCAGCCGCCGGATCAGTCCGGCGCCGGCGAAGGCATAGGCCGCCCAAGCCGCCAGGACTGCCGCGATGCCGAGCGTGATCAGGGCCGGCACCGGCGAACCACGCTCCGCCGCCCTCGCCATTCCCTCGCCGGCGCCGAAGAAACGGTACCAGTCCGGCCCGCCGACGATCACCGCCAGATGCAGGAGGGCCGCCGCCGCGCTGAGCGTGCCGCCCGCGATCAGCCAGGGATCGGGGCGCCGCTTCACCTCAGATGCTCCGCGAAGAACGCCTCGGTGCGTTCGTCGGCGAGCCGGGCCGAGTCCTCGCTGCGCCGCTTGCCCATCTCGGCGGCGAAGCCGTGATCCTCGCCGGGATAATCGTGGAGAGCGACGCGCGGGTGATCGTCGAGCGCCTCGTGCATCTGGCGCTGGACTTCGGGCGGCACGAAGCCGTCCTCGCCGGCGATGTGGAGCATGAGCGGCCGCGCGATCGCATTCTTTTCATGGAGCAGGCTGTCGAGGCCGACCGCATAATAGCCGACGCTGGCGTCGACGTCGGTGCGGGCCGCAGTCATGAAGGCGAGCCGCCCGCCGAGGCAGAAGCCGACGCTGCCGACCTTGCCGCCCTCTGGAAGCCGCGCCCGCGCGGCGCGGATCGTAGCCTCGATGTCGCCGATTCCCCGGTCCTGGTCGAAGCGGCCCATCAGGCCGAGCGCCTGCTCGAACTCGTCGGGCACGTCGGGGTCGAGCGCGACGCCGGGCTCGAGCCGCCAGAACAGGTCCGGCGCGAGCGCGAGATAGCCGAGGCCGGCCCAGCGGTCGCATTTGCGGCTTATGCCCTCGTTGACTCCGAATATCTCCTGGATGACGACGATCGCGCCCCGCGGCGTGCCCCCGGGCTCGGCCAGATAGGCGCCGAAGCGCCCGTTGCCGTCCAGCGCGTCGATCTCGATTGCCGGCATCGTTGTCCTCCCTCTCGCTTCACCTCGGGCGCGCCTATAGAGCGCGGCGGGAGGAGACGCCATGGAAGTCCCGCGGTGAGCGATACGATCTATGCCTTGTCCTCGGGGGCGCCGCCGGCGGCGATCGCGGTGGTGCGGATCAGCGGCCCGGGCGCGGACCGCGCGCTCGAGGCGCTGACCGGCTCGCTGCCGGAGCCGCGGCGCGCGGCGCTGGTCACGATCCGCCGCGGCGGCGACGAGATCGACCGGGCGCTCGCCTTGCGCTTCCCGGGCCCGCAAAGCGCCACCGGGGAGGATGTGGCCGAGTTGCACGTCCATGGCGGCCGGGCGGTGGTCGCGGCCGTGCTCGCGGCGCTGGCGGACCTGGAGGGGCTGCGCGAGGCCGGGCCGGGCGAATTCACCCGCCGCTCCTTCGAGAACGGCCGCATCGACCTCGCCGAAGCGGAGGGCCTCGCCGATCTGCTCGCCGCCGAGACCGAGGCGCAGCGCCGGGCGGCGCTGGCGCTCGCCGGCGGTGCGCTCAGCCGGCAGGTGGAGGAATGGCGTCAGCTCATCCTGGGACTGGCCGCGGAGCTGGAGGCAGAGCTCGACTTTGCCGATGAGGGCGATGTTGGCGAAGTTGCCGCGCAGCGTGGGGTCGAGCGGATCGAGGCGGCGGCGGCGGCGCTGGAGGGGGTGCTGGAGGGGCCGCCGGTCGAGCGGCTGCGGGATGGGGTCCGGGTCGCGATCGCGGGGCCGCCCAATTCTGGTAAGTCAAGCCTTATCAATGTGTTAGCGAAGCGGGAGGCGGCGATTACCTCGGCCGTGCCGGGAACGACGCGGGATCTGATCGAAGCGCCGGTCGCGATCGGCGGCGTCGCCTTCCTGCTGATCGACACGGCGGGATTGCGCGACAGCGACGACGCGATCGAGGCGATCGGCATCGCGCGCGCGGGGCGGGCGGTCGACGCCGCCGACCTGGTGCTGTGGCTTGGCGATCCGGACGACGCCCCGAATCGGTCGATCCGGGTGCAATCGAAGTGCGACCTCTATGCGCCAGCAGCCTCGGCCGACATTTCAGTTTCCGCCGTCACGGGCGAGGGCATCGACGCCCTGTCGCGCCTGATGCTCGACAAGGCGCGTTCCCTTCTGCCCCGGGAGGGCGATATGGCGATCAACGCGCGACACCGCGCATTGCTGGGCGAATGCCGCCACCGGCTCGGGGAGGCTGCGACAACTTCCGATCCGCTCATCGCCGCGGAGTCGCTCAGGCTCGCTTTGTCGGCGCTGGATCGCGTCACCGGCCGCGCCGGCGTCGAGGACATGCTCGACGCACTTTTCGGAAGATTTTGCATCGGTAAATAGTTGTTCCACGTGGAACACGGCCATAGATTGAGCCGATGACCGACAATTTCGACATTCTGGTAGTGGGGGGCGGTCATGCCGGCACCGAGGCGGCTGCGGCGGCAGCGCGCATGGGCGCGTCGGTGGCGCTGGTCACGTTTGCGCGCGATCAGATCGGGGTCATGTCGTGCAACCCGGCGATCGGCGGCCTCGGCAAAGGGCATCTGGTCCGCGAGGTGGATGCGTTCGACGGGCTCATTGCGCGAGCCGCGGATCGTGCGGGCATTCACTACCGCATGCTCAACGCAAGCAAGGGCGCGGCTGTCCGCGGGCCTCGCGTGCAGGCCGACCGCAAGCTGTTTCGCTCGGCGGTTCAGGAGATGGTCGATGCCCTGACGGGGCTGACGATCGTCGAGGGCGAGGCGGAATCACTCATCGTCGAAGGCCGCAGCGTCACCGGCGTCGTGGCGAGCGGCAGGCCTCTTTCGGCGAAAGCCGTGATCTTGGCGACCGGCACCTTTCTCGGCGCAAAGCTTCATTTCGGCATGGCCAGCCGCACCGGCGGGCGGGTCGGGGAGCGGGCGGCGACGCGCATGGCGGAGCAGTTGCGCGTGCTCGGCCTGCCTCTCGCCCGGCTGAAGACGGGCACGCCGCCACGGCTCGACGGGCGGAGCATCGACTGGGCGGCGCTCGAGCGGCAGGAATCGGACGGCGAGGACTGGACGATGTCGCCGATGAGCGAGGGCCGGGCCGCGCCGCAATTGTACTGCGCGATCACCCGGACCAACGCGCGGACGCACGAGATCATCCGCGCGTCGCTCGACCGCTCGCCTCTGTTCGCCGGCGAGATTGGCGGCATCGGGCCGCGCTATTGCCCGTCGATCGAGGACAAGGTCCACCGCTTCGCCGACCGCGACGGCCACCAGGTCTTTCTCGAGCCCGAGGGCCTCGACGATGCCGCCGTCTATCCCAACGGCATTTCGACGTCGCTGCCGGAAGACGTCCAGCTGGCGATGGTGCGTTCCATAGCCGGGCTCGAGCGGGCCGAGATCCTCCAGCCCGGCTATGCCGTCGAATACGACCATGTCGACCCGCGCATCCTCGCGCCGACCTTGGGGGTGCGCGACATGGAGGGCCTCTATCTCGCCGGCCAGATCAACGGCACCACGGGCTATGAGGAAGCGGCGGCGCAGGGTCTGGTGGCGGGGCTGAACGCCGCCGCCTGGGCCGCGGGAAAGGCTCCGGTGATCCTCGACCGGGCCGAGAGTTATATCGGGGTGATGGTCGACGACCTTGTCCTGCAGGGCGTCACCGAGCCTTATCGCATGCTGACCGCTCGCGCGGAGTATCGGCTGCGGCTGCGGGCCGACAATGCCGAAACCCGCCTGACGCCGCTGGCGATCCGGACGGGCTGTGCCTCTGCCGAAAGGCGCCGGCATTTCGAGAGCGCGCGCGCCCTCCGGGCCGAAATCGAGGCCCGGCTCACGACGGCAGCATCGGGACGGCAGTTGCAGGAAGCGGGCGTGGCCGTACGCGACGACGGCGTGAAGCGGACGATGGCCGAATGGCTGCGTTTCCCTGAATTGGACTCCGGGGGCCTCTGCCGGCTTTTCCCGGGGCTTGAACTTATGTCGCGGCGCCTGCTCGACGAGGCAGTGCAGGACCATCGCTACGCGCCCTATGTCGCGCGCCAGCACAGCGAAATCGCCCGGCTGCGCGCCGATGGCGCCGTCCGCATCCCCGCCGAACTCGATTATGGCAGCATCGCAGGCCTCTCCAACGAGATGTTCGAACGTCTGTCGTCGGCGCGCCCCGACACCCTTGCCGCGGCATCGCGCATCCGCGGCATCACACCGGCCGCGCTGAGCGCAATCCTCGTTCATTCGCGCCGCAGCGCAGCATGAGAGATGAAGCCGCCGCGCGTGCGTGGGTCGAGACCGAATTCCATGTTCCACGTGAAACAATGGAGCGGCTGGACGCATTTCTCGGGCTGCTCATCGCCGAAAACCGCCACCAAAATCTCGTCTCCCGCGCGAGCATCGGGCATCTCTGGCTCCGGCACGTCGCGGACTCGGCGCAGCTTCTCCGACTGGCACCCGAATCGGCGACGAGCTGGATCGATCTCGGCACCGGAGCCGGGTTTCCGGGACTGATCGTCGCGCTGCTCCACGGAGGCCGGGTTGCACTCGTGGAGGAGCGCAAGCTACGCGCCGACTTCCTCCGTCGCGCCGTCGAGGCGCTCGGCGTCTCCGCGAGGACCGAGGTCCTGGGCTCCCGCGTCGAAAAGGTCGAAGGGCGACCGTTCGACGTGATCAGCGCGCGCGCGTTCGCGCCGTTGCCGAAGCTGCTCGCACTGGGCACACGCTTTTCCACAGATAAGACGCGCTGGATCCTCCCCAAGGGCAGGAACGCGCGTTCGGAACTGGAAGCGGCCGAATCTTCGTGGCAGGGTGAGTTCCGCATCGAGCCAAGCCTCACCGATCCCGATGCCGGGATCATCGTGGCCCAAGGCGTCAAGAGGAAGCGCGCGTGATCCGGATCGCAGTCGCCAACCAGAAAGGCGGGGTCGGCAAGACCACGACGGCGATCAACCTCGCCACCGCTCTGGCCGCGACCGGCTGGAAGGTGCTGCTGCTCGACCTCGATCCGCAGGGCAACGCCTCGACCGGCCTCGGCGTCGGCCTCGCGCAGCGGCACCATTCGAGCTACGAGCTGCTGACCGGGCAATGCTCGCTCGACGAGGCCGTGGTGGCGACTCGGGTGCCGCGGCTCGACATCGTCCCCGCGACCGTCGATCTCTCCGGCGCCGAGATCGAACTCATTGATTTCGAACGAAGAACTCATCTTCTGGACGATGCCCTCAACGCCGTGCCGCCGGGCCGCTGGGACATCTGCCTGACCGATTGCCCGCCCTCGCTCGGCCTGCTGACCGTCAACGCCTTGGTCGCGGCGCGCTCGATCCTGGTGCCGCTGCAGACCGAATTCTTCGCGCTGGAGGGGCTCAGCCAGCTCCTCCAGACGATCGAGCGGATCCGCGTCCGCTTCAATCCCGATCTCAGCATCCTGGGCGTCGCCCTCACCATGTTCGACAAGCGCAACCGGCTCTCGACCCAGGTCGCCGACGATGTCCGCGCCTGCCTCGGCAAGGTGGTGTTCGAGACGGTGATCCCGCGCAACGTCCGCCTTTCCGAAGCGCCGAGCCACGGCATTCCGGCCCTGATCTACGACCATCGCTGCCTCGGCTCCGAAGCCTATATGGCGCTCGCCCGCGAGCTGCTCGGGCGGCTGCCCAAGCCGGCGCAAGCGGCATGAGCGACGAGGGCCCGAGAAGTCGGCGCCCCTCGCTGGGCCGGGGCCTTTCCTCGCTGCTCGGCGAGGTGGCGCAGGAACAGCCGCTCGAGGCGGCAGGGGGCGGGACGCAGCGGGGCGGAATCCAGTCGATCCCGATCGCCAGCATCGTCCCCAATCTCGCCCAGCCGCGGCGGTCGTTCGACGAGGATGCGCTGGCCGAGCTCGCCGATTCGATCCGCGCGCGCGGCGTCATCCAGCCGATCGTGGTCCGGCCCCATGACGGGCGCTTCCAGATCGTCGCCGGCGAGCGCCGCTGGCGGGCGGCGCAAAAGGCGCGGCTGCACGAAGTGCCGGCGATCGTGCGCGATTTCGACGACGAGGAGACGCTCGAGGTCGCCTTGATCGAGAATATCCAGCGGCGCGACCTCAACGCGATCGAGGAGGCGCAGGGCTATCGCCGCTTGGTCGCCGATTACGGCCATACCCAGGAGGAGCTCGGTAAGCTCGTCCACAAGTCGCGGAGCCACATCGCCAACCTCTTGAGATTGCTCGATCTTCCTCAGAGCGTGCAGGATCTGGTCGGGAGCGGCAAGCTGAGCATGGGCCACGCGCGGGCGCTGATCCCGGCCGAGGATGCGGAGGCGCTCGCCGAGGAGGTGGTCCGACGCGGCCTGTCGGTGCGCGACACCGAGAAGCTCGTGCGCGGCGGCCGTCCGCGCCAGCTCAAGCTCGGGCCGCTCGAGGTCAAGGGCGCCGACGCCGACATCGCCGCGCTCGAGCGCCAGCTCGGCGACATGCTCGGCCTCAAGGTCACGATCAAGCACGCGCCGGGCGGGGGCGCGGTGACTCTCGGCTACTCGACGCTCGACCAGCTCGACATGATCTGCCAGCGCCTCAGCGGCGAGAATATCTAGAATCTGGGCGGTGCGGCGAACCGGGCTTCGACAGGCTCAGCCCTAGCGGGGGGGGGCTCAGCCGTAGCGGGGG
>DASQKE010000211.1:0-5775 GCA_035630675.1 Allosphingosinicella sp.
CCCCGGCAGGGCTTCGTCATCGGCCGCCGCTTCGCCCACCCGGTGATGCGGGTCGGCTTCGAGGCGCCGGCCGGCTTTACCCTGACCAACAGCCCGCAGGCCCTGCAGATCGAAGGCCCCGACGGCACGCGCGGCGAATTCGGTGCGGGCAAGATGCCGGCCGGTGGGCTTGAGGCCCATGCCGAGGCCTTACTCGCGCAGCTGCTCGGCGACGTTCGCGCCGAGACCGGCGCCGCCGAGCGGCGCATCGTTAACGGCGTCGAGGCTTTGGTCGTCCCGGCACTGGTGCAAACCGAGCGGGGGTCCGCGGAAATCAAGGTCGCCGTCTATGCAATTGACGGCGCGGCCTATCATTTGATCGCCGCGGCCTTGCCCTCGGCCAGGAGCCGCTCCGCGGTCGAGGCGCTGATCGGCTCGTTCCGCCGCCTGAGCGAGGCCGAAGCGGCGGCCCTGCGCCCGCGCACTTTGCGCACGGTCGCGGTGACGCCGGGCGAAACGGCGGCGACGATCGCGCGGCGCATGGCGAGCGACCACCCGCTCGACCATTTCCTGATGCTCAACGGCCGCGCGTCCGGCGCGGCGCTCAGGCCCGGCGAGCGCGTCAAGATCGTCGTCTGGGGCGGCTAGTAAGCTTCGGACAGCTGGGGCAAAACGGAGGGCGATGGACCGCCGGACTTTCCTACTCGGCTCGGCCGGCGCGCTGGCTTTGCCCGGCTGCGCGACGACCGCCGCGCGCACCGGGCGCACCGCCGCGCAGACCGGCTGCCTGCCTCCGGTCGACGTCGCGCCGGAGCGGGTCATCCGCACCGTCGCAGGCCTCAGGCCCTACCGCGCGGCGGGCTTCGTGGTGCGGGCCGAGGCGCTCGGCGACAAGCGGCTGGTTCACAATTACGGGCATGGCGGCGCCGGCATCACCCTTTCCTGGGGCAGCTCGAAGCTCGCCGCCGAGCTCGGGCTGCAGGGCCATGTCGGTCCGGTCGCGGTGATCGGCGCCGGCGTGATGGGGCTGACCACCGCGCGCATCGTCCAGGAGGCCGGCTTCCCGGTCACCATCTACGCCGCCGCTCTCCCGCCCGACACCACCTCCAACATCGCCGGCGGCCAGTGGCACCCCTTCGGCCATTTTCGCGGCAGCGAGGTCACGCCCGAATGGCGCGAGCAGTTCCGGCGCGCGGCCGATTACAGCTGGCGCCGCTTCCAGATCATGGTCGGCGACGATTACGGAATACGGTGGCTGCCCACCTACGGCCAGGGCGCCGAACCCGAGCCGCAGCTCATCCCCGGCTTCCCGCCGGTCAACCGGGTGCTGGCCGCCGGCGAGCACCCCTTCCCGGTGGCGAGCGTCTACCGCTTCGACACGCTCTACGTCGAGACCGGCCGCTTCCTCCGGCAGATGATGCGCGACGTCCAGATCGCCGGCGGGCGCATCGCGGTCCGCCGTTTCGCCACGCCCGCGGACATCGCGGCGCTCCCCGAGCGGCTCGTCTTCAACTGCACCGGCCTGGGCGCGCGCGAGCTATTCGGCGATACCGGCCTGCGCCCCGTCCGCGGCCAGCTCGCGATCCTCCTGCCGCAGCCCGAAATCCGCTACGCCTTCGTCGGCGAAGCCGGCTACATGTTTCCGCGTGCCGACGGCATCCTCCTCGGCGGCACCTTTGAGTACGACGAATGGTCGACGACGCCCGAGCCCGCCACCATCGCCCGCATCCTCGCCTCCCACCAGCGCCTGTTCGCAAGCTTCCGCTGCACTGCCTGACGCCGGACCGGTGGGCCTCACGCCGCGCGTGCGGCTCCGCGGAAGAGCATGGCCGAGATCAGCCAGAGCGAGGCGAAGAAAATCGTGATCGGGCCGGTGAAGCCGAGATCGGCGGCGAGCGCGACGATGAAGGTCAATGCCTGGGCGATCGCCGCGGCAACCATCGCGCGCGCCATCCCGGCGGCCGCAAATCGCGACAGGAGAGCGCCGATCAGGGCGGCGGCCGGCGGCGCGGCGAAAACCCAATTGGCCGGATTGTCCTCCGACCCGATGATGCCGACGGCGAGGTTGATCCAGCCCGAAAGGAACGCGGCCGCCAGCGCGAGGGCGGTTCCCGCTCCGTACGCCGCACGGGCGGGCACGCGCGTCGCGAGCTCATAGGCGCCGCCGACGCCGACGAG
This sequence comes from Allosphingosinicella sp., assembly GCA_035630675.1. Classification (GTDB taxonomy): domain Bacteria; phylum Pseudomonadota; class Alphaproteobacteria; order Sphingomonadales; family Sphingomonadaceae; genus Allosphingosinicella. The sequence goes on from DASQKE010000211.1 coordinate 2,158, forward strand.
CAGGATCAGGAGGAAGACGAAGTCTCCCGGGTCCGACTCCGCTCCGTCGATGCTGCGAATGGCGATGACGGGCAGAGCCATCAACGCTGCGGCGCCGCCCCAGACCGCCAGACGGCGCCTGCTCGCACCGGCTCGCGAATTGTCCTCCACGCTTGCTGCCACGCCCTTGCTCCCATTGCTGACTGCGCTCGGCGGTACGGCAGACGTCAGGCCGCCGGCATGAGCGAAACATGACATTTTGCTGAGCAATGCGGCGACGGCCCGATGCCGGCCGCTCAGAGGTGGGCCACGATCACCACATAGCCGTCCGGGTCGACCAGCCTGAACTCGCCCTCGGGATTGAAGAAGGGCTTGGCGATCGGGCCCGGTCCGAGGCCGTCCGCCGCGAGCTGGGCGTGCATCGCCGCCACGTCCGCGCAATAGACGTAGAACAGGACCGCCTGCTCGTCCGGGACGACGGGTGCGCTGGCGCGCGCCAGCATCAGCTCGGCATTGCCGGAGATGAGCGAGACCCAGACCGGAGCGCTCTCCTCCGGCGGCGTGAAGCTGCCCTGCTCGGCAAAGCCAAGCTTGGCGTAGAACTCGGCCGACCGCGCGACGTCAGCCACATGCGCCATCGGCACGAGCGACCTCACCTGCTGTCTGTCCATCGGCGCCGCCTTCCCTTCGCAGCACGACACTGAGCCCGGCCGCCCGCTGTTGCAACTCCGACGCGCGACATCCATCTTCATCGGCGATGGACAATCATGCACCCTCCCCGGCCGCGTCCGGAGATCCCGAGCCGCAGCCCGCGACGACCGCTTCCGACGGCGGCGGGCCCGGCGGTCTCACTCCCAAGGCGGTGGTCGCCGCGCTCGACGCGCATATCGTCGGCCAGGACGACGCCAAGCGGGCGGTCGCGGTCGCGCTCAGGAACCGGTGGCGGCGCCAGCGCCTGCCCGACGCATTGCGCGACGAGGTGACGCCGAAGAACATATTGATGATCGGCCCGACCGGCTGCGGCAAGACCGAGATCTCGCGGCGTCTCGCCAAGCTGGCCGACGCGCCGTTCGTGAAGGTCGAGGCGACCAAGTTCACCGAGGTCGGCTATGTCGGCCGCGACGTCGAGCAGATCGCGCGCGACCTCGTCGAGGAGGCGGTACGGCTCGAGCGCGAGCGGCGGCGGATCGCGGTCAAGGGCGCGGCCGAAGCGGCGGCGATGGAGCGGCTGCTCGACGGGCTCACCAGCAAGGAGGCCAGCGAGGCGACCCGGATCAGCTTCCGCACGCGCTTCGAGGAGGGCCATCTCGACGGCGCCGAGGTCGAGGTCGAGATCGCGGAAGCGCCCTCGGCCCCGTTCGAGATTCCGGGGATGGCCGGCCAGGTCGGGATGATCAACCTCTCCGACATGATGGGCAAGGCGTTCGGCCAGCAGCCGAAGAAGAAGCGCCGCCTCAAGGTGCGCGAGGCCTGGTCGCGCCTGTGCGAGGAGGAAGCGGACAAGCGCCTCGACAGCGACGACGTCAACCGCACGGCCCTGGCCGACGCGGAGGCCAACGGCATCGTCTTCCTCGACGAGATCGACAAGATCGCGGTCTCGGACGTGCGCGGCGGCTCCGTCAGCCGCGAGGGCGTCCAGCGCGACCTGCTGCCCCTGATCGAAGGCACGACCGTCGCGACCAAATACGGGCCGATGAAGACCGACCACATCCTGTTCATCGCCTCGGGCGCGTTCCACACCGCCAAGCCTTCGGACCTGCTGCCCGAGCTTCAGGGCCGGCTCCCGATCCGGGTCGAACTGAAGGCGCTCACCGAGGCGGACTTCGTCCGCATCCTCTCGGCGACGCAGGCGAGCCTCACCGAGCAGTATCGCGCCCTGATCGGTACCGAGGGCGTGGACCTCAGCTTCACCGAGGACGGCGTCGGCGCCATCGCCCGGATCGCTGCCGAAGTGAACGCGCAGGTCGAGAATATCGGCGCGCGGCGGCTCTCGACGGTGATGGAGAAGCTGCTCGAGGACGTCAGCTTCGACGCCGAGGAGCGCCGCGGCGACGTGGTCGTGATCGACGCCGCCTACGTCGAGCGCCAGCTCGCCGAAGTCGCGCGCAACACCGACCTCAGCAAGTACGTGCTCTAGGAGCCGTCCGGAACAGGGCAGCGCTGGGCGAGATCGCGCCGATTTGGACCTTCTTGGGATTGTCGGACGGCGAAAGGAGTGTCATTCTCCCTTCGAACAATGCTTGCACGATGTACGCGTAGACCAGCACTTGCCACGGGGGGCGGCGATGAGGGGGACGGCACGTTACACGTTGATGGTTTCGGCTTCGGTGGCGCTGATGGCAAGCGCCCAGGCGCTGTATGGGCAGGGCCCGGCGCCGGCCTCCGCCAGCCAGGGCTGGACCGCGAACGACCAGAGCTTCTGGTACTGGACCACCCAGGGTTCGCGCCTGATCCCTGAATCCTGGTTCCGCGCATTGGAGCGGGCCGAGGACGAGGTCCGTTTCATGGCCCCCGAAAATATCAACCGGTACCGCTATCTCACCAGCGGGATGAGTAACGGCCTTCCGGTCGGCTTCGCGGTCGACCAGCAAGACGACGACCATCTCGAGCGGACCCGGCTGCGCTGGCGTGCCGGGCAGCCCGACAACGAGCCCTGGATCGGCTTCACCTGCGCCGCCTGCCACACCAGCGAGATCGCCGTCGGCACGCGCCGGCTGCGGATCGACGGCGCGCCCGGCATGGGCGATTTCCAGCGTCTGGTCGAAGACGTCGACCGCGCGCTTCACGCCTTACAGACGTCCGCCACCGCGACCGGGGCCGGCCAGAGCAAATGGCGCCGCTTCTCCGCGGCCGTGCTCGGCCGCCGCGACAATGACGCGAATCGCGCCACTTTGCTGCGCGCGCTCGGCGAGCATATTGCGCGCCGCGACCAGGTGGCGACGATGAACCGCACGCCGATCCGCTACGGATTCTCGCGAGTCGATGCGATCGGCTACATCTACAATCAGGCATCCCTGTTCTCGCGGGCGACGCCGCCGACCGCCAACGCTCCGACCGCGCCGGTCAGCTATCCCTTCCTGTGGAACGTGCCTCAGCACGACCGGGTGCAGTGGAACGGCTCGGTCGACCGCGATCGCAAGAAGGTCCTCGGCCATTCGCTCGATATCGGCGCCATGGGCCGCAATACCGGGGAGGTGATCGGCGTGTTCGGCGAAGTGCGCACCGACGATCGCGGCCTGCTCGGCTATCGCTCGAGCGTCCACCCGCTCCGCCTCGCCCGGCTGGAGGTGATGCTCCAGCGGCTGCAGCCGCCGTCGTGGCGGCAGGAGAATGTGGCGCCGATCGACGAGGCGGCGGCCGCGCGCGGCCAGCGCATCTTCGAGCGCGCCTGCACGGGCTGCCACGCGCCGCTCGACCGCGACGATCTGGGCACCAATATCATCGCCGATCTGAGCTATTTCGGCCAGAACGCGCCGGACCGGAAGCCGATCGGCACCAACATTCCCCAAATGCCGAACATCCCGCCAGGCACCGATCCGCTGATGGCGTGCAACGCCTTCTTCCGCACCGCGAACACGGGCAATCTGGCGGGCAGCCGGTTCGGCCAGGGGCCGCTCGGCCCGAATGCAAGCGTCCTCG
>DASQKE010000212.1:0-7590 GCA_035630675.1 Allosphingosinicella sp.
AAGGGCACGGACGAGCAGAAAAGGACCTATATTCCCAAGATGGTCTCCGGCGAATGGACCGGGACGATGAACCTCACCGAGCCGCATTGCGGCACCGATCTCGGCCTGCTCCGGACAAAGGCCGAGCCCCAGGCCGACGGCTCCTACGCGATCAGCGGCACCAAAATCTTCATCTCGTCGGGCGAGCACGACCTCGCCGACAACATCATCCACCTCGTCCTCGCCAAGATCGCCGGCGCGCCCGACACTGTGAAGGGCATCAGCCTGTTCATCGTGCCCAAGTTCCTGGTCAACGGGGACGGCTCGCTGGGCGCGCGCAACGGCGTCGCCTGCGGCTCGATCGAGGAGAAGATGGGCATTCATGGCAATTCGACCTGTTTGCTCAATTACGACGGGGCGACCGGCTATCTCGTCGGCGAGCCGGAGAAGGGCCTCGCGGCGATGTTCATCATGATGAATGCCGCGCGCCTCGGCGTCGGGCTGCAGGGCCTCGCCCAGGGCGAGATCGCCTATCAGAATGCGGTGATCTACGCCCGCGACCGCCGCCAGGGCCGCGCTTTGGTCCCCGGCGAGCGCGAGCCCGACGCCAAGGCCGACCCGATCATCGCCCATCCCGACGTGCGCCGGATGCTGATGGAGATGAAGGCCTTCAACGAGGCCGCCCGCGCGCTCGTCCTGTGGGGCGCGCTCCAGGTCGACATCGGTCGCAAAGCACAGACCGAACCAGAACGCGAGGCCGCGACCGACCTGCTCGGCCTGCTCACCCCGGTGATCAAGGGCTATCTGACCGACAAGGGCTTCGAGGCCGCGGTCAGCGCCCAGCAGGTCTATGGCGGCCACGGCTACATCCGCGAATGGGGGATGGAGCAGTTCGTCCGCGACGCCCGCATCGCCCAGATCTACGAAGGTACCAACGGCATCCAGGCGCTCGACCTCGTCGGCCGCAAATTGGGCGCCAATGGCGGACGCGCGGTGCAGGCCTTCTTCAAGATCCTCGCCGAAGAGATTGCTGCGGCCAAAGGCGACGAGCAGCTCGCGCCGCTCGCCACGGCCCTCGAAAAAGCGACCGCCGACCTCCAGACCGCGACGATGTGGCTGATGCAGAACGGCCCGGCCAACCCCAACAATGCCGGCGCCGCCGCTTATCCCTACATGACCCTGCTCGGGACGGTGTGTTTGGGCCTGATGTGGCTGAGAATGGCCACCGCCAGCGCCGCGGTCCTGGCCGAAGGTGACGACGCCGCGTTCCACCAGACCAAGCTCGTAACCGCCCGCTTCTACGCCGAGCGCATCATGCCCGACACCGGCGCCCTGAGGCGCAAGATCGAAGCTGGGGCAGAGAGCCTGATGGCGCTCCCGGCGGAGGCTTTCTAGCCTTCCGCCCGCCGCGCAGGCGCGGTTTCGCTGCTGCGGTCGAACACCACGCCGGCGAAGAACCCGATCGGGTTCGGGCGGGCGATGAGATAGCCCTGGACCTGGTCGCAACCTTCGTCGCGCAGGGCGTCGAGCTGGGCCGCGGTCTCGACGCCTTCCGCCACGACCGGCACGCCGAGGCCGCGTCCGAGGCCGATCACCGAACGGATGATCGCGCGCGCCTGCGGGTTGGCGATCATGTCGCGGATGAAACTCTGGTCGATCTTGATCTTGTCGAACGGGAACATCCGGAAATAAGCGAGCGACGAATAGCCGGTGCCGAAATCGTCCATCGAGATCTCGACGCCCATCTCCTTCAACCGCTCGAGCACCGCGATCGCGTGCTCGGCATCCTTGATCAAAAGGCCCTCGGTCACCTCGAGCTCGAGCCGTCGTGGATCGAGGCCGGTTTCGGCGAGGATCCGTGCGATGCTTCCCGCGAGGTCTTCCTGGACGAACTGGACCGGCGAGAGGTTGACCGAGAGCTTGAGCGGCGGGTCCCAGCGCGCCGCCTCGGCGCAGGCTTCCCGCAGCACCCATTCGCCGAGACGGACGATGAGCCCGCTCTCCTCGGCGAGACGGATGAAGACGTCCGGGCCGACCGCCCCGAGCGTCGGGTGGCTCCAGCGCAACAGCGCCTCGAATCCCAATATGCTGCCGGTCTCGAGTGTCGCCAGCGGCTGGTAGTGGACGGCGAGCTCTCCGCGGTCGAGAGCCTCGCGCAGATCGGCGTCGAGCTGGCGCCGCTGGCGCAGCGCCTCGTCCATCGCCGCTTCGTAGAAGCGTGCTGACGCGCGCCCCTCGGCCTTCGCCCGATAGAGCGCCATGTCCGCATTCTTGACGAGGTCGCTCGGGGTCGAGGCGTCGGTCGGGAACAAGGCGATGCCGATGCACGCGCTGATCCTGACCGATCGCCCGTCGATCGTGAACGGCTCGGCAAGCGCGCCGAGGATGCGCTCCGAGAGCAGGCCGGCATGCGAGGGCTGCTCTCCGCCGACCTGAACCACCACGAATTCGTCGCCGCCGAGGCGTGCGACCAGCTCGTTGCCGCGCACGGCGGAGCGCAGGCGCTGCGCGGCCCCGACCAGCAGAGCGTCGCCGGCCGGGTGGCCGTAAATGTCGTTGACCGCCTTGAAGCCGTCGAGATCGATGCAAAGCACCGCCATCGGCTCCCTGGCCGCTCTGGCCTGCTCGCCCGCGCGGGTCAGATGGTCGGTGAAGACCGCGCGGTTTGGGAGACCGGTGAGGGTGTCGTGGAAGGCGAGATGGGCGATCCTTTCGGCCGCCTCCTTGCGCTCGCTAATGTCCCGCACGGCGATCAGCCGCAACTGACCCCCGCGCCAGCTCAGCGGCCGGGCCAGCACCTCGACCGCGCGGTCCTCGCCGGCCGACGTCACAAGCCGCGTCTCGGTCGCGGCCGCATCCTCGCTGACGGGAAGCGAGGCGGGGTCGACGTCTGGGAGCAGCGCGGACACCGCGCCGGGCGCTTCGGCGACCGACCCATAGCCCGCAAACTGGAGGAGGCTCCGGTTGGCGTCGACGACGCGCAAGCCGTCGACGACGATCAAGCCCTCGATCGCCGCATCGGCGAAAGTGCGCAGCCGCTGTGCCTCCTCCGCCGCGTTGCTCGCGAGCTTGCGGTCGAACAGCACGACGGCGAAGCTGATGGTGAGGATGATCAAGGCCATGGCGACCACCGCCATCGTCAGCGTGCCGTTGCCGATCGCCTCGGGGGGTACGGAGATGCGCGGATCCGGGACGATCGCAGCGGCCGCCATCGCCGTGAAATGAAGCCCGCAAATCGCCAGTGTGAACAACAGCGCCGGGCGCCACGGAAGCAGTTGCGGCTTGCGCCGATGCTCGGCGATCGCCGCGATGCTGAGCGCGACCCCGAGCGCCAGCGAGACAAGGATGAGCGGCCGGTCCCACAGGAACCAGCCGGGCAAATTGACCGCCGCCATGCCCACATAATGCATCGTGCCGATGCCGAGGCCGATCGCCGTGCCCCCGGCGATGGGCGCCCACACGCCCCGGCGGAGCGCGAGCTGCCAGCCGAGGCCGGAGACAAGGATTGCCGCGGCGATCGACAGCAGGGTCAGTTTGAGGTCGTAGCCGATCGGCAGATCCGGCTGGAAGGCGAGCATGGCGACGAAGTGCGTGGACCAGATGCCGATGCCGGAGACGAACGCCGCGAGCGCGATCCACAAGCCGCGGCGGCGGGTCGCCTCGCGTGCGCGCTCGAACGTGGCGAAGCCGGTGAAGGCGGCGAGCAGGCAGATCAGCCCGGCGACGAGCACCAGGCGCAAATCATGTTCGTGGACGATGCAGGTATAGACGCGCAGCATTCAGGTCCCCCGGGACTGAGCCGCGGCCCTAAACCCGGATGGTGTAGGTCAGGTTAATCCCCACGCATCGCCCTCAACCGCGCCTGCCTTTCCTCCCGCGTCATCGACAGCGCCCAGCGCCAGGCGGCGGCATAGTCGTAGGAGCCGGGGATGCTGCTTTCGATTCCGGCCATGCGCTGGGCGAAGGGCTCGCCGTAGAGGTCGGTCCAGGCGTCGTAGAGGAAGAGATAGAGCAAGCGGTGGTCGTCCAGCCCGTCACGCCGGGGCAAGAGGAAGCTCAGGCGGTGGCCGAGCTCGTGGACCAGGGTCGCGCGCTTGTATGCCGGCGAATAAGAGGCGCGCAGGCGCAGAGTGCGGCCGTCATAGGCCATCATCGGCGGCGCCTGCGAGATCAGGGCTTCGATTTCGCTCTGCGGGAAGACGAGGCCGCTGGTCCGCTCGAGGGCCGCGGCGATCCGCTCGCCCTCCTCGGCCCAGATGCGGCGATACTCCCCTGCCGCCTCGTCGAACTCGGGCCCCGCGGAGAAGAAGCCGATCGGCGGCGCGGCGCTGCACAGCAGCCAGGCGAACGCCGCCAGAGCGAGCCGGCCGCGCGTCACCCGGCCTTCACCAAGGTCACCTGCGCGACGTCGACCCCGCCGCCGCGAAAGCCGCCCTCGCAATACATCAGATAGTAACGCCACAGGCGGTGGAACGGCGCGTCGAAACCGTTGGGCAACCGCCCCTCCCCCACCGCCTCGTCGAAGCGCTCGCGCCAGCGGCGCAGCGTCTCGGCATAATGGAGCCCGTATCCGACGCGGTCGCGCCATTCGAGGCCGGCGGCCTCGGCGATGGCGCGGAAGCGCTGCTCGCCGATCAGCATTCCGCCGGGGAAGATGTAGGTCTGGATGAAGTCGGCGCTGCCCGCATAATCGTCGAACAGGCTATCGCGGATCGAGATGAGCTGCAGCGCCGCCCGCCCGCCTGGTTTCAGCAGTCGCGCGATCGCCTCGAGATAGGCCGGCCAGTAATCCTGCCCGACCGCCTCGGCCATCTCGACGCTGGCGACGGCGTCATATTGGCCGTGCGCGTCGCGATAGTCGCAAAGCTCGATCGAGACCCGGTCAGAGAGCCCGACGCGGGCGATGCGCGCCTCCGCGAACGCCTGCTGCTCGCGCGACAGAGTGAGCCCCGTGACTCGGACGCCGTAATCGCGCGCCGCGGTCTCGGCGAACCCGCCCCAGCCGCATCCGATTTCGAGCAGATGCTGCCCGGGCTGGAGCCCCAGCCGGTCGAGCAGGAGGCGGTTCTTGCGCGCCTGGGCCTGTTGGAGCGGCTCCGTCGCCGAGATCGGCTCGGCAAAGACGGCGCTGGAGTAAGTCATGCTCTCGTCGAGCCAGGCGCGGTAGAAATCGTTGCCGAGGTCGTAATGCGCCTCGATGTTGCGCCGGGCGCGCTCGCGATCGTTGGCGCGGAAGCGGTGGCCGAGCCGGTTGACCAGCCGGAACAGTCCCTTGGCTCGCGCCGTGCGGCCGAGGCTCGCGGCGTTGCGCATGAAGAGGTCGAACAGGGGCACCGAATCGGGGCTCGACCATTCGCCGCGCTCGTAGGCCTTGTACCAGCCGACCGAGCCCGAGGTCGCGAGCCGCACCAAAGCGCGCCAGCTGTGGAGCCGCACCTCGGGGACCGGCCCCGGCGCGCGACCGCCGAGCAGTCGCGTGCGTCCGTCCGGCAGGATCGCCTCGATGCCGCCCTCGGCGAGGCCGGCGTCGATCCGATCCAGGATATGGCCGAAACCGCCGGCGGCAATCCGCGCCGCCGCCCGCGCCGTGACGCCGCCGCCGGTGGCGAAGCCGCGGTCCGCGGAGACGAGGTGACGGCCGCGCGGCTGCTGGGTCATGCCCGCTCAGGTGGCGCGGATAGCGGCACCGCGCAACCCCACAGCGTTCGTTGCAGCCGGCCTCGCATTTGGATATGTCCATGCGCGGCTCAGCGGTAGGAAACTGCCATGGCGGAAGAATGGGCTCCCGGGCTCTTCATAATCGGCGTCTTGGTCCTCGTCGCGGACGGCTGCGACGGTCGCAGTTCATCGCGCCGGGTCCAGGCGACGCCGCCGGTCGTGCAGGAGCAGGTGGCTTCATACCAGCCGGCTCCTCCGGGGTCGGAATTGCCGTGGGACGACTGTCAGCCCGGAGCGCCCCCGGCATCCCTCGCCAACGCACTGGACGTGCTCGACGCACGCTGCGATCGCGCGCGCGCAATTGCAATAGTCGCATCCGTAGGAGCAATGGCCCTGCCAGGCGGGGCTGCTCGAGGTGCACTGCTGCGGGGCACGGCGACGCGCGCAGCGATGGCTCGCGCCGGATCCGCCGGGGCGGCAGTGGACGGCGCGATCATGTCTGAGAGGATGACTGCTGCCACCGCTCGTGGCGCACGCTCCTATCGTGTGAGTCCGTCACGGCGCGACGGCTATCAAGTCTCGCCCGCTGACGATGCGGGCCCGAACCGCCGCCCATACGACGTCGAAGCTGTGGACGACGTGAATTATCGCGTCACGCGTCCGGGCGAATCGCAGCCGCTGGACGTCACGGTTGAGAGGTCTCGAGGCGGGTATGCGGTAAAGCCACAGGACGACCGAGCTCACGCCATGGAAGGACGTCGTGTGCGCCGCGACGAGAGTGACGACGAAACCCAGGTTTGGGAATACAAGCCCGAATAGGGCGCGCACGTTCCCGCCTCGCCGAGCGACAAGGACGCCCCGCGAGATCGCTCGCGGAACGTCCTAGCCATTGTCACTTCACAGCATCTCAGTCCTGCAGATACTCGCCGGCGTCCGCGTCGGTGCCGTGACCGCTCGGGGCGACCTCGGCGAGCGGATCGGCGTTGATCGCCGCTTCCGGACCCTGGGCGAGCTCCGCGGCATGCTCCTCGGCCGCGCTGTTGGCGGCGATGAGGCTGGCCTGGAGTTTGCGGTGGGCGGCGCGCAAGGCGGCGTCGCGGCTGGTCGCGGCGACGCGCATGCGATGCATGCCCGCGCCCGTCCCGGCCGGGATCAGGCGGCCGACGATCACATTCTCCTTGAGCCCGTCGAGCGTGTCGATCTTGCCCTGCACCGAAGCCTCGGTCAGCACCCGGGTGGTCTCCTGGAAGGAGGCGGCCGAGATGAAGCTTCGTGTCTGGAGCGATGCCTTGGTGATGCCGAGCAGGACCGGCTTGCCTTCGGCGAACCGCTTCTTCTCGGACTTCAACCTGACGTTGGTGTCGTTCATCTCCTGCAGATCGATCTGCTCGCCGACCAGCAGGGTCGAATCGCCGCTGTCGGTGATCTCGACCTTCTGCAGCATCTGGCGGACGATCACCTCGATATGCTTGTCGTTGATCTTCACGCCCTGGAGCCGATAGACCTCCTGGATCTCCGACACGAGATACTCCGCCAGCGCCTTGACGCCGAGCACTTCCAGGATGTCGTGCGGATCGGGCGAGCCGCCGATCAGATTGTCGCCGCGCTTGACGAAGTCGCCTTCTTGGACGTCGATCACCTTGGACTTCGGCACCAGATATTCGACCGGCTCGCCACCCTCCTCGGGGATGATGGCGATCTTGCGCTTGGCCTTGTAGTCCTTGCCGAATGCGATCCGGCCGGAGACCTTGGCGATGATCGCATTCTCCTTGGGCTTGCGCGCCTCGAACAGCTCGGCGACGCGCGGCAGGCCGCCGGTGATGTCGCGGGTCTTGGCGGCCTCGCGGCTGACGCGGGCGAGCACCTCGCCGGCCTCCACCGTCTGGCCGTCCTCGACCGACAGCATCGCGCCGGGCGAAAGCATGTAGCGCGCAGCCTCGCCGCTCTTCTCGT
>DASQKE010000213.1:0-3239 GCA_035630675.1 Allosphingosinicella sp.
TCGCCCTGACGCAGGAAATCTCTCGTCCTGAGATCCCGGCCTTCGCCGGGATGACGAGTTGCGCCCTCTAACGCCGTCTTTTGTCTTCCTGGGTCGCGATCAGCTTATCGATCTTGCGGCCGTCCATGTCGACGATCTCGAAGCTCCAGTCGGTGTAGGTGAAATGCTCTCCCGTCTCGGGGATGCGCTTCAGGACCGACAGGGCGAAGCCGGCGACGGTCGAATAGTCGCGGTCCTCCGGCAGATGGACGCCGAGCTGGTCGGTGAGTGCGTCGGCCGAGAGCGAGCCCGAGATCAGCCAGCTTCCGTCCTCGCGCTCGACCAGCGGCGGGTCGGCAGAATCGTCCGAATTGGAGGCGAAGGCGCCCGCCAGCGCCGCGAGCAGGTCGGCGGGCGTCACCAGCCCGTCGAAATGACCATATTCGTCGTGGACGAAGACCATCGGCACGTCGGAGTCGCGCAGCACGGCGAGCGCGTCCATCGCGTCCATCTGGTCGGGAATGACCGGCGCCGACCGCATCAGCGCCCTGAGATCGAGCGGCCGCCCCTCGACCAGGGCCTTGACGATATCGCGCGCCTGAACGACGCCGACGAGATTGTCGACCGACCCTTCGGCGACCGGAAGGCGGCTGTGCGGCGTATCGCGCAACGTGTCGTGGATCGTGTCGACGTCGGCCTCGACGTCGATCCAGTCGACGTCGGTGCGCGGCGTCATCACTTCGCGCGCCGGCCGGTCGGCGAGCCGCACGACGCCGGAGATGATCGCCCGCTCGCTCTCTTCGATGACGCCGGCATGGTGCGCCTCGGCGACGACGATATGGAGCTCCTCGGCGGTCACCCGGTCCCGCGAGTCGCGCTGCAGGCGGAGCAGGCGGAAGATGCCGGCGCTGGTCTTGTCGAGCAGCCAGACGAACGGCGCCGTCGCCCGCGCCAGCCACAGCATCGGCGGCGCCATCACCGCCGCGATCCCTTCGGGCGCCCGCAGCGCGAACTGCTTGGGCACCAGCTCGCCGATCACCAGCGAGGCGTAGGTGGTGAGCACGATCACCAGCGCGAAACCGGCGGTTTGCGCGGTCGAGGCCTCGAGCCCGAGGAGCTCGAGCCGGGCGCCGACCGGCTGGCCGAGGCGCGAGCCCGAATAGGCGCCGGCGAGGATGCCCACCAAAGTGATCCCGATCTGGACGGTCGAGAGGAAGCGGCCCGGATCGCCGCCGAGATCGAGCGCGGTCTGCGCGCCGCGGCGGCCGCGCTTGGCCATCGCCTTGAGCCGCGGCCGACGCGACGAGACGATCGCCAGCTCGGACATGGCAAGCAGGCCGTTGAGCCCGACGAGCAGGACGATGACGACGACGTCGAGCCAGGGAAAAGGCGCTAGATGTGGAGGAATGGGAGCCATAAGGGGGTGCGCCCGTTTAGCCTCTTACCTTTCGCGCCCACAACCTGTTCCTCAGGCCCGGTTCAAGACGGACGTGGAACATAGCGATGATCGCGGCTGTTTGATGGCCGTCCACCCCTTCATTGGGAAAGGTATGAGTATGTCCAAGCGTATTACCGCGGCCATCGCCGCGACCCTCCTTGCCACCACCGCGGCCTGCGTCACCAATCCGGAGACCGGCGAGCGCGAATTCCCCGTCCGCACCGCGATCGGCGCCGGCATCGGCGCCGTCGGCGGCTATCTGCTCGGCGACCTGATCGGCGGGCGCGGCGACCGCACCGAACGCATCCTCGGCGCCGGCATCGGCGCGATCGCCGGCGGCGCCGTCGGCCAGTATATGGACCGGCAGGAGCAGGAGCTTCGTCGCCGCACCGCCGGCACCGGCGTCGTCGTCGAGCGCCAGGGCGACGAGCTCGTCCTGACCATGCCCTCGGGCATCACCTTCGCCCACAACCAGTCGGACGTGCAGGCCCAGTTCCAGCCGGTCCTGAACGAGGTCGCGCAGACCCTGACCTCCTATCCGTCGACCCTGATCGACGTGCTCGGCCACACCGACAGCACCGGCACCAACGAATATAATCAGAGCCTGTCGGAGCGGCGCTCGCAGTCGGTCGCGTCCTATCTCACCAGCCGGGGCGTTCAGCCGGTCCGCATCGCCACCCGCGGCTATGGCGAGAGCCAGCTGCTGGTGAACCCGGAGCGGAGCGAGGCCGACCGCCAGGCCAACCGCCGCGTCGAGATCCGAATCGCCCCGGCCACCCAGGGTTAAGCCCCGTCGAAGCAGAAGAGAGGGCGTCGGGGCATCGCCTCGGCGCCCTTTTCCTTGCGCGGGATTCATGACGACACTCGGCGGACCCATGAGCAGCGATCGCGGCAAAGCGGCGGCGGCCGTCGCCTTGCTCCATGTCGCGCTCGGCTGGGCGATCGTGAGCGGCCTGGGCGTGGACTTTCGCCGCACGGTCGGGGAGCCGCTCCGCATCTTCTCCATCGATGTGCCGCCGCCCCCGCCACTCCAAACGACGATTCCCGCCCCGATCCGCCGCCCCGATCCCGAAGGGGCCGCAGCGCCGCCAAGCCTGAAGGCGCGTCCGACGCCGATGGTTGCGCCGCGGCGGGAGCGCCCCTCGCCCGTCCGCGCCGCTCCCGAGCCGCAACCGGCGCCGACCGGCAGCGCCGCCAAAGCCGGTGCGTCCTCGGTGCCCGGGCCCGGCACCGGTGCCGGCGGACAGGGGACCGGCGCCGGCTCGGGCCGCGGCGGCGGCGGGACCGGCGGCGCGCCCCTCGCCCGCCGGGCGGCGCGGATCAGCGGCGCGTTCGATTATTCCGATCATCCCGACCGCGGCCGCTCGGGCAGCGTCGAGACGGTCGGCGTGCGCTTCCTGGTCGGCGTCGACGGCCGCGTCCGGGATTGCGCCGTGACCCGCTCGAGCGGCAATCCCCGGGTCGATGCGACGACCTGCCGGCTGATCGAGCAGCGTTTCCGCTATCGGCCCGCGATGGATTCGGGCGGCAACGCGGTAGCGTCGATCGTCTCCACGGTGTTTTCCTGGGTTCCCGACGAGCGCCGGCAGCGGCGCTAGCGACGTTGGTGGAAAAAGGCCCGGAGCATCTCGCCGGCCTCCGCTTCGCCCATCCCCGAATAGATTTCGGGCGCGTGATGGCAGGTCGGCTGGGCGAACAGGCGCGGCCCGTGCAGCACGGCGCCGCCTTTCGGGTCGGCCGCCGCGAAATAGAGGCGCGACAGCCGCGCCAGCGCGACCGCCCCGGCGCACATCGCGCAGGGCTCCAGAGTCACCCACAGGTC
>DASQKE010000214.1:0-3916 GCA_035630675.1 Allosphingosinicella sp.
GATCTACGATGCCGGCTTCTCCGGCCCGGCGCGCTTCTACGCCGAGGCCAAGAGGCGGCTCGGCATGACCCCGTCGGCCTGGCGAGACGGCGGGCGCGGCGAGACGATCCGCTGGGCGAGCGCGGAGACCGATCTCGGCACGATGCTGGTCGCCGCCACGGACAAGGGCATTTGCCGGCTCTCGTTCGACGAGGGCGAGGAAGCGCTGCGCCGGCGCTTCCCGAACGCGGCGATCGCGCATGGCGGCGCGAAGATGGCGGACCTCATCCGGCGCGCGGCGGCGGCGGTGAACGCGCCCGAAAAGCCGCACGATCTGCCGCTCGACGTGCGCGGCACGGCCTTCCAGGAAGCGGTGTGGCGCGAGCTGATGCGGATCCCGGCCGGCGAGACCCGCACTTATGCCCAGATCGCGGCGGCGGTCGGCCGCCCGGGCGCGGTCCGCGCCGCCGGCTCGGCCAACGGGGCCAACAACGTCGCCATCCTGATCCCCTGCCACCGCGTCGTCCGCACCGGCGGCGCGCTCGGCGGCTACGCTTATGGACTCGATCGCAAGGCGAGGCTGCTCGAGCGCGAGCGGGGGCACAGCCAAACCGAGCGGTAGGCGGACCGGCCGGTTGCAAGCCGGCGCGTCCCGTGCTCCCCTGCGCCGGGAAGGCGGGGAGGCTCCATGAGATACGGGATATTGTGCGGCGTGGCGGTGGCGGCCCTGGCCTGGGCCTGCGCAGGGGCGGCTCAGCCGGCGGTGCGCGGCGAGACCTGGACGAGGGTCGCCGCCGACGACGAGGGCGAATATTATTACGATCCGGCAAGCGTCGAGCGGGCCGGCGGGATGGTGCGATCGCGGCTGCGCGCCGTCGTCCGTGCCGGCCAGCCGGGTTCGATGCGTTCCATGATCGTCCGCGTGGAGATCAACTGCGTCCAGCAGACGATGGCCTATCTCGCCTTCGACGCTTATGGCGAAGGGGACCGATTGCTGGTCTCGGGCCCGAACGACCGGCACCAGGTCGAGGGGATTCGATCGGGGTCGCCGGAAGAAGTCTTGTACCGGCGGCTGTGTCCGCCCGCGCTGGTCCGCCGGATCATGCCGCCGCTGCCGCCGCCGATGACCGTCGCACCGCCGCCGGGGCCCCCGATGATGAGGGTCCCGCCGCCGATGCGCCATCCGGCGCCGCTCGCCCCGCCTCCGCCTCCTCCGCCTCCGCCTCCTCGATCGCGGATCGTCCCGGCGCGGCCGCTGGTCCCGCTCGCCTCGATCGTCTCCACGAACGACTATCCGCGCGCGGCCCTGCGGGCAGAGGCGCAGGGCCGGGTCGGGGTGCGGCTCCGGATCTCGCGCCGGGGTCGCGTCTCCGCCTGCACCGTGACCGCATCGAGCGGCCATCCACTGCTCGACGCGAGGACCTGCCGCATCTTCACCGAGCGGGCGCGGTTCGTGCCGGCCCGCAACGACCGCGGCCGCACCGTGGGGGACATGGTGAATGCCGGCGTGGTCTGGCGGATTCCCAGCGACTAGCCGCCCGCGGAGCAATCGTAGACGAGGCGTTCGTTTGGGAGCTCGGGGAGGATCTGGCGGATCTGCTCCTGGCCTTGGGTCAAGGCGGCGAGGCGCGGCTGGTCCGCAGTGCAGGCGGCGAGCTCGATCCGCTGGCGCAGCGCCCGGGCGCGGGCCATCGCGTCGGCGGCGAGGAGATAGCGGGTCACGACATATTGGCGCGCTGCCGGCCTGACCTCGAGCAAGGCGACGGATTGCTCGCCGTTGGGGACGAGGATGCGCCGCCAGACCTCACCTTCCTGCGCATATTGGGTGCGGCCGTTGACGCAGCCGCTGTCGGTCCAGTCGAGCTCGACGGAGTCGGCCGAGGAGACGGTGATGCGGCTGCGCTCGGGCACCAGGCGGCACGAGTGGCGGCCGGCGAAGGAAGCGGCGGGCGCGGGCGCGGTGCCGCTCTGCGCGCGCTCCAGCGCTTCGATTTCCCGGAAGCCAGGACGGGTCACGAACAGGGCCGCGGCCACGATCAGGAACAGCAGTCCGATGCCGGCGAGGATCATGGCCAGGCGGTTCTTGTCCTTCAGCAGCATGACCAAGGCGCCGCCGAGCACGACCGACGCCAGCACCAGCAGGAGCAGGGACAAGGCGACCCTATTCTCCCGAATGTCCTGGATTTCGACGCGGGCGAGCTCGATCCGCTGCCGGCGCTCGCGCTCGCGCGCCTGCTCGGCCACGAGGCGCTCGCGCTCCTCGGCCTGGGTCCGGTCGCGGTCCTGAGCGAGCCGCTCGGCCATGCTGACGCACTCGCCGCTGACGGCGTTGAAAGGCTGGCCGGACGCGCGCAGGAAGGCGGCGACCTCGCGGTTTGCGATGGCGAAGGCGAAGGGCGAATCGCCGTCGTCGCCGCGGGTGATGAAGGTGTTGACGCCGATCACCCGCCCGCACGGGTCGAGCAAAGGACCGCCCGAATTGCCGCGGGCGATGTTGGCGGTGTGAAGCAGGGCCGTAATGTCGTTGATCCGGCGCTCGTTCGAATAATTGCCCATCGAGCGGGTCGGCGGCAGCGGCCTGATATAATCGTCGGCCGACTGGGCCGTCGCGAGGTCGACATTGCCCGGATAGCCCAAAGCGGCGACCGTGCTCCCGTCCGGCACGGCGCCGACGAACAAGGGGATCGGCGGCAGCCGGCCCTGCTCGATCTCGAGCAGAGCGAGGTCGCGCGACGGATCGGCTCGGATCACGCGCGCGCCGTACGAGCGGCTGCCCTCCGAGGGCACGACGCCGATGACCACATCCTTGGGATATTCGATCGCGAGCCGGACGACGTGGGCGTTGGTGACGATCCGGTTCGGCCCGACCGCGAAGCCGCTGCCGTGGCCGAAGCCGACCACCTGCCCGTCCTCGACCGCGACCACGACGACGCGCACGACGCTCCGGCTCGCCGCCGAAATGTCGTCGCCCTGCGCTCGCGCCGACCCCGTGACCGCCAGAAGACTCAACAGCAGGAGAAGGAATCGGGTCATCGGCGCTATTTATTGACGCACTCGCCGCGCTGGCAAGGAGGCTGCGCTTGTGCCGCAGCACGACGGGGCGCTATCCTGTTGATTCGAGGGGGATGCATCATGTTCCGCAAGACATCGGCCGCGCTTCTGTTCAGCGCCTGGGCCTTGGTGGCGTCGGCGGGGTCGGCGCAGCAGCCGATAAACCCGAACTGCAGCGACGACCGCGGCGTGGACCGCTGTGCCGACGATCAGCAGCGTCGCATGCGCGCCCTCTACGGGGTGCCTTCGATCGAGGAGCATGCGGCGGCCGGCGAGGAAGTCCGTCGGGTCTTCTATGTCGACGGCTATGGCGGCGACCTGATCCTGATTGCGTTCGTCCGCGCGCCGGGGCGAGATCCCGAGGTCCAGGTCCACTACCCGCAGCGCGATGGCCGGGCGCGGGCGGAGCCGCAGCGGGCCGCGGTGTCGCAGCCAATCTGGGCCGAAGTCGCCCTACGCGCCGCTCATTTCGATCGGAGCTTCACACCGCGTCCGGGGGCGGAGCCGTCGATCTGCCTGCACAGCTGGGTCTATACGATCGAGGCGGCGGAGCGAACGCGCAATCCGCGCCAGCCGGTGCTCGTCCGGCGCAAGGTGGAGGATGCGTGCGGGGACGGCCCGGGGCAGGTTTTCGCGCGCGACCTCCAGCATATCGCGCTGCCCCTCTTTCCCCATTGCGCCGCGCTCGACCCGGAGCACCACCGCAACGAAGCAGCCATGCTCGACGCATGCCGCGTGCTGAGCGGCGACCGCCTCGCGGCGGCCGAGGTGCTCAATCTCTCCCGTTCATTTCAGCGTCTCGGCCGGGTCGAGGACGCCGGCCGGATCGCCCACCTATTCAATCACCAAACGACGATCGAATGGGCCGGCGAACGTTATTCCGGGC
>DASQKE010000215.1:0-2990 GCA_035630675.1 Allosphingosinicella sp.
CCCATCACCGCGCCATGATCGTCGATCATCGCCAGGCTGTTGTAATGGTGCGGCCCGTCGGCTTCGAAGAAGCTGGTCGGGATGAAGATGCCGAGCTCCCGCGCCAGCGCCCGCATCGCCAGCACCGCCGGATGCTCGCCGACGGGGCGCGCATTGGCGAACAGGGTCTCGTCCTCGGTTCGGCAGAAATAGGGGCCTTCGAACAGCTCCGGCGGAAGCACCACTTTCGCGCCCTTGCCGGCCGCCTCGCGCACCAGCTCGGAGACGTTGCTTATGTTCTCGTCCAAGTCCTCGCCGAATGCGAGCTGCAGCGCGGCGACGGTAAGCTCGGTCAAGGGCATTCTCCTGGGCCGTCATTGCGAGGAGCGAAGCGACGAAGCAATCCAGCTTCTCTGGCTCAATATGGATTGCTTCGCTCCGCTCGCAATGCCGAGGATCACCGCGGCACCTGCTGGCTGATGCAGTGGAAGCTGCCGCCTCCGGTGAGTAGATGATCGGCGCGCAGGCCCACGGCCTGGCGGCCGGGGAAGAGTGCCCCGATCGCTTCCACCGCGGCCTCGTCGTTCGAGGCCCCGTAGAGCGGGACGGCCACCGCTGCGTTTCCGATGTAGAAGTTCATGTAGGAGGCGGGGACGATCTCGCCGTCGCGAATCACGCGGCCGGGGGAGGGCACCGGCACGATTTCGAGCCCGAACGCTTCCGCCCGCCGCCGCGCGCCTGCGTAGACGGCGGCGTTGGGATCGTCCTCGCCCGCAGCCTCCGGAAGGGCCAGCACGCCCTCGGCGACGAACCGTGCGAGATTGTCGACATGGCCGTCGGTATGATCATTGAGAAGGCCGTCGCCGAGCCAGAGCAGTCGCTCGATCCCGAGGTCGGAGCGCAGGCGCGCCTCGATCTCTTCGCGAGTCACGCCGGGATTGCGATTCGGGTTGAGCAGGCACTGCTCGGTGGTGACCGCGAGGCCGGTCCCGTCCGCGTCGATCGCCCCGCCTTCGAGGATCCAGTCGAACCGGGACGAGTCGAGGCCGGCTCTTCCGGCCAGCCGCAGGCCGACGCTGTCGTCGCCCTCCAGCTCATATTTACCGCCCCAGCCGTTGAAGCGAAAGCTGCGCGCCGTCCGCTCGCCTCCGCGCCTCAGCACGATCGGACCCGTATCGCGCAGCCAGATATCGCCGAACGCCTCCTCGACAATCGTCGCGAAGGGCGCCAACTCGGCCGCCGCGCGCGCCGAAGCCGGATCGGCGACCACCAGCCGCACCTCTTCTCCGGCCCCCTCCGCATCCACCGCCGCCGCGAACGCCGCCACCTCCTCGCGCGCCGGCGCGAGATCGTCCTCCCACAGGTCGGCATGGCTCGGAAACCCGATCCACACCCACTCATGAGCAGCCCATTCCGGGGGTTGGCGACCTTCGCTTGACATTAGTAATTCACTATATTATCACTAAACTCTCAAAGGGAGTACTATATGTCACGTTATGAGCCCTTAGCGCAGTTTCTGGCGGCGAAGAAGGCGGATAGCTGGGACGCCAGCTTCGAGGAGATCGAGGAACGACTCGGCGCGCCATTGCCGAAAAGCGCATACAAATATCCTGCCTGGTGGGCGAACCAGTCCGGAGCCGGTCATAGCCAGACTCGCGGTTGGAGAAGCGCCGGCTGGCGCACGTGCGACCTGGATTTGGAACGGAGGCGCATTCGGTTTGAGCGCGAAGGCCAGCCTTCTTCGCCACCCTCGTCCGCGCTTCTGAATCGCCGGTCGAGCGACGAGTTGTTCAAGCGCGCATCGGAGCTGACCGGTATCACGGACCGCGACATGTTGATCCGTGAAGCTCTGCAACTTCTTGTAGCCCGCGAGGCTGGACTGCGACTCGCTCGTCTTGGCGGGACGATGCCCGATTTTGAGGCGCCGCCGAGACCAAGGCCGGTCATTTGATCCTCATCGACACATCTGTCTGGGTCGATCATTTTCGGGAGCCGATCGAGGAAGTCGAGCGCTTGGCCGCCGCAGTGCTGTTGGTCCAGCACCCTTTCGTCACCGGCGAGTTGGCTGTGGGCACTCTGAAGAACTCTGCAGCTACCCTCACTTACCTTTCCGAGGATCTCCCAAAGGCGCGGATGGCCAGCGAAACCGAGTTCCTGGCTTTTGTGGCCAATGAGCGGATTTCGGGGATCGGTATCGGGTTTGTCGACGCGCATCTGCTGGCGTCATGTCGCTTGATGCCGGGGACGCTCCTTTGGTCGCGCGACAAGAGGCTCGAGCGGTGGGCGGAGGATGCGGGCGTCGGCTGGTCGAGCCGCTAATCTGCTACTGATCCGCTCGGCTGCGGTCCCGGATCGCCCTGAATTCGTCGCCTTCGATCCAGTTCGGCCAGTCGCGGCCGTTGGCGAGGCGGTTCATCACCTCATAATAGATTTCGAGGTCGTTCATCGCACCCTGCCAGTCCCAGGTGGTGAGGAACTCGTCGCCCGGCTGGTGGTAGCGGCTGGCGCGATATTCCTGCGACCAGGCGCGGCCCGCCGCCGTCCCGCCATTGACCAGATCCTCGCCGCCGCGCCCGTAGATGAAGGGCACGCCCTGCCGGGCGAAGCTGAACTGGTCGGAACGGAAATAATAGCCGGCCTCCGGGCTCGGATCGGGCGAGAGGCGGACGCCGCGCTGCTGGAGCACTTGCAGCAAAGTGCGGTCGAGCTCCGACTTGCCGGCGCCGCTGGCGACGAAATCGCGCGTGGCTCCGGCCATGTTGAGGCTGTCCATGTTGATCCCGGCCACCGTCCTCGCGAGCGGGAAGATCGGGTTCTCCGCATAGTAACGCGATCCGAGCAGGCCGGATTCCTCGGCGGTGACGGCGAGGAACACGATCGAGCGCTCCGGCCGCGCTCGCGCATGCGCCTGGGCGAGCGCGACCAAGGCCGCGGTGCCGGTGGCATTGTCGGTGGCGCCGTTGCAGATGCGGTCGGCGCCGGTCTCCGCACAGACGCCGAGATGGTCCCAA
>DASQKE010000216.1:0-11183 GCA_035630675.1 Allosphingosinicella sp.
GTCGACGATGAGCAGGGTGCGCTTGCCGGCGCGGGCCTCGTCCTCGAGCCGCCGCTCGACGAGGTCGAGCAGCCGCGCCTTCTCGACGGCGGCGGTGCCGAGGCCGAGACCCTGGGCGACCAGGCGGAGCATGTCGTCGCCCTCGACCTGGGTCGAGACGATCGACAGAGCGTTGAGTCGCGCGCGGTCGATGGTCGCGAGCAGATGGCCGACCAATGTCGACTTGCCCGCGCCGACCTCGCCGGTGACGACGATGAATCCTTCGCCCTGGGCGAGGCCGTAGCCGAGATAGGCCATCGCCTTCTTGTGGGTGCGGCTGCCAAACCAGAAGCGCGCGTCGGGCGTCAGCTGGAAGGGGGCTCCGGTCAGGCCGAAATGGTCGCTGTACATGGCTCTTGCCCTCAGAAGGTGTAGCGCAGGCCGACGAGGCCCTGGAGGACGGTGCTGTCGATCAGCCCCGCATTGGTGTGGTAGATGCCGAGGCCGGCGTGGAACTGCAGGCCGGGGATGAGGAAGGAGCGATAATAGCCGCCCGTCAGGCTGGTGCTGAACACCGTGTCCGAGAAGGGCCGGTCATTCTGATACCAGGCCGCCACCGCGTCGATCGACATGGACGAGAAGCGGCCGAGGCGGCGGCTGACGCCGGCATTGACGACGAAGCTGTCGTCGGTCACCGGATCGATCGAGCCGATGTCGCCGCTGATCAGGGCGGTGTAGCGGCGGTGGGCGTAGCCGGCGCCGAGGCCGAAGCCCCACGGCCCGCGGCTTCCCGACAGCATCAGATTGGCGCCGCGGGCGCGGAAGCTCGCGCTCGACAGGGTCTGGAAGGCCTGGTCGAAGCAGATGCCAGTGCCGGGGTCGTTGCCGAACACGCAGCCGTCGAACGCCCCGGTCAGCGGGTTGCGATTGACTTGAAAGTCGGTCGGCAAAGCATTGAGATTGCTGACGATCGCCGTAGCGGCATTGCCCACTGTGTCGTAGACGGCGGCGTTGAGGGCGAGGCCGCGCGGCAATTGGTGGCGAAGCGAGCCGGTGACCGTCGTGCCGCCGTAGCGGCGGCCGGCGCGGGCCTGAAGCTCGGTGCGCGGGTTCGGACGCCAGATGATGCCGCCATCGTAGATCAGGCCGTCCGTGTCGAAGCCGCGCAGCCGCGGCCGGGTCGGATCGGGCACGAAGCGGCCGCCGACCATGATCGGGGCGCCGCCGGCGTCGCGCAGCACGTCCTGCTGGCTGGAGGTGATATGCTCGTAGCCGACGCCCGCGGTCAAAGCGAGCGTCGGGCCGACCGGAAAAACGAGGTCGCCGCGGACGTAGGCGGCCTGGAAACGATTGTCGAACTCGCCCGATTCCTCGCGGACATAGCCGCCGCCGACGGTCCATCCGAACGGCAGCCGGCCGGGCCCCATACCGACGCTGGCGCTGGCATTGTGGACGATCGATTCGCCGAAATCCTCGCCGAAATCGCCGGAGATGTCGTCGTCGTCGACGCGGACGTAGCCCAGGCGATAGGCGGCGCCGACGGTCAGGCCGCCGATTTGCCCGTTGAAGGTCGGGCCGGCGTAGGCGCTGAACACCTGCGCCGACGAATCGCGGTCGGAGAGGGTGAGCCCCCGCCCTGCCCCGCCCGCCTGCGCGGCGAGCGCGCCGGCGTCGAGGCTGACCCCCGGAGCGACCTCGGCGTGGACCATTGCGACGCCGCTATGGACGTCGTCCTCGGCGACATCGCCGTCGAGCGCGATCCTGCGCTCATAGCGATAGCTCGCCTGGGCGGTGACGCGGCGGGTCTGGACGCGGGCGTCGACCCCGGCGGCGACCGAGGTGTAGGTGAGAACCTCGTCCTCGTCGCCGGAAAGCTCGGCGCTGATGCCGGCATTGACCTCGACATAGGGGGCGACCTCGATGCGCGGATGCGCCGGACCGCGCTCGCGGCCGCGGCGGGCGCGGCGGGGCGGCGCGGCCTCGTCCGTCTCCTGGCTGGTCTCAGGGGCGCCGCCGTCGGAATAGCCGCCGGCGAGCTCGTCTCCCGCCCCGTCGGGCGCGGCGGAGCCGGGCTCGGCTGCGGCCGGCAAGGCGGCGACCAAGGCGGCGGCGAAGACGCCCGCCCGGAGGATCGTGCGCATGCTCATGGCTCGTTCCCGTCATATTGGCCGAAGCGGCGGCCGCTCGCGGCGAAGCCGGCGCCGTTCAGCACGAGGCCGATCCGGTCGCAGGCGGAGAGGAGACCGACCGTCTCCTTGAGGTCGTTTTCGGTGGTGGTATCGGCGCGCACGACGACCAGGACCTGGCCGACCTGGCCGGCGAGGATGCCGGCGGGCGAGGCCATCAAAGCCGGCGGCGAATCGATCAGCACGATCCGGCGCGGATCGGCGGCGGCGAGGCCGGCGATGATCTCGGCCGTGCGCGCCGAGGCGAGCAGCTCGGGGACATTGTTCTCCTGGCGGCCCGCGGGAAGGACCGACAGGCCGTCGAGATCGGTGCGGACGACGAAACGCTCGACGTCGGCGTGCGGATCGGCGAGCGCGTCGACGAAGCCGGGCCCGGCCTCGATGCCGAGCAGGGACAGAATCTCGGGCTTGTTGACGTCGCAATCGACGAGCAGGACGTCGGTGTCCTGCTGGCCGGCGAGCGACAAAGCGAGGTTCAGCGCGCAGAAGGTCTTGCCCTCGCCCGGCTGGGCGGAGGTGATGAGGATCGTGCGGCTCCTGTCGGCGGCGATGCCGGTGCGGCCCTTCGACGAGAGCAGCAGCTGGCGCTTCACCAGGCGCAGCTCCTCGGCCAGCATTCCGGCGCCGGCCTCGGGCAATAGGAAACCCGCCGCGCGAAGGCGCGCGCGGTCGACCTCGGCGGTGCGGCCCGGCACCGACGTGCGGAGCGCGGGGACCCTGGCGGCCGGCGCGGGCGCTGACGGTGCGGCGGCTGGCGCAGGCTCGGGGTCGGGAGCCGGGACGGGCTCAGGCGCGGGTGCGAAGACGGGCTCCGGACGTGCCTCGATCGGCGGCGCCGGCGCGATCATGGCGCCGGAGCTGAAATCGTAAATTTCGGCTGCGCGCTCGAGCAGGGAGGGCGCGCGGACGATCGGCTCGTGCTTCATGTCTTCCGATCCCCTCATGCGACCGTGCTTCGCTGCCAGAATTCGACCACCATCAGGATGGCATAGGCCGCGCCCAAGGCCGCGACGCTGCCGCCGAGCAGGCGCAGCCGCTGGCGGCGCACCGCGCGCTGGGCGGCGGTGACGACCTCGCTGAGAGTGCCGAAGACCGGCAGGCCGGTCGCCGCGGCGAGGCGGCCTTCGGTCGGGAAGGTGGTCTGGAGCTGGCCGCGAACGAAGGCGATGCCGATGCCGGCGCCGAACGCCGCGATCAGGACCATGGTCAGCAAGAGCGGCCGGTTCGGCGCCACCGGCACGCTCGGCCGGCTCGGCGGATCGATGACCCTGAAGCTCATCGGGTTGGTCCGGCTCTGGACGTCGCTCCGGAGGCGCACCTGCTCGCGATTTTCGAGCAGGCGGTCATATTGGGTCTTGAGCACCTCATAGTCGCGGTTGAGCCGCGCCTGCTCGGCGGCGACGCCGGGCTCGGACGACTGGCGCGACTGGAGCTGCTGGAGATCGGCCTCGATCTGGGCGCGCCGGACGCTGGCGGCGCTGACCTGCGCCTCGCGCTCGGCGAGCATCGCGCGCAGCGACACATAGCTCGGATTGGCCATGCCGGACGAGCCGCCGCCGGACGCGCGCCTTTCCTGCTCGGCGAGCGGGCGCAGGCGGGCGATCTGGCTGCGGGTCGAGACCACGTCGGGGTGCTGGTCGGTGCGGCCGCCGCCGAGCTGGGCGGCGAGCTGTCCCTCGAGCTGGGCGAGCTGGCCGCCGATGCCGCCGCCGCCCCCGCCGGAAACACCCGGAAGGGTCGCCGGCGTGGCATTGAGCTGGGCGCGAAGCCCGTTCACCGCCCCGCGCGAGGCGGAGAGCTGCTGGTCGAGATTGGCGAGCTCCATCCGCGCCGCCGCCATGCGCTGCGAGATCGAGCCTTCGCCGGGCAGCATGCCCATGTAGCGCTGGTCGAACTCGACCCGGCGCTGCTCGGCCTCGCGCAGCTGCCCCTCGCGGCGGCGCAGCTCCTCGTCGAGGAAGGTCAGCGACTGGCCGGTCTCGCCGCGATCGCCCGCGAGATTCTCCTCGACGAACAGATCGAGCAGAGCCTGGACGATCGCTGCGGACGTGCGCGCATTCTGGACGTTGGAGAAGCCCGACAGGTTCGAGGTCGCCTTGATCTCGAAGATATTGTCCTGGGTCGCGACGATCTGAATGCGCTGGCGCAGAGCCTCGACCTCGCGGGCGAGGTCGCGGTCGCTCGCGACCTGCGAATTGAGATCGGTGCGGCGAACCACGCGCACCAGGTTCGCGGTCGAGGTCAGGGTCTGGCGGACGCGGACAAGGTCGTTCTGGCGCTCGCCCGGCGTGATTCCGAGCTGGTTGGGAAGGATGGTCTGCTGCTGGACGAAGACGCGGGCGCGCGATTCGTAATTGTTGGGGATGAGCGCGATCACCAGCCAGCCGGCGACGCACAGCCCCCAGGCGACGGCGAGCGCCAGCCAGCGGCGGCGCCAGACCTGGTGCAATGCGATGCGCAGCTGTTCGTAAAGTCCGTCCATCCGGCAGGATATCCTTCGTCGCTCGCTTCAGTGGCTCAGAACATGCTCTCGGGGATGATGATGACGTCGCCGGGCTGGAGCGCGACGTTGGCGCTGGTGTCGCCGCGGCGCAGCAGGCGGGCGATCCTGAGGTCGTATTCGCGCTGCTGGCCGCTGGTGCGATCGTGGCGGATCAGGCGGGCGCGGTCGCCGGCGGCGAACTCGGAGAGGCCGCCGACCGCGATCATCGCGTCGAGCAGGGTCATGTTGGCGCGATAGGGGATCGAGGCCGGGCGCTCGGTCGCCCCGACGATCCGCACCTGCTGCGAGAAGGCGCCCTGGAAGCGGTTGATCATCACCGAGACCAGGGGGTCCTGGATATATTGGCTGAGCGCGACGCGGACATCCTCGGCGAGCTGGGCCGGGGTCTTGCCGGCGGCGACCATGTCGCTGATCAAGGGCGTGGTGATGCGGCCGTCGGGACGGACCTGGACGGTCGCGCCCAACTCCTCGTTGCGCCAGACGAAGATGCGGAGCTCGTCGAGCGCTCCGATCACATAGCTTTCGGTGACGTCATCCTCGCCGCCGGGGGACACGAACGAGGCGACCGGCAGCGTATTGCCGGTGCGCGGCGTTCCGGCGCAGCCGGCGAGCGCGAGCGCGGAAGTGCTGACCGCGAGTGCGAGCCTCGATTTGGCGGATACGAACATGGCGACGTCCCTCTTGTGCAGCCCTGCCGCCGCTCCTCCTCGTGCCGGGGCACGCGGGGAGGCGCAGCGGTTTGGGGCTGCTATGGGGACGAAGAGGTAAAATTACCGTTAGGAACGAAGGCCCTTGTCGCGCGCGTCCCGCTTCGGGACTGGGGCAAATGCGGGGGTTAACGCCCTGTCCGAAACCGTCATCCCGGCGACGGCCGGGATCTCAGGACCAGAGGACACCGGCGTCAAAGGAGGGCGCCCTGCAATGCCGATAGCGCCCTTCACCCCCTGAGATCCAGGCCTTCGCCGGGATGACGTGTCTCGCCCACCTCACCCCCCACCACCATCTCGCGCGCCGGCTGCTGGGCGAGGAAGGCCTGGGGGCTCGCCGAGAGGCCGTAGGCGCCGGCGAGGAAGATCGCGACGAGGTCGCCGACCTCCGCTTTCGGCGTCATGACGTCATCGGCGAGACGGTCGAGCGGGGTGCAGAGGCAGCCGACGATCGACACCTCTTCCTCCTCAGCTCCGCCGAAGCGATTGGCGATCGCGACCGGATAGTTGCGGCGGACGAGCTGGCCGAAATTGCCGGAGGCGGCGAGCTGGTGGTGCATGCCGCCGTCGGTGACCAGGAAGGTCTTGCCGTGGCTCTGCTTGCGATCGACGATCCGGGTCAGATAGACCCCCGCCTCGCCGACCAGCCAGCGGCCGAGCTCGATCGCAAAACGCGTCTCGTCAAAGACTTTGCTGTGAATCCTCAGATTCTGGTCGAGCTCGGTCGCGATCCGTTCGACGTCGACCGGCTGCTCGCCGTGAAAATAGGGTATGCCGAAGCCGCCGCCGAGATTGACCAAAGGCGGAAGCGTTCCGCATCCGTCAGTCAGTTGCCGGGAGAGCAGGACGCTTTCCCGCTGCGCCTCGATCAGCGCATCGACCGAAAGCGCCTGCGAGCCGGCGAAGATATGATAGCCGCGAAAGACCGCGCCTGCGGCGACGAGCCGCTTCACCAGGGCGGGAACGCGCTCGGCGTCGACCCCGAACGGCTTGGCGCCGCCGCCCATCCGCATGCCAGAGCCCTTGATCTCGAAATCGGGATTGACCCGCACCGCGATGCGCGGGGCGATCCCCAGCCGCGCCCCGATGGCGAGCGAGCGCTCGGCCTCGCCCTCGGATTCGCAGTTCAGGGTGACGCCCGCGCCGATCGCTGCTTCGAGGTCCGCGTCGCGCTTGCCGGGCCCGGCGAAGCTCGTCGCCGCGCCCGCGACGCCGGCCTCGAGCGCGATCGCGAGCTCCCCGCCCGAGGCCAGGTCGACGCCGTCGACCTGGCTCAAAACATGTTTCAGGACAGGCGGATAAGGGTTTGCTTTCATTGCATAATGAAGGTCGATCCCGTCGAAAGCCGCGCGGAAGCGCGCGATCCGGCGGTCAATCATGTCGAGATCGTAGACGAACAAGGGCGTGTCGCCGGCCTCGGCGACGAGCGCGTCGGCGCGGCGGCCGCCGATCAGCAGCATGCCATCACCGTCCGCGCGGAAGTCCGGCGGAATCGCCCCCATCGGCTTGCTCATCCCATCAGCTCGCTCTTCAGCCTTTCGCGATCGAGCTTGCCGTTTGGACTGCGCGGCAGCTCGTCGCGCCAGACGATAGTCGAGGGCTGCATAAAATTGGGTAACTCGCGCTTGAGAAAAAAGCGCAGCTCCTCCTCCCGCTCCGTCGCCGCGGGGCGGGCGATCAGCGCGATCGCCTCGCCGAGCCGCTCGTCGGGATAGCCCAGGGCCACGGCCTCGGCGACGATGCCGCTCGCGACCGCCGCTTCCTCGACCTCGGTCGGGCTCACCCGATTGCCGCTGGTCTTGATCATCGCGTCGTCGCGGCCGACGAAATAGAGCAGGCCCTCGGCGTCCTGCCGCACCTTGTCGCCCGACCAGACCGCGCTGCCGCCGTAGCGAGAGGCAGGCGGCGCGGGCTTAAAGCGCAGCCGCGTCCGCTCCTCGTCCTGCCAATAGCCCTTGGCGACGAGCGGGCCGCAATGGACGAGCTCGCCTTCCTCGTCCGGCCCCGTGAGGGTTCCGTCCGCGCGCACGCACAATATCTCGGCGAACGGGATGGCGGTACCGATCGAATCCGGGTGGATATCGGTGAAGGCGGGATCGAGCGAGGTCGAGCGGAACGCTTCGGTGAGACCGTACATCAGATGAAGCTCGGCGGCCGGAAACAGCTCGCGCATCCGCCGCACGACCGAGGCCGGAAGCCGTCCGCCGCTATTGGTGAGCCGGCGCAGCGCCAGCGCCGCGCGCGGCGGCCACGGCGCCTCGATCAGCTGAACCCAGAGCGGCGGAACCCCGGCCAAAGTGGTAATGTCGTGACGCTCGACCGCCTTGATGACGTCGCGCGGGCCGAGATATTCGAGCGGCACGGCGCAGCCCCCCGCCGCCCAGGTCGAGAGCAACTGGTTCTGGCCATAGTCGAACGAGAAAGGGAGGACGCAGAGCGTGCGGTCCTCCGGCACCAGATGGAGGTACGCGGCGACCGAGATCGCGCCGAGCCAGAGATTGGCGTGGGTCAGCATCACGCCCTTGGGCCGACCGGTCGAGCCGGAGGTGTAGAGCAAGGCGGCGAGGCTGTCGGGATCGGCGTTCGAAGGCGGCAGCGCGTCGGTGCACTCGAACATCGCGGCGGTCTCGTCCTCGAGCAAAGCGGGACAGTCGCGATCGCCTTCGTCCAGCGTGCCCAGCCGGGCCTTGCCGGTGATCAACAAGGCGGCGCCGCTGTCGGCGAGGATGTGCGCGACCTGGGCGCGCTTGAGCAAGGGGTTGATGGGCACGTGGACGAGGCCGGCGCGGGCGCAGGCGAGCGGCAGCAAGGCCGTGGTCCGCCCCTTGGGGAGCCAGCTCGCGAGCCGCGCGCCCGGCTCGAGACCCTTCGCCCGCAGCGCCGCCGCGAGCGCCGCGACCGCCTGCTCGAGCCCGGCGAAATCGAGCGTGCCTTCCCGGGTGACGAGCGCCGGAGCGACGGGGTCGCCGCGGCGGGTCAGATTGTCGAGCGGATGAGGCGTGGGATCGAGGGCTTGCACCTGGACTCCTGTTGACGGCAGATAAGGCGGGCTTGCAGCCGAGGGAATAGCGACCTGAGCGTCGAGGTGATACTGTTTGATGACCTCGATGCGGCGGAGCGCGATTCCGGCGGGGCGCTGGGCCGCGCGGCGCAGGCGTCGCTCTACGATCGGGTCGAATGGTACCGGCTCCTCGCCGCCGATTGCGCCCTGCCCGGCAAGCCGATCGTGGCACGCGCGCGGCACATGCGGCAGAGCGCCTGGATGTTCCTCGCCGTCGAGGATCGCCAGGCCAATGCCTGGGCAAGCTGGTACAGCCTGCGCTGGCGGCCGGTGGGAGCCCCGGAGCTTCACCGTCACATCCTCGCCGCCCTGCGCGACGGGCGGGTGCCGGCGCTCGACTTCGCGCCGCTCGAGGAGACGGAAGCGCTCGCTTCGGCGTGCCGGGAGAGCGGCTGGATCCCGTTCGTCGAGCCGGCCAAGGCGAACTGGCGCGCGCATACCCAAGGCATGGACTTCGACGCTTACTGGGCGACCCGTCCGGGCAAGCTTCGAAGCACGGCCAGGCGCAAGGCCAAGGCGGCGGGGCTCGAGATCGAGATACTGGAGCGCTTCGACGAAGCGGGCTGGGCGGATTACGAGGCCGTCTATGCGGCGAGCTGGAAGCCGGACGAAGGCTCTCCCGCATTTTTGCGGGCGCTGGCCGAGCAGGAGGGCGCGGCGGGGACGCTGCGGCTGGGCATCGCGCGCAAGGACGGGACTCCCCTCGCGGCGCAGCTGTGGCTGGTCGAGAACGGAGAGGCGACGATCCACAAGCTCGCTTATCGCGAGGATTCGAAGGCGCTCTCGCCGGGGACGGTGCTGAGCATGGCGATGTTCCGCCACGTCCTCGACCGCGACGGCGTCTCGGTCATCGACTATGGGACCGGCGACGAGCCCTACAAGGCCGACTGGATGGACGAGCGGCGCACCTTGTGGCGGCTGCGCGCCTATAACCGGCGCACGCTGGCCGGGCTCGCCGGCGCCGCGCGGCGCGCCGCCTCCTCCCTTGTCCGCCGCGCGCGAAGCCGGTAGGCGGCGGCCCGACGACGGGGGATAGGATTGGGATGGTCGCCGCCTTCAACGACGAAGAGGAAGTGACGGCGACCTTGCGCGCCGTGCTCGCCGACGTGCTCGGCCTCGCCGAGGACCGGGTCGCCGCGTTCGACGAATCGACGCCCTTGTTCGGCGCGCTCCCCGAATTCGATTCGATGGCGGTGGCGGGGCTGCTGACCGAGCTCGAGGAGCGGCTCGGCATTCTCATAGAGGATCATGAGGTAGACGCCGACATGCTCGAAAGCTTCGGATCTTTGCTGAACTATCTCAGGTCCAAGGCGCTGCGGTGAGCGGCGCCGGGGGCCTCGCTTTCGACCGCTACACGGTGGACGGCTGCAGCGAATGGATGATGCGGATCGGGCGTGCCGAGGCGCCGCCGATCGTGATCGTGCCGGCCTTGTTCGAAGAGATGAACCGCACGCGGGCGCTGGTCACTGCGATGATGCGCGCGCTGGCCGCGGACGGTTTCGGCTGCTGGCTCCCCGATCTGCCCGGCACCGGCGAGAGCGAGCGGGCACTCGAGGAGGTCAGCTGGGACGACTGGCGGACCGCGGTCAGCGAAGCGGCGGACCATGCCGCCGCGGCGAGCGGGCGCTCGCCTGTGGTGGCGGCGCTCCGCGGCGGCTGCCTGATCGACGACGCCGCCGAAGGCGCCGCGCACTGGCGGCTGGCGCCCGCGCTCGGCGCCTCGCTCGCCCGCGACATGGAGCGCTCCGGCATGGCGGGCGTCGCCTGGGCGGGCTACGCGCCCTCCCCTTCGCTGCGCGCCGAGCTCGAAGCGGCCGTGCCCGAGCAGGAGGCGCGGCTGCGCACGGTGCGGCTGGCGAGCGACCGCAATGAGGCGGACGCCAAGATCGCCGGGCCGGCGCTATGGCGGCGCTCCGAACCGGGGACTTCGGCCGCGCTTGCCGCAGCCGCGGCGGCGGACCTTTCCGGCTGGGCGAAGACATGCGCCGCCTCCTGAGCTTCGAGTGCCAGGGCCAATGTCTCGCCGCCAGCCTCGACGAGGGCCTCGGCGAGACCGGCCTGCTGATGGTCACCGGCGGGACCCAGGTGCGGGTCGGTTCGCACCGGATGTACGAGAAGCTCGCGCGCAGCCTCGCCGGAGCGGGCGTATCGAGCTTCCGCTTCGACCGGCGCGGGGTCGGCGACAGCGAAGGCGAGGATCCCGACTTCCGCGACAGCGGCCCCGACATCGCCGCCGCCGCGGCGGCATTCCGCAGCGAAGCGCCCGAGGTGGAGCGCGTCGTCGGCTTCGGGCTGTGCGACGGCGCGACCGCGATCGCGCTCCACGGCGCCGCGGCCGGGCTCGACGGCCTGATCCTAGTCAATCCGTGGCTGACGGAGGCGCAATCGGGGCAGCCCGCACCCGCCGCGGTCCGCCGCCATTATCGCGACCGGCTGCTCAGCGTGGCGGGCTGGAAGAAGCTGCTGACCGGCGCCGTCGACCTGCGCAAGCTGGTGGGGGGCCTGCGCCGCGGCGCCGACACCTCTCAGTCCAGCCTCGCGCTCGACGCCGCGGCGGCGCTAATGGAGAGGCGACTGCCCACCGCAGTCATCCTTTGCCGCGACGACGCTACCGCGGTCGCGGCGCGCCACGAGCTCAAGCGGCGCGAGCTTCGGGACACGAAGAGCGGCGAGCTCAGCCTGCTCGATGTCGAAGGCGGTTTCGTCGCGATCGGCCATTCGCCCGCGACCGAGCTGTTCCGCGGCAA
>DASQKE010000217.1:0-2809 GCA_035630675.1 Allosphingosinicella sp.
ATTGTCTTATTCGAGGTCCTCCGGGAGTGGGTACCCATTACGCCATGGGCGCCGCGCGGGTTCTTGATCCTGATCAACCCGCGGCGCGGCGACTGGACCAACATCGCGCAATGAAGGCCGATGATCTGCCGGCCGCGCTGCGCACTGAAGGCCACGTGAGCCCGGGCTTCGAAGCCGTACGCGACGCCTTCGCCGAAAATTTTGCCCGCCGCGGCGAGCGCGGCGGCGCCTGCTGCGTCTACTACAAGGGCGAGAAAGTAGTGGACCTTTGGGGCGGGGTGCGCAACAAGGCCACCGGCGAACCCTGGCAGGAGGACACCATGGTCATCGTGTACTCGGCCACCAAGGGGCTCGCGGCGATGACGCTCGCGCTCGCGCACTCGCGCGGCTGGCTCGACTACGAAGCGCCGGTCGCGCGCTATTGGCCCGAGTTCGCGCAGCAGGGTAAAGAAGCGGTCACCGTGCGGCAGCTCCTCGCGCACCAGGCCGGCCTCTTCGCCCTCGACGTGCCGCTCGACCGCGAGCTGCTCGCCGACTTCGATCGGCTCGCCGCCGTGCTCGCACGGCAGAAACCGGCCTGGCCGCCGGGTGAGCGCCAGGCCTACCACGCCGTCACGCTCGGCTTCTACGAGAACGAGATCCTGCGCCGCCTCGATCCGAAGCATCGCAGCCTGGGAGAGTTCTTCCAGGACGAGATCGCCACGCCGCTGGGACTGGATTTCTACATCCGCCTGCCCGAGTCGATTCCGAACGCGCGCCTCGCTACGATCGCGCATGCGAGCTTCCTGGCGCGGCTCCGCGGCTTCCCGCCGCGCATCATGCTCGCCAGTCTGAACCCGCGAGGAAAGATCCGCCTCGCGCTGCGCGGTTCCGAGCTCCCCCACGACCCGCCCCATGTCTACGCCCGCAACCTCGAAGTCGCCTCGGGCGGGGGGGTCGGCACCGCCCGCGCCATCGCGCGCGCCTACAGCGTGTTCGCCACCGGCGGCCGCGAGTTGCAGCTTCGTCCCGAGACGCTCCAGGCCTTGTCCGCCCCGGCCATTCTTCCGTCGCGCGGCTTCTATGACGAATGCATGCTGAGCGACGGCATCCAGTTCTCCCTCGGCTTCATGAAGTCCACGCCGGAGATGCATTTCGGCAGCGACCTCGCCTTCGGCGCTCCCGGCGCCGGCGGCGCCATGGGCTTCGCCGACCCGAAGGCCGGCATCGGTTACGGCTACGTCACGAGCCAAGGGGGCACCAGCCTCAGCGGCGACCCTCGCGACGTCGCACTACGCAACGCCGTTTACTCGGTAATCCACCGATGATTCGGGAGCCGGCGAGAAAAGTTTGCGTCTCCTGCCGATCGGCGCGCTCTGATTCCGGCGTAGGAAAAAGCCGAATACGCGGGAGTTGATCCGCGTCAAAGGGCGCGCGCGCCGTTGGAGTGGAATGGGCACATGCGAACGCCCAACGTATTCATTGCTTACGCGCCGCGCGGCGCGGGACTGCGCTGCGCGCTCGCGTATGTGAGCGCAGGGCGCGACGTCTACGGCTGGTTTACCGGCCCGCGCGTCGACGCCACGATTGCCGCCGAATTCTTCCTGATCGAGGAGTTCTACACCAACCGCCCGGTGCGCTATTCGTCGGTCGAGATTGCGGCGCTGCATTCGCGCTGGGCGCTCGACGAAGAGCGCCGCCACGAGCTGGCGCAGATGCAGGCGGCGTTTGCCGCCGAGTGGCTCTTCTATCGCGAGGACGCGCGCGCCGCGACCGAGCTCGCTAGCTATGCCAAGGCGGAGCTGGCGACCGGCGAAGTCAACCTGCGCTTCGAGCGCATCGCCCGGCTGTCGACGTTGCAGCCGAACTGGACCTACTACTCGCCGCATTTCGAGCGCGGGGTGCTGCGGCACGTCGCCAAGCGCTGGCCGCTCGAGTACCGCTTTGACCAGGATCTCTCTCCGGCACTATGACCATGACCTACCGCCACCTCCTCGTACCGACCGACGGCTCGGCGCGCTCGCGGCGCGCCATCGCGATGGCCGTCGGCCTCGCCGCGCAGTGCAATGCGCGCGTCACTTCCATCTACGTCGTGCCGGAAGGGGTGCCGACGCTCTTTAGCGGCGACAAGCTCTATGGCAGCGGCGTCGTCTCGCCGCGCGTCCGCCGGCGCATCCGCAAGGGCGCGGCCGAGGCGCTCGACGCGGTGGCGCGCGAGGCCGACAAGGCCGGCGTGCGACACGCCAGCATGCGAACGGTCGCGCACGCTCCCTGGCAGGCGATCGTGCGCGCGGCGCGTACCGCGCATTGCGACCTGATCGTCATGGCAACCCAGGGCCGCCGCGGCCTGGCCGGGCTCGGCAGCCAGACCATGAAGACCGTGGCGCACAGCGCAGTGCCGGTGCTGGTCTGCCGATAGGCCCGATCGTCATGAAGCGCAAAAAGCAGCAGAAGCAGCAGCCGACGCCGCGCACCCGGCCGCGGCCCGAGCTGAACGAAGCGGGCCGCGCGCAGCTCGGCGCCGACGAAGATCAGCGCCGCTACCGGCCGCGCGACGACGACGCTTCGGTCGAGGATCCGCTCGGGGACTGGCCGGAAGACGGCTGACATAGCGCCTCGCCAAGCTGGCTTGATCCAGGTCAAACGGGCGGTCGAGACGACGCCTAGGATGGGGGCATCCCCCCACTGGAGACACCATCATGGATATGAACACCGGCAAGCTGAGAGAGGAATTGCACGCGGTCATCGGCGATGCGGAAGAGCTGCTCAAGGCCACCGCCGGCCAGACCGGCGAGCGCATCGAGAAGGTGCGCGCCCGTGCCGAGCAATC
>DASQKE010000218.1:0-15225 GCA_035630675.1 Allosphingosinicella sp.
CGGCCGATCCGTTGATCGCGTCCGCTTTGGGGCCGGGTGCGGCACCCGCCTTTCGCGGCACGGCCTATGTCGTCTTCGAGGCGCTCGAACTCGCCGATTTCGGCAATCGAATTCCGTCGCTGACCTTCGAGGTCGAAGCCGACCCGGCAACGGTCGCGATCGGCGACATCGCCGCCGAGCTCAGCGGCGGCCTCATCGCCCCGGGGCCGACGCCGCTGCTGGGCGGCTATGCCGGCAGCGGCGACAGCCTCAGGAGCGCTTTGGGTCCCCTCATCGAGACGGCGTCGCTCTCGATCGTCGCGGAAGGGGGGACGCTGAGGATCGCGGCCGCTTCCGGTCCGCCGGATGAGATCGAGAGCGCCGACTGCATTGCGCCGGTGGAAGTGACGCGGCGAGCCGCCGCGTCGGTTCCCGGCGAGGTGACGCTGTCTTATTATGAAGAAGCACGCGACTACCAGACGGGATCGCAACGCGCGCGGCGCGGCGGCGGGTCGGGCCGAAGCGAGGCGCGGAGCCTGCCCGCCATGCTCGCCGCTCCCGAGGCGAAGACTCTTGCGGAGGCCCGACTTGCGGCGCTGCGGATCGGACGGACGTCCGCCAAGCTGCGCCTGGCGGCTCGCCGTGCCGACCTTCGGCCGGGCAGCCTCGTTCGGATCGAGGGCGAGGCGGGCCAGTGGAGGATCAGGCATTGGCTGCTGGAGCGAATGGAGGTGGCGCTCGAGCTGACGCGCGTCACCGAGGCCGCCGCGACGGAGCAGGGCGCCGCCGCGGGTGTCGCGGTCCCTGCCTCCGACCTCATCCATGGGCCGACCACGCTCCGCCTTCTCGACCTGCCCCTGCCCGGGTCTTCGGACGGTCCGAGCCTTTTCGTTCTTGCCGGGGGCGTTGAGCCCGGGTGGCGCAGGGCGACGATCCTGTTCAGCGCGGACGACCGGCTGACCTGGCGGGAAGGCGTGAGGACGGCTCAACCCGTCGTGTTGGGCGCTGCGATGGGGCAGCTCCAGCCGGGCGGCAGCGCTCTGATCGACGCGCGGTCCAGCATCGACGTCGAGCTGCTGAACGAGGCCTTGTGGCTCGAGAGCTGCTCGGACGCCGAACTCGGCGGTGGAGCGAATCTCGCTCTGCTCGGAGCGGAGCTCATCCAGTTCGGCAGTGCGGAGCCGCTCGGCATTGGCCGCTTTCGGCTCTCGCGCCTGCTCCGCGGTCGACGCGGCACGGAAGCGGCAGCCTCCAGCCACAGCGCGGGCGAGGCCTTCTCCCTGCTCGAGGCGGAATCGATGCTTTCGATCCCGGCGCCGCTCGCGGCCGTGGGTGCCCGAGCGGTCGCACTGGCCGTCGGCGTCGGGGACGTCGCGGACGGAGTCGAAGCGGAAATTATCGTGACTGGGGAATCGATGAGGCCGCCGTCCCCGGTTCACCTCGGGGCGCACGAACGGGAAGACGGCGCCCTCGTCATCTCCTGGGTGAGGAGGAGTCGCGCCGGCTGGAGCTGGTCCAGCGGCAGCGACACTCCTCTCGGGGAGGAGCGGGAAACCTATGCCGTGACCCTGACTTCGGGAGCGGTCAGTCGCTCTTTCGAGAGCGACGAGGCCCGGCTCGTCTATGTCGCCGCCGACCGCCAGGCCGACGGCATCGCGTTCCCCGTCACGATCAATGTGACGCAGATCGGAACGTTTGCGGCCTCGGTGCCCGCCAGTCTCACCTTCGGCTGAACAAAGCAGGAGCATCATCGATGACCGACGTCGCAAGTCCGCGCTTCGCGCTGCCCTTCATCCTGCCCGGGCAGGCACAGAAGGAGCTCTTCCACAACGAGGCCCTCATTGCCGTCGATGCGCTGCTGCACGCCGCCGTCGAGAGCGGCCCGGTGACGGTTCCGCCGTCCACTCCCGTCGCCGGCCAAAGCTGGGTCGTTGCAGGCGGCGCAGGCGGGGCGTGGGCCGGGCACGAGCAGTCGCTCGCGAGCTGGACCAGCGGCGGCTGGCGCTTCACCGCCCCGGGCGCAGGCATGATCGTGTGGAACAAGGCCGGCGGCCACTGGCTCCAGTGGACCGGATCCGGATGGAGTTCCGGAGAGCTGCCGGCCACGAAGATCCTCGTCGATGGGCAGCAGGTCGTCGGCGCGCGCCAGCCGGCAGTGCCAAACCCTTCTGGCGGAACGATAATCGATGCGGAGGCGCGCGCCGCCGTCGAAGCCGTGATTGTTGCATTAAAGGCACACGGTCTGATCGATTGACGTTGGGCGCCGATTGCGTGCAACTGTGGGACAGACAGGCCGTTATGTGACGGTCCGGCAAACCGCCTTTGCGTTCCGCGCAGACTGCGGCTTTTCGGTCACATTTGTGGGGATAAGCGTGCTTGCGCGGAAACTCCGCTTACCGTAATGAGTTCATGTCGTTCCCTTCAGGGACGCAGAAGAAAGGGGAAGATTTATGCGGAAGCTCGCCATAGTTGTGGCGCTGTCATCCACCGTGCTCGCGACTCCGGCACTTGCGCGCGATGGCGCCTGGTACATCGGAGGCGATTTCGGTGCCATGATCGTCGAGGACGTCTCGTTCGACGTCGGGACCGCCGAAGACGCTATCATCGTCGACCATGAATATGGCTTCGACGGCGCCGGCTTCGTCGGTTACGACCTCGGCGCGTTCCGCCTCGAGGCGGAGGTCGCCTACAAGCGCGCACGGATCGATGAGCTCGAGTCCACGCTGCGTCTTCCGGGCCAGGCCGGTCCGGGCTCGACCAGCGCGCAGCAGTTCCTGAACGCCGGCGGCGGTTCCACCACCGCTCTGAGCTTCATGATCAACGGCCTGCTGGATTTCGGCGACGATGACGGCATTAGCGGCTTTCTCGGCGGTGGCGTCGGCATGGCCCGCGTCAACTTCAACAACCAGCGCGCGTTCGCGAACCAGGGCGCGTTCATCGAAGACTCCGACAGTCGTTTCGCGTGGCAGCTGCTCGCCGGCGTCCGTCAGGCGATTTCGGACAATATGGACGTGACGGTTCGCTACCGCTTCTTCAACGTCTCCGACCTGGAAATGGTTGGTTTCGGCGGTCGTGACTTCTCGTCTCGTCTGCGGACGCACAGCCTCCTCGGCGGCATCACGCTCAACTTCGGCGCGCCCGATGTCGACATCCCGCCGCCGCCGCCGCCGCCGGAAACGCGCGACTGCCCGGACGGCACCACCATTCCGATGGCGGCTGCCTGCCCGATGCCGCCGCCGCCGCCGCTGCCGCCGCCCTCGCCGCGCTGCCCGGACGGCCGCGAGGTCGCCAACGTCAGCCAGTGCACGGTCGGTCCCTTCATCGTCTTCTTCGACTGGGATCGTTCGGACATCACGCCGCAGGCTGCGAGCATCCTCGACAACGCCGCCGAGCAGTATCGTGCCACCGGCAACGCGCAGGTCGTGCTCGCCGGTCACGCCGACCGCTCGGGTTCGGACCAGTACAATGTCGGCCTTTCTCAGCGTCGCGCCGAGAACGTCCGTCAGTATCTGGCCGGTCGCGGCATCGCCGAGGGCGTCATGCGCACCGAGGCGTTCGGCGAAAGCCGGCCCGCGGTCGAGACGGCCGATGGTGTCCGCGAGCCGCAGAACCGGCGCGTGGAAATCACCTTCGGCCCCGGTTCCGGCTGGTAAGAAGGGCCGCGCTGCTTCGGCAGCGTGGGAACAAATCGGGAGCCAGTTCGCAGGAACTGGCTCCCTTTTTTTGGCCGCCGCGTAGCAGTCCTGCAGAGCAGCGATCGCTGGACGCGTGCAGGAGCTCCGCCGACGGGCCGCCCTGTCGCACCAGCCCCCGAGGTTCACCGCTTTCGGAGTCATTATGCGCATCGCCATCATCGGAACCGGCTATGTCGGTCTCGTTTCAGGAGCGTGCCTGTCCGATTTCGGCCATGACGTTGTCTGTGTCGACAAGGACGAGGCGAAGATCGAGTCCCTGAAGCAGGGGCGGGTGCCGATCTTCGAGCCCGGACTGGAAGAGCTCGTCAGGCGCAATGGGGCGGAAGGTCGGCTCACCTTTTCGACGGATGTCGCAGACGGTGTCCGTGAGGCGGAAGCGATCTTCATCGCCGTAGGGACGCCTTCCCGGCGAGGCGACGGCCATGCCGACCTTACCTATGTGTTCGCTGCCGCCGCGGAGATCGCAAGGGCGCTGACGGGGCCCGCCGTCATCGTCACCAAGTCGACGGTGCCGGTCGGTACCGGCGATGAGGTCGAGCGGATCATCCGCCAGACGGCGCCCGATGCGCAGGCCTGGGTGGTTTCAAACCCCGAATTCCTGCGCGAAGGGGCGGCGATCGAGGATTTCAAGCGTCCCGACCGCATCGTCATCGGCACGCAAGACGACCGCGCCGCCGAGGTGATGCGGGAGGTGTACCGCCCGCTCTACCTCAACAAAGCACCCTTGATTTTCACCAGCCGCCCGACGGCGGAACTGATCAAATATGCCGCCAATGCCTTCCTCGCGACGAAGATCACCTTCATCAACGAGATAGCGGATCTGTGCGAAGCGGTGGGGGCCGACGTCCAGGACGTAGCGCGGGGCATCGGTTTCGATAACCGCATCGGCTCCAAATTCCTGCACGCAGGCCCGGGTTTCGGCGGCTCGTGCTTTCCAAAGGACTCTCTGGCGCTGCTCAAGACGGCCGAGGACCACCAGGCGCCGCTGCGCATCGTCGAGGCGGTCGTCAAGGTCAATGACAGCCGAAAGCGCGCGATGGGGCGCAAGGTGATCCGGGCGCTCGGCGAAAATCCGCGCGGGAAGACGGTCGCGCTGCTCGGCCTTACCTTCAAGCCGAACACCGACGACATGCGCGACGCGCCGTCGATCAGCATCGTGGGCGCTCTCGAGGACGCGGGGGTCACGGTTCGAGCCTATGATCCGGTGGGCATGGAGCAGGCACGCCTGCTGATGCCGAACGTCGAGTTTTGCAGCGGACCCTACGAAGCTGCACGGGGCAGCGACGCTGTCGTGCTCGTGACCGAATGGGACGTGCTCCGGGCGCTCGATCTGGATCGCCTGGCCCGATCGATGAATGGCCTGGTGCTTGTCGACCTGCGCAACATCTACACGCCTGAAGAGGCGCGCAGCGCCGGCTTCACGTGGCATGGCATCGGCAAGCCGCAGGAGGGTGTGGCCTAGCGACCGGAAACCGAGCGCCTTCCGTTCGTTGGTCAGTCAACCGATGAGGAAAATGGTATGAGACGCGCGCGGACCATCATTCAGCCGGGATTGCTCCTGCTCCTCATCGCGGGCTGCACCGCCAGGAATAGCGGGGAGCCGGCGTCGGTCGAGCAGCCGCCGGGCTCGGCCTCCGCGCAGCTGCAGGATGCGTCGGGCCGCGCTGTCGCGGCCGCTTCGGCGGCCGAAGCCGGCGACGCGCTGCGCGTCCGCATCGAAGCCGCCGGGCTGGGCGTCGGAGTCTACGGCGTTCATGTCCACTCGGCCGGGCGCTGCGAACCGCCGAGCTTCGAAAGCGCGGGGCCGCACTGGAACCCCGCCAATCGCGAGCATGGCAGAGACAATCCGCGCGGGCAGCATCTCGGAGACCTCCCCAACCTGCTCGTCGGAACGGATGGGCGCGGCAGTCTGGAGTTCACCATAGCGGGGGCCGCATTGGCCGGGGGCAATCGGCGCCTGCTCGATACGGACGGCGCGGCGATCGTGCTCCACGCGAGACCCGACGATTATCGCACCGATCCGAGCGGCAACAGCGGCGCCAGGATCGCGTGCGGCGTTCTGCGCTAGATCAAATATCCTCGCCGACTGCGCGAGCACGCTCAACGCGAGTCGCTTCCAGCTCGGCGATCCGGCGGCTGCCGTACCACAAGCCCAGCAAGGTGAGCGGCGCGATCAGATAGAGCGCGAAAATGCCGGCGCGCAGGCTCTCGGCGACATCGCCGACCTTGCCGGCGAAATAAGGCCCGAGGGCGAGCCCGACCATGGTGGTTCCGAGAATGTAGGTCGCCCCAGCGGTAGCGCGCATCCGCGGCAGCACAAGATCCTGTAGGGTCGCGACGGCGGCGCCGACCCACATCGCCCCAGCCATGTGGGCAAGGGGAAAGACCCAGTAGAACGCCTTGAGCGAGTCGGTGGTGAAGATGAACCAGCTGAGCGGCGCGGCGATCAGCACCGAGGCCATGTTGACGAAGATCCGGCCGCGCGGATCCGACCGCCGCCAGAGATCGGAGATAACGCCGCCGGCGATGACGCCAATCGCCGCGGAGAAAGCGGCGCCCCAGCCCATGATTGTGGCGACTTCTTCCGCCGCGGTCATGCCGCCAATGTAGAAGGCCGGACCGGTCGGATCGGGGTAGAAGGTCCGCATCACGTAGGGAGGCCCCCAGAAGCTGACCGCATAGGTGATGAACGAGATGCTGCCGAACGAGATGGCGAGGATGATCGTTTCGGGCGTTCCCCAGATCAGGCGGTGGGTGGCAGGATCGCGGTGCTTGAGCGACTGCACCCAGGAGAAAACCGCGTAAACGCCGAGGCCGTAAGCCGACCATTGCGGCCAATCGCCGGTGAGCTCGATCAGCCCCAGGGCCAGGGCTGCGACGACGGCAAGTACGATCAGGTTGGTCTTGAGCGCGCCCGGGATACGGCTGACGCTCAGCAGGGTAAGGGGCGGAAGGATGGCGATCAGCTCGCGGCCGAAGTCGCGCCACGCATTGGGCCGGACGATCGGCTGGGGCAGCCCATCCGACGCGCCGCGTTGCGGCTCCTTCAGCGACAAGACCCACAGCGCAATCAAGAGGCCCGGTATGCCTACCGCCAGAAACGCGGCCTGCCAGCCGGCCAAGCCGAGCGGGGCTTCCGCCGCGATCGGATAGGCCAGGTTCCAGCGGCTCAGCACGAAGCCGCCGATCGGCAGGCTCAGCGCCCCGCCGATGTACAGCCCGCTGGAGTAGATGGAGAGCGCGGTCGCCCGCTTCTCCTTGGGGAACCAGTCCGAAATCATGGAATAGGCTGCGGGCGATGCGGCGGCCTCGCCGACGCCGACGCCGATCCGGGCGACCGCCAGCATGGCGAAGCTTGTCGCAA
Source organism: Allosphingosinicella sp. (assembly GCA_035630675.1). Lineage (GTDB taxonomy): Bacteria > Pseudomonadota > Alphaproteobacteria > Sphingomonadales > Sphingomonadaceae > Allosphingosinicella. The sequence continues at coordinate 7,039 of DASQKE010000218.1, forward strand.
AGCCGGACAAGGCCGTCATCGACGACCAGAGCAATAGCCCGATCGCCATGACCCGGCCACGATACCAGCTGTCCGCCAGCCGCCCGAGCGGAATGCCGAACAAGGCGTAAAAGACCGCAAAAGCGGTCCCATAGAGAAAGCCGATCTGCGCATCCTCGAGGCCGAGGTCGCGCTTGATGTCCTCGGCGAGGATCGAAAGGATCTGGCGGTCGATGAAATTGAGCGCGTAGACGATGACGAGGACGAACAAGGCGTACCAGGCATAAGCGCCGACGCGGACCGCAGGCGGGGCCGCGGCCGCGGCGGTGGTGGGGCTGGTTCCCATATACCCTCTCGATTGTGCTGCCCTTGCCTTCTGGCTAGCAGAGCTTGGCGCTTTGGCAACAAGGCTTGACGCATGAAGGCCGCCATCCTCTTCGTCTGCCTCGGCAATATCTGCCGATCGCCGCTCGCCGAGGCCGCGTTCCGGCGCGAGGCGGAGCGGCTGGGGCTCGACGTCGAGGTCGACAGCGCCGGCACCGCCGGCTGGCACTCCGGAAAGCCGCCGGACCGCCGCGCGGTCGCGGTCGCGAGACGCAACGGCATCGACATCTCGAACCTTCGCGGCCGGCAAATCGAGCGGAGCGACTTCGACCGGTTCGACCATATCGTCGCACTCGACCTCGACAACCTTCGCGACCTGGAGACGCTTCGTCCGCCCGGCGCGCGCGCCGCGCTGTCGCTGCTCCTCGACCATGCCGACGGCAGGCGAGGGGAGGCGGTTGCCGATCCCTATCACGGCGACGAGGCGCATTTCGATGCGACCTGGACGGATGTCGTGGCAGGAGCCGAGGCCCTCGGCCGCACCCTCGCGAGCGAGGGATGAGCGCCTTCTCGACCCGGGTCGCCGCGCTGACCGGCGTCGACGAGGACAGCCTCGAGCCGCTGGCCGGCGAGAGCCTCTCCGAGGTGCTGCTGGTGCGTCGGCCGAACGGCGCGCTCGCCGTCGCCAAGAGCGGCCCGGCCATTCCCGTGGAAGCGGCGATGCTGCGCGCCATCGCCGCCGCCGGCGTTCCGGCGCCGGCGGTCGAAGCCGAGCATGACGGCGTCCTGCTGCTCGACTATGTCGAGAACGACGCCGTCTTCAGCCCCCGCGCTTGGGCCGACATCGGAGCGCAGCTCCGGAGGCTCCACGAGCGGACGGGCGACTTCTATGGCTGGCCGGTCGATTATCTGCTGGGAACGGTGAAGCTCGACAATCGCGAGGCGCAGGACTGGCCGGCCTTCTGGGGCGAGCAGCGCCTGGTGGCGACGGCCAGCATCCTCGACCGGCCCTGGCGCGAGCGCGTCGAGCGGCTCGCGGCCCGGCTCGGCGAGCTGCTGCCGCGCGCGCCCCGCGCCGCGCTGCTCCACGGCGACCTTTGGACCGGCAACATCCTCGTCCGCGACGGCCGCCTCGTCGGCTTCGTCGATCCCGCCTGCTATTACGGCCATGATGAGGTCGATCTCGCGATGCTGGATCTGTTCAGCACGCCGCCCGACGACTTCCGCAACGGCTTCGGCCCGATCGAGCCAGGCTGGCGGGAACGACAGGCGGTCTACCAGCTGTTTCCGGCCCTCGCCCACGTCCGCCTCTGGGGCCAAAGCTATTACGGGATGGTCGATCGGCTGCTGGCGACGCTCGGTTTCTGATCCGGCGAGTTGACCCGCGGTCCCAATTTCGTTATTTAGCTAAATAACGAATCAGGAGCCCGCGTTGAACATCGTCTTCGAAGCTTTGGCGCACCCGACGCGGCGAGCCATATTGGAGATGCTGAAGAGCGGATCGAGGACGGCCGGCGAGCTCGCCGACGCGTTCGCCGTGTCCAAGCCGACCATGTCCGGCCACTTCGCGAAGCTCAGGGAAGCGGGCCTCATCCACGCCGACCAGCGTGGCACGACGATCGTCTACAGCGTCAACCTGTCGACGTTGGAGGAGGTGCTGCTCGGCTTCATCGGGCGGATGGGCTTCGCGCCCGACGCACGGCAGGCGGCAGTGCCGGCGGTTTTGGAGGGAGAGAAGGCATGACGCGCAACACGCTCGCAATCGCCTCGATGGTCGTCGTCGCGGCGATGCTGATGATCTCAATCGCGGTCGGCAACGGCCTTCCATCCGAGCTGCGGCTGCCCTCGCACTGGGGCATGGACGGCCAACCGGACCAATATGCGCCGAAATGGGTGGCGCTGCTGCTGCCGGCCGGGATGACCGGCGCGGTCTCCCTGCTTTTCCATTTCCTGCCCGCGCTCGAGCCGCGGCGCGAGGGGCTCGAGCGGAGCCGGGGTCTCTATCTCTGGGGCTGGGCGTCGCTCCTGCTGATGGGCGCGGCGATCGAGTTCGCCATGATCTCGACGGCGTTGAGTTGGGACGTACGCGTCAACGGCGTCATCATCGGGGCGACCGGGGCAATGCTGGTCATGATCGGCAATCAGCTCGGCAAGTCGCGGAGCATGTATCTGATCGGCATCAGGACGCCGTGGACGCTCGCCAGCGAGGAGGTCTGGGTCAAGACCCACCGGCTCGCCGGCAAGCTGATGGTGGGCGGCGGCTTCGCACTGATGGTTGCGGCTTTGGTGCCGATCCCGCCGGGCATGCTCGCCCCCGTGATCGTCGCCGTCATCGCTCTCTCGGCCGGCGTGCCCATCGTCTATTCGTTCCTGCTCTGGCGGCGGGAGAAGGAAGCCGGTCAGCCGAGCGCGTAAAGCTCGACCGCCGTGTAGACGGCGCCCTCAAGCGAGAGCCGGCTCTCGTAGAGCGTGAACCCGTCGACGGTGAACGGCGGCGTGGAGAGGCCGGCGGCATCGGCGAGGAAGTCGTGGACCGGTCCCGCCGAGCGATTAAGCCGCGCGAGCGTGATGTGCGGATGGAAAGCGCGCGTGTCGGGCCCGATCCCGACGCGGGCGAGCGCCTGGTCGACCTTCTTGTGAAGCGCCTTCAGCGATTCGTGCGGTGCGACTCCGGCCCAGACGGTTTCGGGCCGGTCGCGACGCTCGAACGTGCCGAGACCGTTCACCGCGATCTCGAAGCGCGGATGGTGGATCGCGCCCAAGGCGGCGTGGATGTCGTGCGCGAGATGGCGGTCCGCCTCGCCGATGAAGCGCAACGTCAGATGGAGCTGGCCGTCGGTCTGCCAACGGGCGCCGGTGATGCCGCCCATCGCCTGGATCAGGCGCTGGCGGATGGGCGAAGGCGGGCGGACGGCGACGAAGAGGCGGTGCATCGTGCCGTTTCTAGCCTCCGGAGCAGGTCCCGCGCGACCGGTTTTCCTTGAATGTCCGCCCGGATCGCACGATATTGCGGAGGTTACGGCAGGGGCCGGCAAAAGGAGAGTTTCGAAATGGCAAACTGGTCTGACCCGCGGACCGCCGCGACGGCGAGCCCGGCGACTGGCGTCGGCACCGAGGTCGCGTTCGACGCCGGCCTGCGCAAGCACATGCTGAGCGTCTACAATTATATGGCCTCGGGCGTGCTGCTCACCGGCATCGTCGCTTATGCGGCTGCGATGATGGGCATTCCGCAGGCGCTCTTCACCGGCGGCAACATCCTGGGCTATCTGGTGATCTTCGCGCCGCTGATCATGGTCTTCTTCCTGATGGCGCGGGTCGGCAAGATGTCGACGGGCGGCATGCAGGCCTTCTTCTGGTCGTTCGCGACCGTGATGGGCCTCTCCATGTCCGTCATTCCCCTGGTTTATGACGGCGCGTCGATCGCGACCGCTTTTGTGGCGACGTCCGCCGCCTTCGTGTCGCTGAGCCTGTGGGGCTACACGACCAAGAAGGACCTGTCCGGCTTCGGCACGTTCTTGATCATGGGCCTGGTCGGTCTGATCATTGCGTCGATCGGCTCGATGCTGATCCCGGGTGAGAACCCGGCGGTCACTCTCGCGATCAACGCAATCGGCGTGCTCATCTTCGCGGGACTCACCGCCTACGACACGCAGAAGATCAAGAGCATCTACTTCCAGATCGCCGGGTCCGACATGCTCGGCAAGGCTGCGATCCTGGGCGCGCTGACGCTCTATCTGGACTTCATCAACATGTTCCAGTTCCTGCTGAGCCTGATCGGCAACCGCGACTGAGCGGAGGCCGACGCAGTCCAGCGGACGGAAGGGCCCGGCGGAAACGCCGGGTCCTTTGCTTATGGGCGCAGATGCCTGGCGAAGAAGGCGAGGGTCGCGGCCCAGGCCTGCTCCGCCGCCGCGCGATCGTAGCGCGCCGCCGCCGTGTCGTTGTGGAAAGCGTGGTCGACCTCGGGATAGGTGATCGCCTCAACCCGCTTGCCCGCGGCCCGCAATGCCTCGACCCAGGGGAGGGCGGTCGCGTTCACGCGCTGGTCCCGCCCGGCGAGGATGACGAGCATAGCGGCGCTGACCCGCCTGGCCTGCACCGGGTCCGGACCGGGGCCGTAGAAGGGGATCCCGGCGTCCAGCCCGTCGCCTGCGGCCACCGCCAGGCGGTTGACCATCCCTCCGCCCCAGCAGAAGCCGACGGCCCCGACGCGCCTGTGCCCGCCGCCGGCGCCGGAGCGGAGCCACCGGGCCGTCGCGACGGCGTCGGCCACCGTCGCCGCCGCGTCGAGCGCGCCGATCATCGTCCGCGCCTGGTCTTCGTCGGCCGGCGTGCCGCCGCCCGGCGCCAGGAAGTCGGGCGCGAGCGCGCGGTAGCCGGCAAGGGCCGCACGGCGGGCGACGTCGCGGATGTGATCGTTGAGACCGCGATTTTCGTGGATGACGATTACGGCAGGGCCGCCGCGGCGCCACCGGGCAGGCGCGGCCGAATAGCCGGTCATCCGCCGCCCCGGCGCCGTCTCCCATACGACATCGCCGGTGACGAGGCCCGAAGCGCCTTCCCCAATCACCGGCGGAACCGTGCTGCAGGCCGCTACGCTCAGCAGCAGTGCGTTCGCCGCCGCGGCGCTGCCGGCGAGCCGCGTCAGCTCCGCCATGAAGGCGCGGCGGTCCATCGTCTCATGGGTGAACCGGTCGTAGAGCGCGATCGCCTTGCGCCGGAGCTCGTCGCTCACTGGCCGCCGCCGTCCTTCTGCTTCGGCATCAGCGCGTCGTCGATCTCGCGGGCGCGGACCGCGGCGGGGCGCGACTGGAGGCGGCCGACATAGTCCGCAAAAGCCGGGCTTTTGTCGATCGTGCCGAACATCATCCCCCAGCCGATCTGCGAGCCGACATAGACGTCGGCCGCGGTGAACTGGTCGCCGCAGAGATATTCGCGGCCCTGCAGGGCCTGAACGAGGGTGTCAACGACGTCCTCGAACGTGCCGTAGCCGGCCATGCCAGCCTTGTCCGGCGGCGCGAGCAGGCCGAGCGACTTGCCGGTCACCGCCGCCTCGAGCGGCCCCGCTGCGAAGAACATCCAGCGATAATATGTGCCGCGGCGGGCGTCGCCCGGGGGCGGGGCGAGGTGCTTCGCCGGGAACATGTCGGCGAGATAGGCGCAGATCGCCGCCGCCTCCGTCACCACCGTCTCGCCGTGGCGGATCGCCGGCACCTTCCCCATCGGATTGACCGCGAGATATTCGGGCGCCTTCATCGTCGTGCCATAATCGAGCAGGACGGTCTCGTACGGCTCGCCCACCTCCTCGAGCATCCAGCGCACGATCCGCCCGCGCGACATGGGATTGGTATAAAAGGTCAGCGTCTCGGTCATGCTGCAGCTCTCCAGGCTCAGTCTCATAGCAGGTTGCCCTACGTTCGCCATCAGGCGGGGCAGCCGTCGCTATTGCATGTTGGATGCGGAAGCGGGGCCGCAACTTCCAGTGCGAGGCGGGTTGCGTTCCCGCCCGATCAGGTCGGTCAGTGCATCCCGGACGACTTGGGCGCGATTGGCCGTGCCGAGCGCCCAGACGTTCGATGCGCGCCTTTCGTCGATATCCTGAAGCGCCTCACTACCGTTATAATGGGCGAGGCGCCGGCCGATTGCGCGGATGCAATCGCCCGAGGCGCAATCGAACCGCACCGCCGGCATGCCCGCATATTCGACGAGCTGGACCTGAGACGACAACAAAGCGGGATTGACGGAATAGTTGATGCGGTCGCGTAACGAGCCTTCGCCATAATTCGACACTGCCGCTGAATTTTCGACTTCGACCCATCGCCATTCAGCGGGAGTGAGCGCTTCGATCGTGATCGCGAATTCGATCTCGGCGGCAGCCTCGTCATTGCTCGCTGCGCTGCTGACAGCTTCGAGTGTCGTCATGATGATCTGCTTGTCTCGCGCGATTGCGTCGCGATGCTCAGAGAGCATTCGCGCCTCCCGATTGGTGCATTCCTGCGCCTCCAAGGCGGCGTTCTGCTGGTTTTGCTGCTCGGCCAGCCGATTCGCCGCCGCCTCGCGCTCGGCATTTATCGCATTGTTGAATTCGTCGTCGGAGCGACCGCATCCGAGCAAAACCACCAAAAGTGGCACAAAAGTCCACCGCATGATTTTTCCCTCCCTCGACTCCTCGTAGTGAGTCGATGGCGAATATAGCAGAATCCAGTGGCTCTGGGGCTCGCGTTTGTCTGTCCACTCGAAGAATGATATTTGTCATGTCTTTTAGAGACTTAAGAGAAAGCCTGATTTTTGACAAATCCAGCTTCAAGAGTGCCGGGCTTAAAAGAGCGGGGAGAAGGATGGCAGGCTCTCACTTGCGGGAGCCAACCTCGCCAATCCGCGTGCCGACTACAAAGCGAGCGTGCTAGGCCTGCGCTTCGGGCTCGCCTTTTTCGCCCGCGGGCTCGTCTTTCTCGCCTTCCGGCCCGACCTTCTTCCCACGCCTCTTCGATGCCTTGGGCGGCGCCGAGATGACTTCGAAGGTGGGGGCGCCGTCCTTGATCCGGACCTTGACTTCGCCGCCGTGGATCAGCTTGCCGAACAGCAATTCCTCGGCGAGCGGCTGCTTGATCTTCTCCTGGACCAGGCGGCCCATCGGGCGGGCGCCGTACATCTTGTCATAGCCCTTATCGACGAGCCATTTGCGCGCTTCCTCGTCGAGCTCGATATGGACGTTGCGGTCGGCGAGCTGCAGCTCGAGCTGGAGGATGAACTTGTCGACGACGCGGCTGACCACCTCCGGCGGCAGATAGGAGAAGGGCACGATCGCATCGAGCCGGTTGCGGAATTCGGGCGTGAACATCCGCTTGATCGCTTCCTCGTCCTCGCCTTCGCGGGTCATGGCGCCGAAGCCGACCGCCTCGCGCGCCATGTCGCTGGCGCCGGCATTGGTGGTCATGATCAGGATGACGTTGCGGAAATCGACGCTCTTGCCGTGATGGTCGGTGAGCCGGCCATTGTCCATGATCTGGAGGAGGATGTTGAACAGGTCCGGATGCGCCTTCTCGATTTCGTCGAGCAGGAGGACGCAGTGCGGATTCTGGTCGACCGCGTCGGTCAGGAGACCGCCCTGGTCGAAGCCGACATAGCCGGGAGGCGCGCCGATCAGCCGGCTGACCGAATGGCGCTCCATATATTCGGACATGTCGAAGCGCTGCAGCGGCACTCCGAGGATCGAGGCGAGCTGGCGTGCAACCTCGGTCTTGCCGACGCCGGTGGGGCCCGAGAAGAGATAATTGGCGATCGGCTTGTCGGGATCGCGAAGGCCCGCGCGCGACAGCTTGATCGCCGAGGCGAGCACGCCGATCGCGGCGTCCTGGCCGAAGACGACCCGCTTCAGGTCGCGGTCGAGATGCTCGAGCGTCTTCTTGTCGTCGGCGCTGACGCTCTTGGGCGGAATCCGCGCGATGGTCGCGATCACCGCTTCGATCTCCTTCACCGTGATCGTCTTCTTGCGCTTGTTCGGCGGCACCAGCATCTGCATCGCGCCGACCTCGTCGATCACGTCGATCGCCTTGTCGGGGAGCTTGCGGTCGTTGATGTAGCGCGCGCTGAGCTCGACCGCAGTCTTGATCGCGTCCGGCGTGTATTTGACGCTGTGATGCGCCTCGAACGCCGGGCGCAGCCCGGTCAGGATCTTGATCGTGTCCTCGATGGTCGGCTCGTTGACGTCGATCTTCTGGAAACGCCGGAGCAAAGCCCGGTCCTTCTCGAAATGGTTGCGGAACTCCTTGTAGGTGGTCGATCCGATGCAGCGGATCGCGTCGTTGGAGAGCGCGGGCTTCAGGAGGTTCGACGCGTCCATCGCGCCGCCCGACGTGGCGCCGGCGCCGATCACGGTGTGGA
>DASQKE010000219.1:0-4666 GCA_035630675.1 Allosphingosinicella sp.
GGCGTCCGAGAACAGCCAGCCGAGCCACTCGCCGACCGAGGCATGGCGGCCGGGCACGCCCTGATGCCCGCCGAGCCCGAGCCCGCTGCCGACGAAATAGGAGGCCGCGAGCAGGAACGGCGTGGTGAACGGATTGGTGAGGAAGGTCATCGCCGCGGCGACCGGAATGTTGGCGCGGAACGGGAGCGACAGCAAGGCCGAGCCGATGATCTGGATGCCCGGGATCAGAGCGAAGATTCCTACCCACAGGCCGACCGCGACGCCGCGCGGCACCGAACGGCGGGTGAAGCGCCAATATTCGGAGCGCATCACGCGGCCGCCGAACGGCTTGATCCAGCGGCTCTTCTCGAGCTCCTCGCGCGTCGGCATGTGGCGCAGCAGCCAGCCCCGCTGATTCCGCGAAGGATCAGCCACGCTCGCGCATCAGGCGGCCCTGCTCCCTCTTCCAGTCCTTTTCCCGCTCATGCTCGCGCTTGTCGTGGGTCTTGCGGCCCTTGGCTAGAGCGAGCTCGACCTTGGCTCGGCCGCGGGCGTTGAAATAGACGGAGAGCGGGACGAGCGTCATTCCTTCGCGCGCGACGGCACCGAACAATTTGTTGATCTCTCGCGCGCTGAGCAGCAGCTTGCGCGGCCGCTTGGGCTCGTGATTGTGGCGGTTCCCGTGGCTGAACTCGGGGACGTTGGCATTGACCAGCCAGATTTCTCCCTCGCGGACCTCGGCATAGCTTTCCGCGATCGAGCCTTCGCCGAAGCGCAGTGACTTCACCTCGGTCCCGGTGAGCGCGATGCCGGCCTCATACACGGTCTCGATCGCATAATCGTAGCGCGCGCGCCGGTTCTCGGCGACGACCTTCTGCTTGTCGAACGTGGCAGGACGGGGGCGGGCCATTAGTGCCCTGTGATCTGGGGAGTACGCGCCCCAACCGCTAGTGCCGGCGCACGGGGTCTCCGGATGCTCACAGCAGACCCGCAAAATCGAGCGCTTCGTCGACGGCGCGGCGGCTCGCGTCGGAGGGCGGGGTCATCGGGAGGCGCAGCCCGGGCGGGAAGTCGCGGGTGCGGCTCAGGGCATATTTGACCGGGCCCGGGGAGGCGTCGCTGAACAAGGCCTTGTGGAGCGTGAAGAGAAGGTCCTGGATCTCGAGCGCGCGGGCGCCGTCCCCGCCGCGGTGCGCGTCGTGCATTTCCGCGGACAGGGCCGGCGCGACGTTGGCGGTGACCGAGATCGTGCCGACGCCGCCCATTTCGAGGAAGCCCAAAGCGCTGTCGTCATTGCCGGAGAGCTGGACGAACGCCTCGCCGCACAGGCGGCGGTGGGCACTCACCCGGCCGAGATCGCCGGTCGCGTCCTTGATGCCGACCACGGTCGGAAGCTTCGCGATCCGCCCGAGCGTCTCGGGCAGGACGTCGGTCACGGTGCGGCCGGGGACGTTGTAAAGGATGATCGGCAGCGGGCTCGCTTCGGCCAAAGCGGCGAAATGGGCGTAGATCCCGTCCTGGTTCGGCCGGTTGTAATATGGGAGCACGACCAAGGCCGCGTCGGCGCCCGCGGCTTCGGCGGCCTTCATGTGCTGGGCGGCGACCCGCGTCGAGTTGGAGCCGCAGCCGGCGATCACCGGCACCCGCCCCTTCGTCTGGTCGACGCAGACTGCGATCACCCGCGCCTGCTCGACGCCGTCGAGCGTCGCCGATTCGCCGGTCGTGCCGCAGGGTACAAGTCCATGACTCCCTTCGGATATTTGCCACTCGACGAAGTCCCTGAAACGAGTCTCGTCAAACGCTTCGTCGCGGAAAGGCGTCACCAGGGCCGGGATCGAGCCGCGGAACATGATCGTCTCCTTCACGCCGGCCCAGGTTCCGGCATAGAGCCGGGCTGGGGCGCAGGTCGGCGCGTTCAGCGTGTACTAAGGAGGGGGCCGTCATTCTGTCCAGCATGCAGTCACGGCGTGTAAGCTTTGCGTTCCTCGGCATTTCCGCTCTGGCGCTCGCCGCCGGCGCGACCGGGCATTTTCGCTTGGGCGAAAGCGGCGGCGCGGCCGAACAGGCCTCGTTCGCACCGGTCGCCGGCGCGCTTCAGCAGGGCTTCGCGCCCGGCGGCGCCTCGCGCGGCGCGATCGCGTCCGACGTCGCGCGCTGGAACAGCCTGAGGCAGAGCGAGGCCTTCCCCTTCGCCACTTATTCCTCGTTCCTGACCGCCCACAAAGGCTGGCCGGGCGAAGCCGCGATGCGCCGCACCGCCGAGCGCAAGATCGAGCCGAACAGCGTCTCGCCGGGCGAGGTTCTGCGTTATTTCGGCGTCCATCCGCCGCTCACCGCCGGAGGCCACGCTCATCATGCCATGGCGCTGCTTGCGAGTGGCGAGGTGGACGCGGCGCGCGCGGCGGCGCGGCGGGCCTGGCACGGCGGCGTGATGGCGCAGACCGAGGAAAGCCGCCTGCTCGGCGCGTTCGGCGCGTCGCTCGGCCAGCAGGACCACGACATTCGCGCCGACGTCCTGCTCGATAATGGCGACCGCGCCAGCGCGCTGCGCATCCTGCCCTTGACCTCGTTCGCGCGGCGTCCGCTCTACGAGGCGCGGATCGCGCTCCAGACCCGCGCACCCGACGCGGCGAGCCGGGTCGCGGCGCTCGGCGCGGGCGCGCCTGGCGATGCCGGCTTGGTGATGGATCGCGCCAATTGGCTGCGCAATACGGGCCAGTCGCAGGCGGCGCGCGACATGCTGGCGAGTCCGCGCGCGCTGACCCATCGGCCGCGCGACGCCGAAAATTATCTCGAGACCCTGCTGACCATGGCGCGGGCGGCGGCGGCCGACCGGCAATGGTCGCTCGCCTACCAGATCGCGAGCCGCGCCGACGACGCCTTCGCGCCGGGGACCGACATTTCCGAGCGCTCGATGGGCGAGCGCGACGATTATACCAGCCTGGTCTGGCTCGCCGGCTCGACCGCGCTGCAGCGGCTCGCCCGCCCGGCCGATGCGGCCGCGATGTTCGTCCGCTACGCCGAGGGCGGCCGTTCGCTCCAGGTGCTGACCAAGGGCCGCTACTGGGCCGGCCGCGCCGCGCAGTCCGCCGGGCGCGCCGCCGAAGCGACGGGCCATTACGAAGCCGCGGCGCGCTATCCCGAATTGTTCTACGGCCAGCTCGCGCTCGAGCGGCTCGGCCGCCCGGTCCCGGCGCCGCCGCCTTCGCTCGCAATGCCGAGCGACGCCGAGCGCCGCGCGTTCGAGCAAAACAGCCTCGTCGCGGCCACTCGCTATCTCGGCCAGTCCGGCAATTGGAACGACCAGTCTTTGTTCGTGCGCTCCTTGTCCGAGACCGTGGACACGGTCCGCGACCGCCAGCTCGCCGTCGACCTTTCCCGGATGATCGGGCGGCCCGACCTCGCCGTCTGGGTCGCGCGCAGCGCCCGCAACGGTGGCACGCCGCATTACGTCCGCCCGTCCTGGCCCGAAGTCTCGATCCCGCCGGCGCAGAGCCATTATGCGTCGTTCGCGCACGGCATCATCCGGCAGGAAAGCTCGTTCGACCGCGCCGCGATCAGCCATGCCGGCGCGCGCGGCATGATGCAGCTGATGCCGGGGACCGCGCGCGAAGTGGCCGGGCGGTTGGGCCTCGGCTACGATTTCGGCCGGCTGACGAGCGACCCGAGCTACAATATCGGCCTCGGCAGCTCCTATCTCGCGACGATGATGGACCAATGGGGCGGCAACGCCGTCCTCGCCGCCGCCTCCTACAATGCCGGCGCCGGCAATGTCCGCCGCTGGGTCGCCGAAAATGGCGACCCGCGCATGCCCAATGTCGACATATTGCAGTGGATCGAGGCGATCCCATTCAGCGAGACGCGCGGCTACGTCCAGCGCGTGATCGAGAATGCAGTCGTCTACGATGCGATGAACCCGCAGCGCGCGCGCAGCCCCGAGACCGGCCGCACGAGCTACTATCTCGGCCGCTCGCCGCAGCGGCTGTGACTCCTCCCCCGGAACGGGGAGGGGGACCGCGCCGTGCAACGGCGTGGTGGAGGGGTCGCGAGCGAAGCGAGCTGCACGGTCGCTGAGCCCCCTCCACCATGCGTTGCATGGTCCCCCTCCCCGTTCCGGGGAGGATGATTTGACAGCCCAGCCCAATTACATCACCCCCGCCGGCTACCGGCGGCTGCGCGAGGAATATGAGGCGCTCTACGCCGGCGAGCGCCCGAAGCTGGTCGAGACCATCTCCTGGGCGGCGTCGAACGGCGACCGCTCGGAAAATGGCGACTATCTCTACGGCAGGAAGCGCTTGCGCGAGATCGACCGGCGCATCGACTGGCTGGCGCGACGGATGAAGGAAGCTCGGGTCACCGACCCGGCGGCGCAGCCGGACCGAAGCCGCGCCTGGTTCGGGGCCACGGTCACGCTGCTCGACGATGCCGACAAGGAATGGGTGGTGACCCTGGTCGGCGAGGACGAGACCGACGCCGGCGCCGGCCGGGTCAGCTGGCGCTCGCCGATCGGCCGCGCGGTCCACGGCGCCAGAGTCGGGGACCTGCGCCGCGTCGTGCTGCCAGCCGGCGAGCGCGAATATGAGGTCGCGGAGATCTCCTACCCGGACTAGCGGCGGTAGCGCGAGATGTGCCGGGCGCCCCAGGCCAAAGCGGCACGGATCTCGGAGTCGGTGAGGCAGAGGTCGCG
>DASQKE010000220.1:0-3975 GCA_035630675.1 Allosphingosinicella sp.
GTAGAGAATGCGGATCGTCTCCGCCGTAGCCGCGTACCGCGCGGCAAGCCGGCTGCGGATGAACTTGTGGGCCTCGGCGACGTCGGCCGCGGTCGGCGTGAGGCCGGTGCCGATCGCCCAGACCGGCTCATAGGCGACCACGAGGTTTGCGCCGGTCGCGCCATCCGGCAGCGAGCCGTCGAGCTGGCGGCCGAGCACATCGAGGGTCTTGCCGCCTTCCCGCTCGGCTCGCGTCTCGCCGATGCAGACGATCGCCGTGAGGCCTGCGCGCCACGCGGCCTGCGCCTTGGCGCGCACCTGCGCGTCGGTTTCCTTGTGATAGGTCCGCCGCTCGGAATGCCCGACGATCACCGCCTTGGCGCCAAGGTCGGCCAGCATCTCGGCGGAAATGTCGCCGGTGAAAGCGCCGGAGGGTTCGGCATGGCAGTCCTGGCCGCCGATTTCGATTTTGGAGCCGAGCGCAGCCGCCGCAAAGGTCATGACCAGGGTGGCCGGCGGGCAGATCATCAGGTCGGTCTTGGTCCAGAGATCACCCGCGCCCTGCATGATCCGGCCGAGCTCGGCCGCCGAGGCCTTCACCCCGTTCATCTTCCAATTGCCCGCGACCAGCGGGCGGCGCTGCGATGCGGCCATCCGTCACCCCTTCTTTTGAGCCGTAACAGAGGGGAAATCCCTGCGCCAGTGGCGCTTGGGCACTGTCCCTATCTGTTGCGAGGCCACTGGCTGGGCTCTATATTCCGCCCCAATCGGCCTGGAATCGGCCGCTCATCCAGACAAAACGAACGGTTTCATGCTCCGAGGTATTCAAAGAGCCTCCTCGAATTGGATCGGCCGCGCCGTCATGGGCGTGGTCCTGGGTCTGATCGCCATCAGCTTCGCGATCTGGGGCATCGGCGACATCTTCCGCGGCTTTGGCCAGTCGACGCTTGCGACCGTCGGCGGGACCGAAATCCGGATCGAGACGTTCCGCCAGCTCTATCAGGACCGGTTGCAGCAGCTCGGCCGCCAGTTGAACCGGCCGATCCTGCCCGACCAGGCGAAGGCGCTGGGCCTCGACCGGCAGTTGCTCAATCAGGTGATCGCCGACACCGTGATCGACGAGCGCGCCCGCAAGCTGCGGCTCGGCCTGAGCGACGCCGAGATGGCGCGGCAGATCACCGAGAACCCGGCGTTCCGCGGGCTGAACGGCCAGTTCGACCGCCTCCGCTTCGAGGCGACGCTGCGCAACAACGGCTTCACCGAGGCGCGCTTCATGGCCGAGCGCCGCCGCGACGCGCTGCGCCAGCAGCTGGTCGGAACCGTCAGCGGCGAAGCCTTCGTGCCGAAGACCGCGCTCGAAGCGTTCAACCGCTTCCAGAACGAGGAGCGCACCATCGAGTACGTCGTGCTCGGCAAGGCGCAGGCCGGCGACGTCGCCGAGCCTGCGCCCGAGGCGCTCGCCAAATATTTCGAGGAGCGCAAGGTGGCGTTCCGCTCGCCTGAGCTGCGCAAGGTCACGGTCGTGGTGCTGCGGCCGGCGGATCTGGCGGCGCGGATGGAAATCTCCGACGCCGACCTGAAGAAGACCTATGAGGCCCGCAAGTCGCGGTTCGAGACGCCGGAGCGGCGCAAGCTCAAGCAGATCGTGTTCCCGAACATGGACGAGGCCAAGGCCGCGTCCGAGAAACTTGCCGGCGGCACGAGTTTCGAGGCGCTCGCCGCCGAACGCGGGCTCAAGGACACCGACATCGATCTCGGCACCGTCGCCAGGACCGCGGTGGTCGACCGCGCGGTGGGCGACGCCGCCTTCGCCCTGAAGGCGGGCGAGATCAGCGCGCCGATCGAGGGCCGCTTCGGCATCGCCATCGTCAAGGTCGATGCGATCGAGGCTTCGCGGACGCGGCCGTTCGAAGAGGTCTCGGCCGAGCTCAAGCGCGAGCTTGCGACCGACAAGGCGCGCAGCGAAGTCTCGAGCGTGCAGGAGAAGATCGAGGACGAGCGGCTCGGCGGCGCGACGCTCGCCGAGGCGGGCAAGAAGTTCGGCCTGACCCCGCTGGTGATCGAAGCCATCGACCGCACCGGCAAGGATGCGTCGGGCAAGGAGGTCGCGGGCCTCCCCGAGGGCGTCGATGTGGTTTCGGCGGCGTTCTCCGCCGACGTGCGCGCCGAGAACGAGCCGCTGCGGCTGCCGGGCAATGGCGGGTTTGTCTGGTACGACGTCGACAGCATCACCGCCTCGCGCGAGCGCACGCTCGACGAGGTCAAGGACCAGGTGCTGGCGCGCTGGCGCGACGACGAGACGGCGAACCGGTTGCGCGCGAAATCGACCGAGATGCTCGACAGGATCAAGGCCGGCACATCGTTCGCCGACGCTGCCGCAGCCGACCAGTTGAAGATCGAATGGCGGCCAGGCATCAAGCGCGGCAGCCCGCCGCCGGGATTGTCCGCGGTGACGGTCGCGGAGATCTTCCGCACCGCGAAGGACTCAACCGGCAGCGTCGAAGGCGCCTCGCCCGCCGAGCGCATCGTGTTCCACGTCACCGAGATCAAGGTGCCGGAACTCGATCCCGAAGCGGCCGAGACCAAGCGCATCGACGAGGCGCTGCGCCAGCGCACCGCCGAGGACCTGATCGTGCAATACATCGCCCGGCTGCAAAGCGATGCCGGCGTCAGCATCAATCAGAAGGCACTGGGCCAGGTCGCTGGCGGCAGCAGCCAGAACTAAATCGAGAATGTTCGTGGCTGAAGCGGTTGCGACATCGGCGGTGAACTCCCTCTCCCGTGGGGAGAGGGTTGGGGTGAGGGCGTTCGGACCATCGATAGACCGTACCCCCTCACCCGCCGCGCTTCGCGCGTCGACCTCTCCCCATGGGAGAGGTGGCCCGGGCGTATCGCAGTCGGCCGTTCAATCCGTACGTTAGGCGCGCGAAACGAGTCCTTCCCATGCAGATCGAGCCTCCGGCCGACGCCTTCGCCGCGCGTTACGGCCGCGGCGAGGCGCAGGTGGTCTGGACCACGCTGGTCGCGGACCTGGAAACGCCGGTTTCGGCGTTTCTCAAGATCGCCGGCGGGCGGCCGATGAGCTTCCTGCTCGAGTCGGTCGAAGGCGGCGCGGTGCGCGGGCGCTATTCGGTGATCGGGCTCGATCCGGACGTGGTCTGGCGCACGCTGGGCGACCGTGCCGAGATCAACCGCGCGGCGCGGACCAGGTCCGCTGACTTCGCGCCGTGCAAGGCGCCGCCGCTCGAGGCGCTGCGCGCGCTGATCGCCGAAAGCCGCATCGATCTGCCGGACGGGCTGCCGCCGATGGCGGCCGGCGTGTTCGGCTATCTCGGCTACGACATGGTGCGGCTGATGGAGGAACTGCCGGCCTCGCATCCCGATCCGATCGGGCTTGCCGACGCGGTGCTGATCCGCCCCACCCTCATCGTGGTGTTCGACGCGGTGAAGGACAGCATCACGGTGGTGACGCCGGTGCGGCCGGAGGCGGGCGTGACGGCAAGGGCCGCGCTGACGCGCGCCGAGGAACGTCTCTCCGCCGTGGTCGATGCGCTCGACCGGCCGCTCGACAAGGCCGCGGCGGGCGCAGAGGCAGGCCCGCTCGACGTGCCGGCGAAGTCCAACACCACGCCCGAGGAATACCGGGCGATGGTGGCGAAGGCGAAGGAGTACATCCTCGCCGGCGACATCTTCCAGGTGGTGCTGTCGCAGCGCTTCGAGGCGGCGTTCGATTTGCCGCCGTTCGCGCTCTACCGTGCGCTGCGGCGGGTCAATCCGGCGCCGTTTCTCTACTTCCTCGATTTCGGCGGCTACGCCATCGCAGGATCGAGCCCGGAAATCCTGGTCCGCATGCGGGCGAACACCGTGACGATCCGGCCGATCGCCGGAACCCGCCCGCGCGGTGAAACCCCGCACGACGACAAGGCGCTGGAGGATGAATTGCTCGCCGACCCGAAGGAGCGCGCCGAGCACCTGATGCTGCTCGATCTCGGACGA
>DASQKE010000221.1:0-25651 GCA_035630675.1 Allosphingosinicella sp.
GCGGCCGCGCATAACCCCGAAGCGCGGGCGGATCTCGTCCCGGAATTTCCACTGGATATGGTAGAGCGTGCGCGGCAGGTCGCGATAGCTCTTGGCGGCGTCGCGGAAGATGGCGGTGATCATCTCCTCGTTGGTCGGGCCGTAGAGCATCTCGCGCTCGTGGCGGTCGGTGATGCGCAGCATCTCGGGGCCGTAGGCGTCGTAACGGCCCGACTGGCGCCACAGATCGGCCGGCTGCAGAGTCGGCATCAGCAGCTCGACGGCGCCCGAACGGTCCTGCTCCTCGCGTACGATCCGCTCGATCTTCCTGAGCACCCGCAGGCCCAGCGGCAGCCATGCATAGATGCCGGCGGCCGTCTGGCGCACCAGCCCGGCGCGCAGCATCAGCTTGTGGCTGACGATCTGGGCGTCCGCCGGCGTCTCCTTGGCGACGGGCAGAAAGTAGCGGGTGAGGCGCATGCCGGTCCTCTAGGGTCCGGCCCCAGCCGTGGCAACCGCACGGGACCTACGCTGCAGCGCACTAAAACAAAGTCTGTGGCGCTTTCGACACAGGGAGGCGTCAAAGTGTCGGCATCGTCCGATAAAGTCATGACATAGAATAGAAGCTCCAATAGCGTCCGCACCGCAACCAGGGTCGAAAGGCCAGGGTTCAGGGAGGCTTCTGCCCCGTTTCCTCTTGCGAGGGGAGGGAGCGCGCGGGCGGAAGCGCCTAAAGGGGGTGACGATTCGTCGTCATGCGGTGCCCGGCTCCAAAAGAGCCGGGCACTTGCATTTTGGGGGCCTAGGGTCCGTACTCAATACCCGCAACGGCCGTGACGGAGCGGATTTTGGCGCAGGGCAAGGAGCAAGGAGGGAGCGATGCTGTCGCATCGTGACCGACGCGCGACGCCGCCCTGCGCCAAAAGCCGCCCGCCGCCCGAAGGGCGGTCGCCCGGAGAGGCCCGCCGGCCGCGTCGCTTGCTTGCGCGTAGCCCCGCTACGCGACTGCGCTGCGCTCCTCACCGGCGGACCGCTCCGGACGATCACGGCCATTGCGGGTATTGAGTACGGACCCTTGGCGGGCAGGCCCCAAGGCAGCCAGCCCGCGCGCGGCGCGTGCTTTCTTAGGACTTTGTTAACCATTGGCGGCCGAAGGAGGATCATGTTTCGGCTTCGCGATTTCAGCGTCCTTTCCTCCGCCGCGGCGGCGCTGGCCGCGTGCCAGCCTGCGCGCGAGGCGGGAAGGCCGCCGGCGGCACGGCCCGCGGTGGTGCTCGAGGCGGCGGAGGGCTGGCGCGGCATCGCCATGCCGCAGCATGCCGGCATCACCGAGGACATGCCGGGCCTGTTCCGCCAGGCGGCCGGGTCCGCCCGCACCGCCGCCGCCGACCGCGAGCTGCTCGACCCCGACCTGAGGCTGGCGCGTCCCGATCCGGCGCCCGGACCCTATCGCTGCCGGATCGTGCGGCTCGGCCCGACCGCGCCTGCGCCGCGCGGCCGACGCGCCGCGGCGCGCTCATCCTTCTGCTTCGTCAACGCCGCCGACGACCGCCTCAGCCTCACCGTGGAGACTTCGGCGCGCCCGCTCGGCGGTTATCTGTGGGAGACGAATCAGCGCGACCGCCTGGTCTTCCTCGGCGCCGAGTTCGCGCCGCGCGCGCGCTCCGCCCCGCCTTATGCCGAGCCCGGCACGGTCAGCACCGCCGGCCTGTTCGAGCGCATCGGCGAGTTCCGCTACCGCCTCGTCGTCCGCGGCCCGACGCCGGGCACCGTCGACGTCTACGAGCTGGTCGCCGCGCCACACCCGTAAGACTTCCTTTCCGGTCGTTGGGCTATGAACGAGCGCCTGAACGAAGGAGGCAAAGTTGCGCAGCGAGCGGGTGACGGCGGGGCAGGAGGCGGCCGAGATGGTGTGGCTGCTCGGCCAGCCGCATCTCGCCGATTTTCTCGACTTCGTGAGGGAGAAGGTCGTCGGCGGTGCCGCGATCCCGCCGAAGCGGCTCGCCGACGAATGGCGCGCCGCCAACGATCATTATTACGATCTCGAGAAGAGCGAAGCCGGCGCCGCCGACGGAATCGAGAGCCTGCCCTTGCCGCCCGAGATGCGGCCGCTTGCCCGGCGGCTCCGCGCCAACCGCTATTTCCGCCGCGCGTTCGATACGCTGCCGGTGCGGATCCGGATGGTGGAGCTCGATCGGCTGATCGTCTCGCAGCTCCATGTCGAGCGCCAGTTCGTCGACGCGCTCTCGACCCGCCTCGATCCGGCCGCGGGCCCGGAGGCTTTGTTCCATTTCTGCCAGCCGGCCGAGCGCAGGGTGGCGCCGGTGCGCGCCGAGCAGCTCGGTCCGGACCGGTTTCGCTTCTCGTCGGAATCGACCGATTTCCGCGCCAATCCGTCCGCATTGCTGGCGCCGGCGCTCGCTGGGAAGGTGCCGAGCTTCGGCCCCGCCAGCGCGGCGATCGCGCTCGTCGTCGGCTACGGCTCCAACTTCCTCTCGGTCGTCGCCAGCGGCGGGCGGATGGTCCTCCACAACGGCTATCACCGCGCCTACGCCTTGCGCGCGCTCGGCTTCACCCACGCGCCCTGCGTCGTCACCGAGGTGACGCGCAAGGACGAGCTCCGGGTCGCCGCCAGCGAAAAGGTAAGCGCCGATCCCGAATTCTATTTCGCCGCCAAGCGCCCGCCGCTGCTGCGCGATTTCTTCGACCCGAAGCTCCGCAAGATCCTGCGCGTCGTGCGCATGGAAACGGTGATCGAGGTCGAGCTCAAGGTCAGAACGAGCACCGCCGCCGAGCTTTGAGGCGGCCGGTCCGTCTCACGCGAAGACGGTTTCCGGCAGCGCGCGCTTGCGGCCCTCCGCCCGCACCACCTTGCCGCCGTCGAGCGTGAAGACGATGTCGGCGCGCTCGACCAAAGCGGGCCGGTGGGCGACGACGATGCGGGTGACCGGAAGCGAGGCGATCATGTCGGCGATCGCGCGCTCATTCTCCTCGTCGAGATTGGCGGTGCCCTCGTCGAGGAACAGGATGTCGGGATCGCGGTAGAGCGCGCGGGCGAGCATGATCCGCTGGCGCTGGCCGGACGAGAGCGCCGCGCCCATGTCGCCGATCAGGCTCTGATATCCCATCGGCATCTTCATGATGTCGTCGTGGATACGGGCCAGCTTCGACGCCTCCTCGACGCAGCCCTGGTCGATGCGCGGGTCGAAGAAGGAGATATTGTCGGCGAGGGTGCCGGTCAGCAGGCTGTCGTCCTGCATGACCGCGCCGATCCGGCTGCGCCAGCCCGAGAGGGTGGCGGGACCGAGCGGGACGTTGTCGATGAGGATTCGCCCGGCGGTCGGCGGGAGCAGCCCGAGCAGGATGCGCACCAAGGTCGTCTTGCCGGATCCGGACGGGCCGACGATGGCGACGAATCCGCCGGCGGGCACTTCGAAATCGAGCCCGTCGAAGATCGGCGCTTCGGTCGGACCGTAGGCGAAGCTCAGCGAATCGGCGCGGACGGCGGGAGCAGGGAGAATGCCGGCGCGCGGGACGATGCGCAGATCCTCGCGCTCCTCGCCGACGATGTCGGAGAGGCGCTCGAGATGCAGGCCGACCAGGCGAAAGCGCTGGAGCTGCCCGACCAGGGCGACAGCGCTGGCCGTGAAGCTCGTGCGGTAGGCGATGAAGGCGAGCAGCAGGCCGATGGTCATCGCCTGGTCGAGCACGGCGAGCGCGCCGAGATAGACGACGAGCAGGAACTGGAAGCCGAACAGGATATTCTCGGCCAGGCTCAGCCGGATCGAGTAGATGTCCGCCTTGTAGGTCGCGGAGATGACGTCGGCATAGCGGTTGCGCCAGCCATTTTCGCGCATCGGTTCGTGGGTGTGGAGCTTGATCGCCCGGATCGCCCGCATCGATTCCATGAGGTAGGTTTCCTCATTGGCGCGGGCGACGATCTCCTCCTCTGTGCGACGCTTGAGGCCCGGATAGAGAAGCAGCGAATAAGCGAGGTAGAACAAAGTCGTCCCGACCACGATCATCGCCAGCAGGGGGCTGATCATGGCCATCACGATCACCGTGGTGATCGCGAGCGCGGAATCGATGAGGACGTCGACCAGCCCCTGCGTCAGCAGCGACTGGATCGGCGTGATCGAGCCGATCCTCGACAGCAGATCGCCGACATGGCGGCGCTCGAAATAGCCGAGAGGCAGCCGGAGGAGGTGGCGCACGACGTTGCCGGCGAGCTGATAGGTGAGCGATTCGCCCAGCGTCAGCACGACCCAGGAGCGTAGCGCGCGGGTGATGCCGTTCAGCGCATAGACGACGCCGAAGCCGATGAAGAGGATGAGCAGCAGATTGGTATCGCCCTGGCCGATCGCCTCGTCGATGGTGAGCTGCATGAAGAAGGGCATGACCAGGGCGGTGAGCTGGAGCAGCAGCGACAGAGCCAGCACCTGGACGAAGGCGCCGCGATAATTGCTCATCCGGGTCCACAGGTCGCGGAGCCGAGTCCTGGTGCGCGCCTCGATCGGCTTGAAGTCGGAAGTGGGCGTGAGCTCCATCGCCACGCCGGTGAAGTGGCGGTCGAGGTCGCGCAGCGACACGCGCTTCCGGCCCGCGGCCGGATCGAGGATGTCGACATGGCCGCGCCCGACGCTCTCCAAGACCACGAAATGGTTGAGGTCCCAGTGCAGCAAAGCCGGCGTCTGGAGCTTGTCGAGCTCGTCGAGATCGAGCCGGACGGCGCGCGGGCTGAGATCGAGATCGGCCGCGATCGCCATCAGGTCGGCCAGCGTCGCGCCCTTGATCGAGGTCGGGTAACGCTGGCGCAGGCCGGAGAGATTGATCCGGTGGCCGTGAAAATTGGCGATCATCGCCAGGCAGGCATGGCCGCACTCCGCCCCCTCGGACTGGAGCAAAGGCTGCATGCGCCGCATCCAGGGCCATTCGATGCCGCTCATCGGGCCACCGTCGCGAGGAAGGGGTTGAACAGGACCTGCCAGAGGTTGCGCCGCTCGAGCACGAGGTTGGCCGAGAGCGTCATGCCCGGGCGCAGGCGGCGCTGGTCGGCGGACGCCCGCGGGGCGAGCGATTCGATCGCGACCCGGATGCGGAACACCGGCTCCTCGATGCCGAGCTGGGCGTCGATCGCCGAGGGCTCGGTCGGCACGCGCGACACTTGGGTGACGCGGCCGCGGCCGGCGCCGTAGGTTTGATAGGGAAAGCTGTCGAACAGCAAGCGCACCTCCTGGCCGGGCCGGACGAAACCGACCGCGCGGGAATTGGCGTAGAGCCAGACTTCGAGATTGCTGCCGGCCGGGACGATCGTGACCAGAGAGGCGTCCGGGCGGGCGCGCTGGCCGACCTCGACCGCGACGTCGCCGACCTCGCCGTCGATCGGCGCGGTGAGGGTGAGCTGATGGGTGCGCAGCAGCGCCTCGCGCTGCTCGGCGAGCGCGGCGCGCTGGGCGCCGAGCACCGCATCGTTGCGGCTCGCCTCGAGCGTGCGGCCGGCGACCTGATTGTCGATCGCACGCAGCTGCTCGCGCTGGGCGATCAGCCGCTCGGTGAGGCCCTCATGCTCGGCGCGGCGGGCGAGCAAAGTCGCGCGAGCGTCCTCGACCTGGCGCTGGGTGCCGGCGCCTTCGCTGGCGAGCTCGGTCGCGCGGCGGGTGGCGGATTGGGCAAGATTGATCTGGCCGGCGGCGATCGATCGCTGGCGCTCGAGCGAGGCGATGGCGGCGCGCAGGCCCGCCCGCTGCTCGGTGAGGCCGCCGGCTTCGGTGGCGCCGATCTGGCCGGCGAGGCCCTGCTGGCGGGCAAGCTCGGCGTCCTGCCGGTCGATCTGGGCGAGCTGGGCGGTGACTCCGTTCGACCCTTGCGCGAGCGAGACGGTGACCAGCGGGTCGCCGGCCGAGACGCGCTGGCCGGTGCGGACGTGGATGATACGGACCTCGGCCGGGCTCGCCGGATAGACCCGCGCGATGCCTGCGTCGTAGGCGATGATGCCCCGCACCCGCGCGCTCGACGCATATTGGCCGAAGATCAGGATCGCGACGATGATTGCGGCGAAGCCGAGAATGATGAGCGTATAGAGGCGCGAGCGCGGCGGGACGGCGGCGACGACGGTGCCGGCCAGCCGGTCGCGGCCAGCCTCGATCACCTCCTGCCGGAACAATTGCGTCGCCATGCTTGGTACTGCCGCCCTTCTGCCTTGAGAGGCGGCTAGCGCAAATCACTGAAAGCTCGGTTAATCCGGCTTCAACCCATCTTAACCTCCCGCCTTTATCGCCACCTCTCATGGCACTTAACCGGACACTCGCGACCGCATCGCTCGCGCTGCTCGCGCCGGCCTGCGCGCCCTCGGTCGAGATGCGGGCGCGGCCCGAGGTCCAGTCGAGCGGATGGCGGGACGCGAGTCCCGGCGCCGCCGCGGCCGAGCCGGCGCGCCGGCCGACGCTCGGCTCGGCGCTGGGCGATCCGGAGCTGCAGCGCCTGCTCGACCGAGCGGCGACGCACAATGCCGACGTTGCGGCGGCGGCCGCGCGGATCCAGCGGGCGCGCGCCCAGCTCGGCATCGCCCGCGCTTCGATGCTTCCGGTGGTCACCGGCTCGGCCGGGATCAGCCGGACCGACACCGACAATGTCGGCGGCTCCGTCTTCAACTTCAGCCAGGGCTTTGCCGGGGTCGACGTCTCCTACGACGTCGATTTGTTCGGGCGCGAGCGTGCGGGCCGCCGCGCGGCCCGCGCCCGCCTCGCCGCTGCCGCCTTCGACCGCGACGCCGCCGCCCTCGTCGTCGAGACCGAGGTCGCCCGTATTTGGGTCCAGCATGCCGCGCTCGCTGACCGCATCGCGCTGCTCGACCGCAATATCGGACAGGCGCGGGAGCTCGACCGGATCATTGCGGTTCGGCTTCGGCTTGGCGACGCGACCCGGGTCGATACCGGCCTTCAGACGATCCAGGTGCGCCAGCTCGAGGCGGAGCGGCTGCGGCTGGCCGAAGCGCTCGCCCGCACCCGCAACGCGCTCGCCGTGCTGGTCGGCGATGAGGCGCCGCGCTTCGTCCTCGGCGAGACCCGCCTGGCGGCCCTCTCCGTCCCGGAGGTCGCGCCGGTGCAGCCCGGCGAGCTGCTCGTTCGCCGGCCGGACGTGCGCGCCGCCGAGGCGCGGATCGCCGCCGCCGAGGGCGATGTCGCTTCGGCGCGCGCGGCCTTCCTGCCGCGGCTCCGGCTCAGCGCGAGCGCTCTGGGACAGGCGGCGACCCTCGGTGGGCCGATCGGCGTCACCCTGTCGGTCGGCTCCGATTTGCTCGCGCCGATCTTCAACCGCAGGCGCCTGCGCGGCGAGCTCGGCACCGCGGCGGCCGACCAGGCCGAGAGCGTCGAGCTCTACCGCGGCGCGCTCCTTGCTGCGCTCGCCGAAGCCGAGAACGGCCTCGCCGCAATCTCCTTCTCCCGCGCCCGCGAGTCGATGCTGATCGAGATCGTCGAGGAAGCGAGGACCACCGCCCGACTCGCACGCCTCCAATATCTGGAAGGCGAGGCGGACCTGCAGCGGGTGCTCGACGCCGAGCAGCTGCTCGTCCGGGCCGAGGATGCGCGCGCGATCGCCCTCCAAGAGCGACTCGAGGCGGCGATCGATCTTTACAAGGCCCTCGGCGGCTCCCCGCACGGCTGACGCTGCGGCGATCCGTGCTGAATCAGCGACCTTGCGGTTTATACGGTATGGCCGCACGAGGGCCCCTTAGCTATCCGAGGGGGTTCATGGGTGACAGACTCGAAGGAGCGTCCGATGCGGTCGAAATTGCTATCGAGCCTGGTTGCGGGTTCACTCGTCTTCTCCTCCTCGGTTGCGATTGCCCAGCCGTCAGACTCCTCGCTCGATCCGGTGAGCGAGAATGGGGACGACGATTCGGAAACCGCCACGGCAATCATCTTCGGCCTCATCGTCTTCATGATCGCCATCTGGGTCGGCCGCGACGGCGGCGAAGACGAGGATATCGGCCTCCCCACCAGCCCCTGACGGATTCGCCTGATCTGCCGCGTGGTTCAGAGCGGCCGGGGTTCAAATTAAGGTAAGTCGCGACGCGTCGATCGTGCCTGCTCAGGCGACGAGGTCCGTGCCTGCGCGCGCCCTCAGTTCCGAGCAGCGTCGCTGATCCGCAAAGGACGGCCCGGCCGCCAGGGCGTCGGTCTATGCGGCGAACCGCAGCTACAGCGGGAAGCCTTCACTGCTCCGGCAAGGCGGCGCCGGCATGCGGGTCGGCCGCGAGCGTCGAGCCGGCTGCGGGCGCTTTGGCCTCCGGTGCCGGTGCTGCCGGCGGTGGCGGCACGTACGAGTAAGTGATCGCGGCCGGGGCCGAGGCGGAGGATCGAATGCCCGCGGCGATGGTCGATGCTCCGAACAGGATGAAGCAGCCGAGGATCACGGTCAGGCCAGAGCGCACGTCGACCCGGCCGCTGAGCATCATGAAGCCGACGGCAGCGACCGCGATGACGGCAGCGGTCGTGGCGACCGTGCCGAGCAGCGTCCCCTCGATCCACGACACGGCGGCGCCCAGAACGCTCGATCCAGGCGGGTCGGCGAGCGAGCCGTAGCCGGGAGCATAGCTTGCGAGAAACATCCAATGGATCAAGGCACTAAGCTTTCCGGAGTCGGCCTGGCGGCCTGGCGGCCTGTGGGCGCACCGTGCCAGCGATCGGTCCGGCTGGGAAGCCGGCACTGCGCGTGGCGCACCCGACAGGATTCGAACCTGTGGCCTCTGCCTTC
This sequence comes from Allosphingosinicella sp., assembly GCA_035630675.1. Lineage (GTDB taxonomy): Bacteria > Pseudomonadota > Alphaproteobacteria > Sphingomonadales > Sphingomonadaceae > Allosphingosinicella. Next base: position 8,737 of record DASQKE010000221.1, read on the forward strand.
GGAGGGCAGCGCTCTATCCAGCTGAGCTACGGGTGCCTGGCCGCGAGATGGGCGCTTAGCAAAGCCGCCGCACGGGAGCCAGACCCTATCGCGGCCGGACCCCCTTGGGACGCGGCGCTCCCGTTCCGGGCGGCGGGGTCTTGGGCTCGTAGCGGCAGAGGTCGGCGACGACGCAGCGCCAGCATTCGGGCGTCCGCGCCTTGCAGACGTAGCGGCCGTGAAGGATCAGGAGGTGGTGCGCGTCGCGGCGGAAGGGCGGGGGCGTCGCCGCGTCGAGCCGGCGCTCGACTTCGATCACATCCTTGCCGGGCGCGAGGCCCGTGCGGTTGGAGACGCGGAAGACATGGGTGTCGACCGCGAACGTCTCGGCCCCGAAGGCGCAGTTCATGACGACATTGGCCGTCTTGCGGCCGACTCCGGGCAGCGCGACGAGCGCGTCGCGGTCGTCGGGGACGGTGCCGCCGTGGCGCTCGATCAGCGCCGCGCTGAGCGCGATCACGTTCCGCGCCTTGGTGTTGAACAGGCCGATCGTCTTGATCGCGTCGCGCACGCGCTCCTCGCCGAGAGCGACCATCTGCTCCGGTGTCGCCGCCCGCTTGAACAGGTGGCGCGTGGCGATGTTGACGCTGGCGTCGGTCGCCTGGGCGGAGAGGACGACGGCGACGAGCAGCGTAAAGTGGTTGACGAATTCCAGCTCGGTTTCCGGATTCGGCGTCCGGTCCGCGAGCCGGCGGTAGAACAGAGTGACCTCGGCCGGGGTCATAAACCGAGCACGTCGCCCATCGAGTAAAGGCCGGGCGGCTTGCCGGCGAGCCAGAGTGCCGCCTTGATCGCGCCGCGGGCGAATATGGCGCGGCTCTCCGCGCGGTGGCCGAGCTCGAGGCGCTCGCCTTCGCCGGCGAGGATGAGCTGATGATCGCCCGCGACGGAGCCGCCGCGCAGGCTGGCGAACCCGATACGGCCGGGGAGACGGGCGCCGGCGCGGCCGTCGCGGTCGCTGATGCGGCCGAGCTCGACCCCGCGTCCATCGGCCGCAGCCCGGCCGAGGAGCAAGGCAGTGCCGGACGGCGCGTCGATCTTGGCGCGGTGGTGCATCTCGACGATCTCGATGTCCCAATCGGGCCCAAGCCGCGCCGTCGCCTCGCGCACGAGGTGCGCGAGCAGGGTGATTCCGAGCGACATGTTCGCGCTCTGCAGAACCGCGACGCGGGCCGCGGCTGCGTCGAGCAGGCGATGATGCTCGGCGCCGAGGCCGGTCGTGCCGACCACGAGCGGGATGCCGGCATCAGCAGCGGCGGCAAGGTTCGCCTCCAGCGCGGCGGGAACGGAGAAATCGACCAGCACGTCGCTTGACCGGGCGAGCGCGCCAACGTCGTCGCCCCCCTCGGCCCCGCCGGCCAGTACCGCACCGCCCCCGATCTCCGCGGCGATGGCTCGGCCCATCCGTCCGGCGGCGCCGATGATGCCGATCCTGGTCATATCCGCGCCTCCCGAGCCTCCGCCGCCGTCATGGGCGACCCCGCTCGGCGGCGCAAGGCGCGGAACACCCTCCGGGGCGCGGCGTTACGCTGCCAGAACAACCAGGGAGTTGAGTATATGGTCGAGCGTGAAAGAGAGACGATCGTCACCACCGACGGCGGCGGCCGCGGCGGCGGGACCCTGCTGGCGGTGGTGCTGCTGATCGCTTTGCTCGTCGTCCTGTTCCTGCTCTTCGGCCGCAACATGCTCGGCGGCGGCACCGAGAAGGTGGACGCCGACATCAAGATCGACACGCCCGCCAAATAGGCGCGCCGATCAGCCGCCGGCGCGGGCGAGCCAGCGCTGGCGGCCCCATTCGCGGATCAGGGCGTCGGCCTCCGAGCGGCCGGCCCCTGAAGCGAGCGCGCGATAGTCGCGCCAGGCGGGCACGGCGCTGGTCCACAGCGCCTCGCGGTCGAAGCTGAAGATCGTCCAGCGGCCGGCGCCGTCGACCAGCCCGATCGAGCTCGGCCGCTCGAGGCTGCCGATATATTGGAAGACGCGGCCGGGCGTGGCGCCGGCTTCCGGCGGCACGCCGGCGCCGGCCGCGCGCAGGATGATGCCGCGCATGTCGGCGAGGCCGACCGGACCGCTCAGCGGGACGCGCCGGTTGAGGACGAACGGCACGTGGGTCTGCCGGCGGTTGATCATGTGGCCGTGGCCGAGGAAGCCGTCCTCGAACAGCGACTCGCCGTGATCGCCGGTGACGACGAGAAGGGTGCGGTCCCAGACGCCGAGGCGCCGGAGCCGCGCGACGAGCGCACCCAAGAGACGGTCGTTATAGGCGACCGCGTTCCAATAGGTCGCCTCCAGCCGCGCGCGGTTGCCGGCATTGATTTCGCTCCTGGGAATCGCCTCGCCCGGCAGGATCCGGTCCATGCCGGGGAACGAATAAGGGAAATGGGCGGCCTGCAGATTGAAATAGAGGAATTGCGGGCGCCGCCAGGCCGCGGCGTCCCCGAGCCGCCGGTCGAACTCGCGCAAGAGCACCTTGCCGTCGAGGTTGAGCGAGCTGACCGAGCCGAGGCTGTAGACGCGTTCGTCGCGCAGGGTGGCGGCGTCGACGAAGATGTCGGCGCCCCGCATGCCCACGGTCGCGGCGATTTCGCCGAAATCCTCCGCCTGCGACGAGAAGACGCCGGTCCGGTAGCCGTTGGCGGCGAACGCTTCGAACAGGGATCCGCGCGGCCCGCGCGGCTCCAAGCGGCCGGTAAACAGGGTCTGCATCGATCCGGCGGTGAAGCCGACATGGCTGTAGGCGGCCGGGGCGGAGGTGCCGGCGGCGGCGACGGCATCAAGAGTGGGGGCGACAGGCACGCCGGCATGGCGGCGGCCGAGCACGTCGCCGCGAGTCGATTCGAGCACGACCAGGACGACGTGGGGCCGCTCGCCCGCGATCCGCACCGGCGCCGGCGCGGCGGGCGGCGCGGCTTCGGCGAGAGCGAGATCGCCGGCGAAGCCGTCCTCGTCGACGCCGTTGTTGGGCACGTCGAGCGCGTAGGGATGGCGACTGCCGTCGAAGGGCTGGCCGTCGATCGGCGAGGAATAGAAGCCATAGCCGTCGCGGTCGAAATCGCTGGCTTCGTTCAGCAGCAGGGAGACGGCGTAGACGCTGTTGAAGCGGCCGAGCCCGCTGCGCACATCGTCGATCCGGTTGGCCCCGTATAGGATCAGCGGGACCAGCAGCATGAAGGTGACGAGCTCGCGCGGCGCGAGACGGGTGCGGTCCGGTACCGGCTCGCGCAGGTGCCGCCTCAGCAGCAGGCGGACGACGACGTAGCAGGCAGCCGCGCCGGCGACAGCCGTCAGGATGAGGCCCGCCTCGCTCGCGCTGTAGAGCAGGGCCTGGACGAGGCTGCCGCCGCCGAGGTTGCGGACGACCTGGAAGCTCAGGGCGTCGCTGAAATAAGCGAGCGCCTGATATTTCGCGATCAGGAGGGCCGCAGCGCCCGCGGTCGCGACGAAGACGAAATTGAGATGGAACAGCAGGCTGTCCCGAAGCCGCCCGTGCAGGCGCCGAACGAGCCGGTAAAGGGTGTAGAACAGCAAGGAATGACAGGCCAAGAGCGCGCCCAGCAAGGCGGCGATCTCGGGGACGCCGTCGACCGCGCGGGACTGGCCGAAGCCCCCGCCGAACAAAGCGAACTTGCGCTCGGCCAGCGCCAGCTCCAGCATCAGCGTCAGGAAAACGACCGTGGGCAGCGTCAGCCGGGCGAGCACGTCGGCGGCACGGCGCGCGCGCGGCGGGCTCTCGGCCAGTGCTGCGATTTCGGCCTGCACCTCGCCGCCCTAGCCGACACAGCTTAAAACGAGGTTTGCGCCGGCGTTCCCAAGGCCCCTAACGTGGTGCGGGTGGCGGCGGCGGCGGATCGACGAAGTGGACGAGCCGGACGCCATGATCGTGCAGCCGCAGCACGAGCCGCGTCAGGCAGCGATAGTTCGCACCTGCCGGACGGCGCACCCGGACCGGGGTGCCGAGCGCCGCCCATTCGCGCGCATGCCGGTCGAGCTGGCGGTCGCCGATGGTCCGCTCGGCGAATTGCAGCCGGCAGCGCCCGCGGCGCATCCCCGAGACGACGATCTCCGGCGGCTCCGCTTGCAAGGCGAGCAAAACGAGGGCGGCGAGGATCACCGACCTAGGCTAGCAGCCCCCTTCGAGGACCTCCAGTCGCGACACATCTGCGCGCCGCCCTTCCTCTCTCGACTTCGCAGTAAAAACTGAGCAGCCTGGCCGGACCAAACAAACGGAGCACATGAATGCTTATCACCATCGCCGCCCTGCTGCTTCAGCCTCAGCTTCCCGCAGAGCTTCCCGTGCTCCGCGATACGCCGGGCGGCGTCTATCTCGATGGCCCGTCCGGGTCCTGCAGGTCGGTAACGGTGTCGCTAGTTCTCCCCGGCGGCAGGGCAGAAGAGCCCGATTATCTGGGACATGCTGTCGGTTGCCCGGGCCCCGAGATCGTAAACCCGGATGAGCATGTGGTCATCGAGGGGCTGGACCGGCGCGGCCGACGCCTCTGGGTGACGCGCGGATGGGACTCCCGCTTCGCCCGACCTCCGCTCGCGCCGGGCGGCGGCGGGCATGGCCCTTCCGTCACGAGTGCCGACCCGCTCGTCACAACCGTGATCGAAGTGCCCGTTACCCGACGGATCGCCTGGCTTCGCTGGTATCAGGTCGAGCCGGGGCACCAACTGCGCCTTCTCGGTGTTTCGAGATGGAGGCCAGTGCGCGAGCGGCCATGATGCGTCCGATGCGCGACATCCGCAACATCGTCGTCCTGACCGGCGCCGGCATCTCCGCGGAGAGCGGGCTTGCCACGTTCCGCGGCGCCGACGGCCTGTGGGAAGGGCATAGAGTCGAGGACGTCGCGACTCCCGAGGCGTTCCGCCGGGATCCGGATCTCGTCCACGACTTTTACGATGCGCGCCGGGCGAGGCTGGACGAGGTCGAGCCGAACGCGGCCCATCGCGCGCTGGCGCGGCTCGACGCCGAATGGCCAGGCGAGCTGTTGATCGTGACCCAGAATGTCGACGACCTCCACGAGCGCGCCGGCGCGAAACGGCTGCTCCACATGCACGGCGAGCTTCGCTCCGCCTGGTGCCGCGCCTGCGACGCGCGCATGCGCTGGGAGGCCGACCTTGCAGACCGCCCGCCATGCCCCGCATGTAGCGTCGTAGGCCAGCTGCGTCCCGACATCGTCTGGTTCGGCGAGATGCCCTACGGGATGGACCGGATCGACCGGGCGCTGATGGCCGCGGACCTGTTCGTCTCGATCGGCACGTCGGGAAATGTCTACCCGGCCGCCGGCTTCGTCCAGACCGCCCGCCATATCGGCGCGAAGACGCTGGAGATGAACCTCAAGCCTTCCGCAGGAAGCTTCCTGTTCGACGAGAACCGGATCGGGCGTGCGGGGGATTCCGTCCCCGCCTGGGTCGAGGAGATGCTCGCCGCCCGATAGCGACACGGTCATGCTCATGCGAGGGGGCCAACCCCTGGACAAGACGGTGCTCTACCCCGGCGGGCCGCGCCCGATCGTGCCGCAAAGCATCCGTGAGCGGGACTTACCCCTTGAGGCGATAGGCGCGCTCCGTCCGCACGACGTCGCGATTGCCGATCGCGTCCGCCGGCACACCTTCGAGCGTCGACTTGAGATCGGCGCTGACGGGCGGGCAGTTGATGAAATAGCTGTGCTGAATCTTGGGATCGCCTTCTCCTGCGACCCTGCTGCAATCGATGACCGAAACCTTCTTCGGCAGGAGGTCGAGCATGCGCGGCCCGTCCGAGCCGAGCCGGTCGGGGTTTCCCTTGGTCCTGTCCGAGATGAGAAGCGCGCGGTCCTTGTGATTGTAATAGACGGTGACGCGCCGCCCGAGGCTGGGCAGCAGCCTCAACTTGTCGTCCGTGTCGAAGGCATCGTCGTCCTCGTCGGGTGCGGCCAGGATGATTTCGGTGAACAGCCGCACGAGCTTGGTCGGGTCTTTCGCCCGCAGCGCCTGCAGCCCGTTGCGCAGGACGTAATTTCCCATGCTGTGGGCGAGCAGGTGAAGCGAGCGGTCGCAATAATCCTTCGGGTCGAGAGCGACCATGAAATCGAACAGCTTCAGATAGGCTCGGGCGAGCGCGGCGCCGCAGGTGCGCGCATCCTCGCGGTCGCTGTAGTAGGACATGTAGGGGACCATCTTGCCGTCGGACGGCCAACTGAACACCACGACGTTGATCGGCTTGCCATCGATGGAGACTTCGGAAGCGAGCGCGCCTCCGGCGTTCAAAGCTTCGATGAAGCTGACGTTGAAGCCGTGGATGAAGACCACGGTGTCGGTGCACCCGTCGCGCATCGCCACGCGCAGGTCGTCGAGGAAACCGCCGCTGCCCTTGCCGGGGACCCCCACCCCGGCCTCCTCCGGCTTCGGGTCCGGATAGACGAAAACCTTCTGAAGCGGATTGGTGCCGCTGCTTTCGTCGTAATCGGCCCATCCGAAGCGAAGCGCGGCGATGCCATCGGCATTGAACTGCCCGCCGAACAGTTCGACTTTGTTGTCCGGCAAGTAATTGCGGTTGGTCGCGAAGAATATGCGGACTTTGGCCATGACACCAATCCTCCCGCGTCCCAGCTCAACCTATCTAGCACGATCGTCAAGCCCGCTCACTCCACCCAGTCCAGCCCGATCTCGCGGTAGAGGCCGCGATCGTCCTCCCAGCGGGGATTGACCTTGACGTGGAGGAAGAGGTGGACCCTGCGGCCGAGCAAGGCGGCGAGCTCGGCGCGCGCCCTGGCGCCGATCTCCTTGATCCGGGCCCCGCCCTTGCCGAGCACGATCGCCTTCTGGGTATCGCGGCCGACCAGGATCTGCTGGTGGATCGCGACCGAGCCGTCCTTGCGCTCCTCGAACTTCTCGGTCTCGACGGCGCTCGCATAAGGCAGCTCCTGGTGGAGCTGGTGGTAGAGCTGCTCGCGCGTGATCTCGGCGGCGAGCATGCGGTCGGTGGCGTCGGACACCTGGTCCTCCGGGAAGTGCCACGGGCCCGCCGGCATGCGTTTCGCGAGCCATTCCTTGAGGTGGGGAACGCCGTCGCCGCTCGTGGCCGAGACCATGAACACCTCTTCGAACGCCACCCGCTCCGAGAGCTGGGTGGCGAGCCCGAGCAGCGCCTCCTTTCGGATGAGGTCGACCTTGTTGAGGACGAGCACCTTCGGCTCGTGCCGGTCGGCAAGCCGTTCGACCATCGCCTCGATCCGCTTCGAAAAGCCGCTTTCGGCGTCGATCACCAGCACGATCAGGTCCGCGTCCGAGGCTCCGCCCCAGGCCGCCGCGACCATCGCCCGGTCGAGCCGGCGCTTGGGCTGGAAGATGCCCGGCGTGTCGAGCAGCAGGATCTGGGCCTCGCCGTGGAGCGCGACGCCCATGATCCGCGTCCGGGTGGTCTGCGCCTTGGCGCTGACGATCGCGACCTTCTGCCCGACCAGCGCATTGACCAAAGTCGACTTGCCCGCATTGGGCGCCCCCACCACCGCGACGAGACCGCAGCTTGTGTTCATGGAAGCGAGTCCGGAAGGATGTGCGCAGCTGAAGAAACCCGTTCGGGCTGAGCTTGTCGAAGCCCTGTCCTTCCCCTCGCCAAGCGGCTGATCTCGTCCCAATCCCCGCGTATCAGCGCGAGCTTTTTTGCCCGGCTCCAGCCTTTCAGGCGCCGCTCAGCAGCCAGTGCCTCCACGCGGGTCGGAAATTCCTCCGACCAGACCAGGCTCACCGGAAGGTAGTCGCGCGTGAAACCGCGGAGCTGCCCCGTCTGGTGCTGTGCCATCCTTCTCTCCAGATCATCAGTGTGGCCCACATAGAAGCGGCTCGCGTTGCAATGGAGCATGTAGGTCCAGAACGTCACGTGGTCCTGCACCGGACGTGAGGGCAGGGCTTCGACAGGCTCAGCCCGAACGGTGTGGGGGTTCGGCCCTCCGCGCTCACCCGCTGTTTCCGCTCAATTGCTCGAGCAGCGCCTTTGCGGCCTCGGTTTCGGCTTCCTGCTTGGAAAGGCCCTCGGCGCTTGCCTTGCCGATGCCGGGGATCGCGACCTCGACGGTGAAGCGGGGCGCGTGGTGGGGGCCTGAGCGGTCGGCGAGGCTGTAGATTGGGGACTTGCGGTCGTTGGCGGCTGCCCATTCCTGCAGCGCCGACTTGGGATGCTTGGGCGCCTTGCCCTGGCCGGTCACGCGCTCGCCCCAGGCGGCACGGACGAATCCGACCGCGACCTCGAGGCCGGCCTCGAGATAGAGCGCGCCGAGCAGGGCCTCGACGACGTCGCCGAGCACATTGTCGCTGTCCGCGGCGCCGTCGTCCCGCGCCTGCTTGCCGAGCCGGACCCGGGCGCCGATGCCGAGGTCGCGCGCGACCTCCGCGCAGGTCTCGCGCGCGGCCAAAGTGTTCAGCCGCCGCGACAGCTTGCCCTCGGGCTCGTCCGGGAACAGCTCGTAGAGCCAGGCCGCGATGGCGAGGCCGAGCACGCGGTCGCCCAGGAATTCGAGCCGCTCGTAATCCCCCTCGTCGGTGCGGCTTGAATGGGTGAGCGCGCGCGCGAACAAGGCGCCGTCGCGGGGGCGCCAGCCGGTGCTGCGCTCGACCCAGTCGGCAACGTCCTCCATCAGCCGGTGCCGCCGATCCGGTCCCAACGGGCGGCGCCGAGCCAGGTCCAGGGCAGCAGCCATTCCGACGAGCCGTCGGTCGAGAAAAAGGTGACCAGAGCGCGGCCGAGGACATTGTCGACCGGCAGCATGCCGACGCCGCCGAGCTGGACGGGGACGCGGCTGTCCTGGCTGTCGTCGCGATTGTCGCCCATCACGAAGAGCTGGCCCTCGGGCACGCGAAAGACCGGCGTGTCGTCGAGCTCGCCGGCCGGATCCTGGTCGATCACGTCATAGCTGCGCCCACCCGGCAGGGTCTCGCGGAAGCGGGCGTAGGCGCAGACGCGCTGCCCGTCCGGGCCCGCTCCCTCGCGCGTCAGCGGGCCGACACGGCGGCAGGGACTGTTGGCGCTGACCGGGACCAGGTAATCGGCGATTCTCGTGCGCGGCAACGGCCGGCCGTTGAGGAACACCTGTCCAGAGCGGACCTGGACCGTGTCGCCGGGCAAGCCGACCACGCGCTTCACCCAATCCTCATTGTCGGGCCCGGGATGGCGGAAGACGACGACGTCGCCGCGCTCGGGCAGGCCGCCGAGCATCCGCCCGCCGAATCCCATGATCCCGAACGGAAACGAGAAGCGCGAATAGCCGTAGGGCCATTTGGCGACGAACAGATAATCGCCGATCATCAGCCGCGGCAGCATCGACCCCGAAGGGATGCTGAACGGGGCCGCGATGAAGGTGCGGATGACGATCGCGAAGGCGAAGACGATCAGCAGGAAGCGGATCGTGTCCCACCATCCCTCCTTCTTCGCGGCGGATGTTGCGGGGGGATCGTCGGCGGCGGCTTCGCTCTCCATGGCGCCGCTTTCGCTTGGGCCGCATTGGGGGTCAAGCCGCTATGCAGGCGCTGCCCCGGCCTCTATGACGCCGCGCCATGCAGAACGAGACGGCGGAAGGCGAGGCGTGGACGGCGCTGGAGCGCGGCGAGGCCATGCGGCTCGACGCGCTGTTCGAGGCCGAACCGGACCGGCTCCAACGCCTCGTGATCGAGCATGCCGGGATCCGCTTCGACTTTTCCAAGACCCACCTTAGCCGCGAAGTGCTGGAGAGTTTCGAGCGGCTCGCCGAGGCGCGCGACCTCGCCGGCGCGCGCGAGGCTCTGTTCACGGGTGCGATGGTCAATCCGACCGAAGGCCGCGCCGCCGAGCATAGCGCCGGGCGGGGGCAGGGCGCGCCGGACAGCGTCTCGCTCGCCCAGGCGCTTCACCTCAGGATGCGCGCTTTGATCGACGCGATCGAGGCGGGCGCGTTCGGGCCGGTGCGCCACATCCTCCATGTCGGCATCGGCGGCTCGGCGCTGGGCCCCGACTTCCTGATCGACGCGCTCGCCCGAGAGGGCGGCGAGCGCTACGAAGCGGCGATCGTTTCGAACGTGGACGGGATCGCGCTCGAACAGGCGACCGCCGGCTTCGACCCGCAGACGACTTTGCTCGTCATCGCCTCCAAGACCTTCACGACGCTCGAGACCATGCTCAACGCCCGCTCGGCGATCGCCTGGCTGGCCGAAGGCGGCGTTGCCGATCCCTACGGCCGCATCGTCGCGCTGACCGCGAGCCCCGAGCGCGCGGTCGAGTTCGGCATCGACGAGACCCGCGTTTTGCCGTTTCCTGAGAGCGTCGGCGGGCGTTACTCCCTGTGGTCGTCGATCGGCTTCCCGGCCGCGCTCTACCTCGGCTGGGATGCGTATGAGAGCCTCCTCGAAGGCGCCGCGGCGATGGACCGCCACTTTCGGTACTCACCGCCGATGAGGAACGCGCCTCTGATCGCAGCCTTCGCAGACCGTTTTTATGCCAACGTCCGCGGCTGCGAGACGCGCGCGGTGTTCGCCTATGACGAACGGCTGCGGCTGCTTTCGTCCTACCTCCAGCAGCTCGAGATGGAATCGAACGGCAAGTCGGCGAAGCTCGACGGCTCGCCGGTGGGGCGGGCGAGTGCGGCGATCGTCTGGGGCGGGACCGGCACCGACGCGCAGCACGCCATGTTCCAGCTCCTCCACCAGGGGACGCATTCGGTGCCGGTCGAGTTCGTCGCCGCGATCGAGCCGGGGCACCGGCTCGACGAGGAGCATCACCGCCAGCTCCTGATCAACTGCTTCGCGCAGGGCGCAGCTTTGATGGCGGGCAAGGCCTCGGACGACCCGCACCGCTCCTATCCCGGCGACCGCCCGTCGACCACGATCCTGCTCGACCGGATCGACGCGGCGACCTTGGGCGCCCTGCTCGCATTCTACGAGCACCGCACCTTCGCCAATGCCGTCCTGCTCGGCATCAACCCGTTCGACCAGTTCGGAGTCGAGCTCGGCAAGGAGATCGCCAAGGCGATGGACGACGGCGCGGACCTCGACTTCGACCCCTCGACCGAAGCCCTCATCGCCCGCGCATTCGGAGAGGAGGCCTGAAATGGCCGGTTACGACTACGATCTGTTCGTCATCGGCGCCGGATCGGGCGGCGTGCGCGCGGCGCGCGTGTCTTCCGCGCACGGTGCGAAGGTGGCGATCGCGGAGGAGCACAAGGTCGGCGGCACCTGCGTCATCCGCGGCTGCGTCCCCAAGAAGCTGCTCGTCTACGGTGCCCATTTCGCCGAGGACATCGCCGACGCGCGGCGGTTCGGCTGGGAGGTGCCCGCATGCAGCTTCAACTGGGTGACTTTGCGCGACAATGTGCTCGCCGAGGTCGCCCGCCTCGAAGGCGCCTATACCGAGACCCTGCAGAACCACGACGTCGAAGTGATCAAGGAGCGCGCCGTCGTCACCGGCCCGCACGAGGTGCGGCTCGCCGGCGGGCGCACGGTCACCGCGCGGATCATCCTGATCGCGACCGGCGCGCGGCCGGTGGTGCCCGACTTTCCCGGGAGCGGGCACGGCATCACGTCGAACGAGGTCTTCCACCTCGATGCGCTGCCCAGAAGGGTGGTGATCGCCGGAGCCGGCTATATCGCCAACGAGTTCGCCGGCATCTTCCACCAGTTCGGCAGCGACGTGACCCTGGTCAACCGTTCCGACGTGATCCTGAGGGGCTATGACGAGACCATCCGCGACCGGCTCCTCACCATCTCTTTGATGAAGGGCATCCAGTTCCGCTTCCACGCCGCCTTCGAGAAGGTCGAGAAAAGCAAGGACGGGTCGCTCAAGGTCCACATGACCGGCTGCGACGCGGTCGAGGCGGACATGCTGATGTACGCGATCGGGCGCCAGCCGAACAGCGATGGGCTGGGGCTCGACAGCGCAGGCGTCGAGATCGACCCGAAAGGCGCGGTCAAGGTCGGCGACGACAACAGGTCGAGCTGCAAGAGCGTCTACGCGGTCGGCGACGTCACCAATCGCATGCAGCTGACGCCGGTCGCGATCCGCGAGGGCCAGGCCTTCGCCGACACCGTCTTCGGCGGCAAGCCGACCATCGTCGATTATGCCGCGATCCCGTCCGCGGTCTTCTCGCACCCGCCGCTCGCCGGCGTCGGCATGACCGAAGGCGAGGCGCGCAACAAATTGGGCTCGGTCAAGACCTACACCTCGGACTTTCGCGCGATGAAGAACGTGCTCGCCGGCCGCAACGAGCGCGCGCTCTACAAGCTGGTCGTGGACGGCGAGACCGACGAGGTCGTCGGGATCCACATGATCGGTCCCGACGCGCCCGAAATCCTCCAGGCCGCCGCGATCGCGGTCAAGGCGAAGCTGAAGAAGCAGGATTTCGACGCCGTGGTCGCGCTCCATCCGACCATGGCCGAAGAGCTGGTGCTGATGCGCTGAGGCCGGTGCACGAAGTTCTGGTGAAGGCTCGCGAAAAAGATTGTATGATCCGGCGGCGGCATCGCCTGAGGGCTGCCGGCGAGTCGCGTCCCGGCCCTGGGAGGACGAAATGGACGAGGAGCTCCGCGCCGCGAAGCTGCATCCCAAGCTGCGGATGATCCGCAACGGCGATGAGCTGGTCAATGCCCTTCGCTCCGAGCAATCGTCGGGTCTCGTCTCCACGGCCAGCCTGAGCGACCTCCTGTCCGGGACGGACCATGCCGGGGCGGGACTTTTGGCCTGCTCCCGTACGCCGGGCAACGAAGCCGAATTTGCGCCTTCGGACGCCGCGGTCACCCACCGGGAGCAGCTGTCGCCCCAGCGGGAGGCGAGGCATGCCTATGTCGGCGTCTTCATCGAGGTTCATCGGGACCGGCAGGTGGGGGGCGCGGCGCTGAGCGCCGAGGACGTCGAAGGGGTCAGGGGCGGCATCGACGCGGCGATGTCGGAGGCGCCCGGCACGGAGGAAATCGCCAAATGCGTGCTCAGCAAGCGGAACTTCATCGCGGCGACCGTACCGATCACGCATCTCGAAACCCTCGCCCGGGACGAAAGGGTCGCCTTCGTCCAGCCCGCGGAACCGCTGGTGCTCGACGTACCGAAGCCGGAGCGCATTTCCGGGCCGGGCCTCCAGCCCAGTGACCGAAGCGTCGTCGGCGGGGAGAGCGGCGGCGGCAGCGGGGTGATTATCGGAATCATCGACGTCGGAGGCTTCGATTTCGCTCATCCCGATTTCCTCGACGAGGCCGGCGAAACCCGGTTCCTGTCGATCTGGGATCAGCGCGGCCAAGCGCGCAAGGCCCCGTCGGTCCGTCGCGGCAGCGAATTCGAACGGTTCGAAATAGGGTCGGAAATCCTTCGGGACGACATGAATCGTGCGATCGCGGCGGAGCGGGGAGGCGCGCTTCCAGCGACGATCCTGGAGCCGCAATCGCAGGCCACCCGCTCGTCGCACGGGACCCATGTCGCCAGCATTGCCGCGGGCCGCAGCGGCATATGTCCCCGGGCGGATATTGCCGCGGTTCTGATCGACGTCCCGTTCAATCCCAAGGATCCGGAAGAGCGCCGCCGGACCTTCGCCGACACGACCCGGCTCGTCCTGGCGGTGGAATATCTGCTGGAAGTGGCCCGGGAGCATGACAAGCCGATATCGATCAATATCAGCCTCGGCACCAACGGCGGCTCTCATGACGGAGCAGGAGGCGTGTCGCGCTGGCTGGATGCCCTGCTGGCGAGCGAGGGCCGCGCGATCACGGTTGCCGCCGGCAATGCCGGGCAGGAAGGCCCCACCGATGAGAATCCCAACGGGTGGATGGTGGGCCGGATTCACGCCAGCGGAAAAGTCCCGTCGCGCGGGCTGGTGATCGATCTCGAATGGACGGTCGTCGGAAACCAGATTGTCGACGTTTCGGAGAACGAGCTCGAAATCTGGTACTCCCCGCAAGACCGTTTCCTAGTCGCGGTGAAGCCGCCCGGCGACGCGCCGTGGTTCAAGGTTTCGCCATGCGAATATATCGAGAATAAGAGGCTGCCCTCCGGCACCTTCCTGTCGATCTACAACGAGCTCTACAATCCGGTGAACGGCGCCAATTATTGCGCCGTTTATCTGTCCCCGGACCTGCGCCCGGATCATTTTGCCGGGGTCCAGGCGGGAACCTGGACGGTCCGGCTGATCGGTGACGAGATTCGCAACGGAGAGTTCCATTGCTGGATCGAGCGGGACGACCCCTACCGCATCGGCGTGGTCGGCGGGCGCCAGGCGATGCGGATGCCGTCATTCTTCTCGACGACGTCCAACGTCGATTCCCATTCGGTCAGCTCGCTCGCCTGCGGCCATCGCGTGATCGCGGTCGCCAATCTCGATGCCCGCAAGCAGCGCATCTCGGCGACGAGCAGCCAGGGCCCGACCCGCGACAGCCGGTTCAAGCCCGACATCGCCGCCCCCGGCACGGCAATCGTCGCGGCCAACGGTTTCGCCGGACCCGATCGGCTCTGGGTCCCGATGAGCGGAACCAGCATGGCCAGCCCCTACGTGGCGGGCGTGGTGGGCCTCATGCTCGCGGTCAATCCGCGCCTTACGGCGGCGCAGTGCTCGGCCATTCTGCAGCGCACGTCGCAGCCGCTGCCGGGCGGGGCCTACGAATGGCGAAACGATGCCGGCTTCGGTGCCGTCGATCCGGAAAAGGCGGTGCTGGAAGCCGATGGTTTCGACACCAGAAACGACATAACCAAGCGGGTGCCGGCATGAAGATCGAGATTTTCCAGTCGTCGCACGGCGATTGCCTGCTTCTCGAAAGCTCCGACGGAAAGCGGATGTTGTGCGACGGCGGCATGCCGGGCGCGATGACCGAATATGTCGGCCCGGAGCTCGCCGCCCGCCGCGCGGCCGGCCAGGGCGACAGGATCGATCTCGTCTATGTGAGTCACATCGACGCCGACCATATCGGCGGGGTCCTGAAGCTGCTCGAGGACCTCGTCTCCTGGCGCGCCCACGATTTCCATCGGGACCAGGGCGACGAGGGCTTTGCCGAGCCGGACCGGCCGCGCCCTCCGGAAGTCGCCGCGATCTGGCACAATGCGTTTCACGATCAGGTCGATGAAAATGTCGGCCGGATCGAGGACATGATGGCGGCCACCGCGCCGGTTCTCCTGGCCACCCAGGCGCCGGCCGGCCTGCGCGCCGGCTTCGAGATGGAGCAGATCGCGCTCGGCGTCGATCAGGCGCTGCGCGTGTCGAGGCTTATTGGGGCGAACCTGCTCGACATTCCGATCAATCGCCTGCCCGCCGAGGACGGCCCGGCGAAGCTGCTCATGGCGCGGCCGGACCAGGATCCGATCCGGCTCGGCACGTTCGAGATCAGGATCATCGGCCCCACCGAAAGCGAATTGTCGAAGCTGCGCGAGGGTTGGAACAACTGGCTGGAGCGCAGCCAGGAGAGGCTCGAGAAAATCGATCGCGAAATGCAGCGGCGCATGGCTGAATTCGCGGCAAGCGCCGACCCGGAGGCCATCCCGGCGCGCGAATGGGAGGGAGTCGAGGGGTTCCGCAATGTCACGGTGCCGAACCTCGCCTCGCTCGTCCTGTTCGTACGCGAGGGCGAGCGCACTCTCCTGCTCACCGGCGATGCGCAACACGACATCCTCGAGGAGCAGCTGAAAGAAGCCGGCCTGCTGGACGACGGTCACCTCCACCTCGACGTGCTCAAAGTGCAGCACCACGGCTCCGAGAACAATATGAGCCCCGGCTTCGCCCGCATCGTCTCCGCCGACCATTATCTGTTTTGCGGCGACGGCCAGAGCGGCAATCCGGAGCCGGAGGTGGTGGACCAGATCTTCCACTCGCGCATGAGCGGCGACGCCGCCGTGCGGGCCCTCGCCCCCGAAGCCGCCGACGACCGCCAGTTCCATTTCTGGTTCAGCACCTCCGTCGAGACCCCCGCCCACACCAGCGAGGCGCGCGCGAACTTCCGTGCCCTGACCGAGCATGTGCAGGAATTGCGCGCGCAATCGCACGGCCGGCTGGAGCTCCACTTCAATACCGGCCCGGCGCTCAACGTCGTCCTGTAGCGCCCGGCCGAAGCATGCGAGGGCGTGACAAGCGCGTCGGCGGCGCTAATCGTGCACAGGATGACCAATCCCGCCTACATGACCGGCTTCGGCAACCATTTCGCTACCGAGGCGGTCGCGGGCGCGCTTCCCGAGGGCCGCAACTCGCCGCAAAAGCCCGCCTTCGGCCTTTATGCCGAGCAGCTTTCCGGCACCGCGTTCACCGCGCCGCGGCACGAGAACCGGCGCTCGTGGCTCTACCGGATGCGCCCCTCGGCGGAGCATCCGCCCTACCGGCCCTATGAGGGCGCGCCGCTGTTCACGGCCTCGGCGCTGCACGACCCGCTCCCGCCCAATCGCCTGCGCTGGGACCCGCTCGCCATGCCGACGGAGCCGACCGACCTCGTCGACGGAATGGCGACGATGGCGGCGAACGGCGGGCCGGAGGCGATGTCGGGCTGCGCGGTCCATGTCTACCGGGCGACCGCCGACATGCGACAGCGCTGCTTCTTCAACGCCGACGGCGAGATGCTGTTCGTGCCCGAGCAGGGACGGCTGACGCTTCTGACCGAGATGGGCCGGATCGAGATCGCCCCGGGCGAGGTCGCGCTGGTTCCGCGCGGCGTTCGCTTCCGCGCGGAGCTGCCGGATGGAGCGGCGCGCGGCTATGTCGCCGAGAATCACGGCGCTCTGTTCCGCCTTCCGGAGCTGGGGCCGATCGGCTCCAACGGGCTCGCCAACCCGCGCGATTTCCTGACGCCGGTGGCTTGGTACGAGGACCGCGACGGCAAGGCCGAACTGGTCGCCAAGTTCTTAGGGAATCTCTGGAGCGCCGAGATGGACCACTCGCCGCTCGACATCGTCGCGTGGCACGGCAACTACGCGCCT
>DASQKE010000222.1:0-2707 GCA_035630675.1 Allosphingosinicella sp.
CCGGTCCGCCGCGCTGGCCGAAACACTGAGCATGGCGCTCATGGCTCAAGGTCCTCATGCGGAGATACGGACCTGCCCGGCGCGCTGGCTCAGACCCAGCGACCACTGGAGATTGCGCGTGACGCCGGGGAAGCGTTGCCCTTCCTGGGTTAGGCGATAGGCGGCGATCCAGGCTTCCGCCTGCGCGGCCATAGGTTTCGCCTCGGAGCGGAAGATGTCGGGATCGAGCCCGGACTTGAAATCGTTGGAGGCGACGAACTGCAGCAGGCGCCGTCCGGCCTCCGCCATCTTGGCGCGCTGCGACAGCTCGGCCATGCCGCCGAGATGCCGGATCGACACGGCTTCGATCACGTCCCACTTGGTGACGGCGTCGAACGATTTCTTGATGTCGGGCGCATCGAGCAGCTCCAGGCATTCCTGCAGGTAGTTGCCGACCTCCTGCGCCAGCGCCAGGACGTTGCCGTAGCTCGCGCGGTCGATGGCGTAGCGCAGATCGGTGCCGAGCCGCTGCACGGTCGCGATCGTTCCGAACGGACGGTCGGAGATCTCGGTCGAGCCTCGCACGACCTCGGCGACGACCAGGTCTCGGAAGTACTGCGCCAGCGCCGAGTTGAAGGCGACGAACTGGAAATGATAATTGCGGTTGACGACCGCGCCCTGCGGGGCCGGCACGTTGCCGTAATTGAACACGCGGCGATAGGCGATCATGCGGTCGCGGCGGGAATAGCGCAGCGGCTTCCACTTCTCGAGAATGTAGAGCCCGCGGGCGCCGGGGCCGCGCTGGATCTTCATGCGGCCCAGCGCGAACAGGCGCCGCAGCACGTCGACTACTTGGAACACCTTCATGCGCTCGTTCTGGTAGATGAAGTAGAGCTCGGCCGCGGCGTGGATCTGACTGGGCGTCACCGACTCGTCGAAGTCGGCCTTGAGCCGCGGATAGGGCAGATCGTCGAACGGCTTCACCCCGTCGGGGCCGAAGCCGATGAGGTTGGGGAAGCTGTAGCCGGTGCCGCCGGTGGAGCGCTCGACCAGGTCCCGGAAGCGATCCTCGAACTGCGACTCCAGTGCGGCGCGCTCGGCCGGCGTCAGATTGGGCATCTCGTCGCGCAAGAACCGTTGCAGCAGGCGCTCCAGCGCGTCATGGGTTCCTGAGTTGGCCATTGTCGTCCTCGCTGATCTGTTTGACGCCGAAGCCTCGTGCCCTCGCCGCAGCCGCGTTCAGGCGCGTGTTTCACCCGGCGGGCCGTCTCCCGCGCCTGCGCCTCGACTGTCCACCGCCGCCTCCGGGCCGCCCGCCGCCTCCGGGCCGCCCGCCGGCTCCGGGCCGCCCGCCGCCTCCGGTTGCACCTCCACCGCCCTGGGAATACCTCGGAAGGGTCTCCACGTAGTCCGCGATCACATCGAGGGAGTCCTCGGCGGTGCGCGTGATCGTGAACTTGGGCAAGGCGCCGATGAAGCGGCCTTCCTCCTTCGGCGATTTCGCGGGCGGGTTGATGTCGTTGATCACCAGCGCGAGCAGCCTGCCGATGGGATTGAGTTGCAGGTCCGGGTTCGGAATGATCATGGCGATTAACTCCCAATCACGAAGCCTTGGAAGAGAAGCTCCTGCCGGCACGACGGCGCAATGGACGACACCAACTCGCCCCAGCGCTGCTCATCGGCGACCTGCAGGTTGAGAACTTCGGCCAGCCGCAGATCGCTGAGCGGGATCGTTCCCAGCGGCGCGGTGATGGCGTTGAGCCGGTCCTCGGTCAGCACCTTGTGCGGGCCGAAACCGTCCGTTGCCGCGCGCCTGACAATCACGCCATAGGCGGCGGCACGCATTTCGGCCTCGCCCCGGCCGGTCGGGTGGGTGCCGAGGCCGAAGAGATCGATCGCGCGGTCGAGATCGAACAGCACCTTCGCGGCGAGCACCAGTTCGATCGCGTCGTCGTCGTTGCACGAGCAGCACAGGCAATCGACCATGTCGGCAAGCGCGGTCCGGCTGAGCGCAAGCTGGAGCAGCGCCTGTGTGGGCGGGTCGATGGCCGCACTGGCGGCGAAGCCGGAGACCAGCAGGGGCGAGCGCGCGAGATACGGCAGCCGGTAGCCCGACCGGCTGGCCTCGAAGCCTTGCGTGAACAGCCGCAGCTCGGCGAAGAACACCGATGCCGGCGGCGCCTCCGGGGCGAGCGGCTCGGCGATGATGAGGAAGCGCTCGAGCCGTTGCACCACGACCGCGGACGCGGTGCCGAGCGCGCGCAAGCCGTCGGGCGTCGATCCGGTGGCGAGATCGATGAGGTCATCGAGCTGCCGGGACAGGTAGGCTTCATCGAGCAGGGCGCGCAGGTCGGGCGAGCCGACTTCCTCGAGCGCTTCGTAGATGGCCAGCACCGCCTGTTGCGCGCGCGGCAAGGTGTCCTGGTCGTCAATGGCGTTCGGCGCCAGCAGATTGCGCAACGCCTCGACCACGCCGTTGCGGCGGGATTCGAGCGTCGCCGCCGTCACCTGCAGGATGCCGCCAGAGCGGGTGATGCCGGCATCGCCGAGGGCATCGCCGATCACCACCAGCATGACGTTGGCGGCAAGATCGCAGGCCTGGGCGAGACGGCAATAGATCTCGGTGGCGCAGGAATTGACCGCCGCGGCATAGCGCGCCAGGCGCCCGAACTCGCCGAGGCTGCGGCGGGCGCCGAACGCACGGTCGCGCTCGCTCGCGTCGATGGCA
>DASQKE010000223.1:0-17001 GCA_035630675.1 Allosphingosinicella sp.
GGGTGGTGCTGCACGGCCAGTCGCTCGGCAGCTTCATCGCCGGTCATGTCGCGGCCGAGCGCCCCGCCGGCGCGGTCGTGCTCGAAAGCTCGGCGACCACCACCGAGGATTGGGCGGACGCGAACCTGCGCGGCATGGCGCGGCTGTTCGTGCGGGTCGAGATCGACGAGGCGCTGCGCGGGCGCGGCAACCTCGCCAACATGGCGCGGATCGAGGAGCCGCTGCTGATCCTCGCGGGCGAGCGCGACCGGACGACGCCGCCGCGGCTGTCGCGGGCGCTGTACGCGGCGTCGCCTTTGCCTGCCGGGCGCAAGGCGCTGTTCGTCGTCCCCGGCGCCGGCCATAACGACGTCATGCTCCACACCGACACCATCGCCGCATACCGCGCGCTCCTCGCCCAAGTCGCGAGGTGAAGGGACGCGTCTGCCTCGCGCTCCTTGCGGCGCTGCTCGGCTGCTCGCCGGCCCCCGCACAGCTTCCGGCCGACGCGGCGGCGATCCGCGCCCGCGTCGAGGCGGAGGGCGAAGTGCGGATCGGCGGCGGCCGTCTGATCGTCGCGCGCTACGGCTTCCGCCACGGCGAGGGGGACGTGGAAGCGGTCATCGTCCGCCCCGCCGCTCCCGGCCCGCACGCCGGAATCGTGATGGTGCCCGGTTACTCCCGCACCGCCTGGGACATGCTCCCGGTCGCCTTGCGCCTGGCCCGCGAGGGGTTCGCCACCGTCGCGGTGACCCAGCCCGGCTTCGGCGGCTCCACCGGCCCTGCCGATTTCGTCGGGCCGCGCACCTTTGCGGTCATGCTCGCCGCGGCGGAGCGTTTCGCCGCCGAGCCGTTCGTCGACCGCGGCCGTCTCGGCGTTTACGGCTATTCGCGCGGCGGCCTCGCCGCCGCCCAACTCGCCGCCCGCACCGATCTGTTCAAGGCAGCCGTCGTCGGGGGAGGCGTCTATGACTTCGAAGCCGCCTACCGGCAGGTGCCGCGATGGATCGCCGCCAACATGCGCGCGGAAGCCGGCACCGGCGCCGAGGCGATCCGCTTCCGCTCGCCCATCCACGACATGTCCGGCCTCGACGGACCCATCCTCATCGTCCACGGCGCCGAGGACGATCGCGCCTCGCCCGATCAGGCCCGCGCCCTCGCGCGCCGCCTCGCCACGCTCGGCCGCGAACACGAGCTCGTCATCGTGCCGGGGCGCGGCCACGGCATCGGCCTCGCCGAGATCATGGGCCCCGCCGTCCCCTTCTTCCGGCGCCACCTCGGACAGGCGGAGGCGACCGGCGAGTAGCCCGGACGCCGACGGCCTTATTCGCTCGACTCCGGCGCCCGCAACGCCACTTCGCATGCACGCCGCAAAGCGGGCAGTTCGTGCACGACCGTGTCCCAGACATAAGTGCGGTCCAGGGCATCATATTCGTGGCGGAGCCGATTGCCGAGGCCGCGCATCTTGTCGAGCGGTAGCTCTGGCGCGCTGCGCTGCATCCGACTGCTGCCGATTCGTATCGAAGCCTCGATGATACGCTCGAGGCAACGCTCGACCGCATCGACGACGATCCGGTTTGCTACAAAGGACGCATAATCCTGGCCTGCGACATATTCCTCGATCCGCTCGCTGTTCTCGACGATGTGGCCGATCCACTCGCGACCCGTCCTTCTTTGTCAGAAGACATTGACGCGATCCCGCTCGATCGCCAGCTGGATCGAGCTGCGTTGCGCGGGCTCGCGTACCAGGTCGATCCGCGTGCCAAGCATGTCTTCGATATCGTCGACCAGCGCGGAATAGCGGAACAGTCCCATCGGGCGCTCGAGCTCCGCCGCCAGGTCGATATCGGAATCGGGCCCCGCCTCGCCGCGCGCGACGGAGCCGAACAGGGAGAGCCGGGTGACGCCGAGCCGCCGCAGCTCCGGCTCATGTGCGCGCAGGCGCTCAACGACGGCATCCCGATCCATTCCTGCGATTTAGTCGATTCCGCGTCGCTTTGCCACCGCCCGCCCCTTCGGCTGGCGGAGAGAGCCGGCCTCGTCTAGGAGGGCGCCGCCGCTCCCACCGAGGACCCGATGACCGTTTCGCTTTCGATCGTTGCGCCTTGCTACAATGAGGAAGGCTCGCTCGAGGAGCTGTACCGGCGCGCGGCGGCGGCGGCGGAAGGCGTGGCGGGGCGCTCGTTCGAGATCGTTTTGGTCAATGACGGCTCGCGCGACCGGACGTGGGAGATCATGCGCGGCCTCGCCGCCCGCGACGAGCGCGTCGTCGCGGTCAATCTCTCGCGCAACCACGGCCACCAGCTCGCGCTCACCGCCGGCCTCGATTTGTGCGCGGGCGAGCGCATCCTGATCATCGACGCCGACCTCCAGGATCCGCCGGAGCTGCTTCCCTCATTCTATGCGGAGATGGACCGGCGCAAGGCCGACGTCGTCTACGGCCTCAGGCGCGCCCGCGCCGGCGAGACCGCCTTCAAGCGCTCGACCGCCAAGCTCTTCTACCGGGGCCTCTCCCAGCTCGCCGAGATCGACATCCCGCGCGACACCGGCGATTTCCGGCTGATGAGCCGCCGCGCGCTCGACGCTCTGCTCAGCCTGCCCGAACAGGCGCGCTTCATCCGCGGCATGGTCGCCTGGGTCGGCTTCCGCCAGGTTCCTTTGGTCTACGACCGCGCCGAGCGTCACGCGGGGACAACCAAATATTCGCTCGGCAAGATGGTCCGTTTCGCCCTCGACGCGGTCACCGGCTTCTCGACCGCGCCCTTGCGCTTCGCCAGCCATTTCGGTCTGTGGCTGGTGCTCGGCTCGTTCCTGCTGCTCGCTTATATCGGCTGGGGCTGGCTAAGCGGAAACGTTGCCGAGGGCTGGACCTCGCTGATGCTGGTCGTGGTCGCTTTGGGCGCCGTCCAGATGTTCGTCCTCGGCATGATCGGCGAATATCTCGGGCGGCTCTACATCGAGGCGAAGCGCCGGCCGCTCTACATCGTCCAGGAGATTGCCGGCCGCGCGGGCGGGCACCCGCATCTCGGCCATATCGCTCACGAGGCGGAAGCGGAGGACCCTGCTGCGGCGGGCGAGGCGATCGCGACCAGCGACACGCCGGGCGGGAACGGCACCCGCCCGACCGCATAGCGCTCGAGCCCGAACAGGAACTCGAACATTTTGTTGAGCGGCGCCGGCGGCAGCCTGTCGTCGCTGTCGTCCTTGCCGGTCAGCCGCCCGGCGAGCCGCGCCGCCGCCGCCACCGGGAAGAGCAGGCTGTTGAAATAGGTCAGCAGATCGATCTTCAGCCCCGCCGCCTCGATCGTGTCGCGCAGGCGGTTTTTCGTGTAGCGCCGCTTGTGATGGTTGACGACGTCGTGCGCGCTCCACATCCAGGGATGCGCAGGGACGGTGAGCAGGATCCTGCCGCCCGGCCGCAGTCGCTCGGCAATGCTGGCCAGCGACGCGTGATCTTCATCGACATGCTCCAGCACGTCGAGCAAAGCCACGAGATCGTAGGCGCCGCGCTCAACGCCCTCGAGCGCCGGCAGCGTCGCCATCAGCGCCGGCCGGCCGAGTCGCTCGCTCGCCACCGCGCGCGCGGCATCGTCCATCTCGACCGCGTCGACCGTCCCGAAGCGGCCGAGCATCGCCAGATTGTGGCCGGTGCCGCAGCCGATCTCGAGGATGCGCGCGCCGGCCGGCGGCTTCACCCTCCGCTCGATCAGCCGTTCGAGGATCTCGCGCCGCGCCCGGTACCACCAGTGGCGGCTGTCCAGCTCGGCCATGCGATCGTAGACGATGCGCTCCATCAGGGAGCGCCGAAGCGGTTGGATTTGGGGAAGCCGAGCGGCGCCATCCGGCCGGCGGCGCCGCGCGCGGTGCGCCAGGGATTGAGGTCGCTCTCGGTACGGGTGCGGCCGCTGTCGCCGCCCATCGGCCAGGAGAGTCCCTCCGCGAAACGGAAGCTGGCGACGTCGGAGAGGCCCCCGTCGCGATAACGCTGCAGTTGCACGCCTTGCCCCCGCGCCATCTCGGGTAGCTCGGAGATCGGGAACGCGACCATCTTTCGATTCTCTCCGATCGCCGCGACATAGTCGTCGGAAGGACGTATGTGTCTGACTGTAGCGAGCCGCGCGCCGGGTCGCAGGTTGACGATCTGCTTGCCCTTGCGGGTCTCCGCGATGGCGCCCGCCGCCGACGTGACGAAGCCACGGCCGTCGGACGAGGCGAGCAGCAATTTCGCGCCCGACACCGCCGGCATCAGTTCGACGAAGCTGCCCTCGCCTTCGACGTCGATCATCAGGCGCACCGGCTCGCCGAAGCCGCGCCCGCCGGGAAGCTTGTCGGCGGCGAGCGTATAGAAACGACCGTTGGCGGCGGCGAGCAGCAGCTTGTCGGTGGTCTGCGCGTGGAAGAAGAAGCGCGGGCCGTCGCCCTCCTTGAATTTCAGCAGGTCCGCTTCGGCATGGTCGACATGGCCCTTCATCGCCCGGATCCAGCCGCGCTCGGACATGATGACGGTGATCGGCTCGCGCTCGATCATCGCCTCCAGGGGGATCTCGCGCAGCGGGCCGGCTTCCTCGATGGTCGTGCGCCGCCGGCCGAGCTCGGTGCCCTGCCCGTAGCGTGCCTTCAGGGCGGCGAGATCCTTTTTGAGCCGGGTGCGCTGCCGGTCCTTCGAATCGACCAGCTTGCGCAGATCCTCGCGCTCCTTGGTGAGGCCGTCGCGCTCGCGCCGGATCTGCATCTCCTCGAGCTTGCGCAAGGAGCGCAGCCGCATGTTGAGGATCGCCTCGGCCTGGCGGTCCAAGAGCGCGAACTCGGCGATCAGCACCGGCTTGGGCTCGTCCTCGGTGCGGATGATCGCGATCACCCGGTCGAGGTTGAGATAGGCGACGAGGAAGCCTTCGAGCAGCTCGAGCCGGTCGTCGATCTTGGCGATCCGGTGCTCGGAGCGGCGGACCAGCACCTCGAACTGGAAGTCGAGCCAGGACTTGAGCGCCTGCCCCAGGCTCATCACCCGCGGCGTGCGGCTGGCGTCGAGCACGTTGAGGTTGAGGGGCACACGGACCTCGAGGTCGGTGAGCCGGAACAGGCTGTCGAGCAGGAGCTGCGGCTCGACGGCGCGGCTGCGCGGCTCGAGCACGATCCGGATCGCCTCGTCGGATTCGTCGCGGACGTCGGCGAGGATCGGCAGCCGCTTCTCCGAGACGAGGGCCGCGATCTGCTCGATCAGCTTGGATTTCGGGACTTGATACGGGATTTCGGAGATGATCGCCGCCCAGGTGCCGCGGCCCAGATCCTCGATCGACCAGCGCGCCCGCACCCGGAACGAACCGCGGCCGGTCGCATAAGCGGAGGCGATCGCCTCGGCGCCGTCGACGATGACGCCGCCCGTAGGAAAATCGGGCCCGGCGACGAAATCCATCAGCGCCCGCTCCTCGGTCGCGGGATTGTCGATGAGCTGGACGGCAGCCTCGATCAGCTCGGCGACATTGTGCGGCGGGATCGAGGTCGCCATGCCGACGGCGATGCCGCTGGCGCCGTTGGCGAGCAGGTTCGGGAACAGGCCCGGAAAGACTTCGGGCTCTTCCTCCTCGCCATTGTAGGTCGCCCGGAAATCGACCGTGCCTTCGTCGAGGCCGGCCATCAGCTCGTTCGCCGCCGCGGTCAGCCGCGCTTCGGTGTAGCGCATCGCCGCGGCATTATCGCCGTCGACATTGCCGAAATTGCCTTGGCCGTCGACGAGCGGGTAGCGCAGCGAGAAGGTCTGGGCGAGCCGGACCATGGCGTCGTAGACCGACTGATCGCCGTGCGGATGATATTTGCCGATGACGTCGCCGACGACGCGCGCGCACTTCTTGTAGCCCGAAGCCGGATCGAGCCGCAGCAGCCGCATCGCCCAGAGCAGGCGCCGGTGGACGGGCTTCAGCCCGTCGCGAACGTCGGGCAGCGAGCGCGCCGTAATCGTCGAGAGGGCGTAGACGAGATAGCGCTGGGAGAGGGCATCGTCGAACGGCGCTTCGACGACGTGATCATACTCATCGGACATGGTGGCGGATTAGCAGCGGCCCGGGCGGCGCGCGAGAAACTATTGCGCGAGGTGTATGTTATAAGATATCATAACAGAAAAGCAGGGAGAGTGAGATGACCCGCCGCCCGCTCCTGATGGCCGCCGCCTTGGGCGTCGCCGCGATCCCGATCGTCCTCCTGACCCTGCCGGACCGCCCTCGCCCGCAGGCCGAGCGGCAGGGTCTCAGGACATTCGATGCGCAGGCGGAGCCGCCGCCAGCGATGGCCGCGCCGGTGAGCCTGCCGGCAATGCCAGCGCCGCCCCCGCCGCCGGCCGCGCCAAGCTCATCCGCGCAAGGCGCACCGCAGCAGCTTTCGCCAACGGCCGACCCCCTGCTGCCGGAAGTCGCTCCACGGGTGGCTTACAGCTACGGCTTTCGCTTCCGGGTTCCTGCAGCGGCGCTGGCCTCGGTGCAGGAGCGGCACCTCCAGCTTTGCCTGGCGATGGGCCAGGCGCGCTGCCGGATCGTCTCGATGCGGCGGAGCGAGACGCAGCCCGCGCCGCCGGCGCGCGACCATGGCTATGGCGGCGGCCGGGCCGAGCCGGCGGCTCCCGCCGCCTCGCTCGAGGTCCAGGTCGCGGCGCCGCTCGCCGACGAGTTCGGGCGCCGCCTCACCGCCAGCGCAGGCGAGGCCGGCGGCGAGACCGTCGACCGCCAGATCGGCGCCGACGACGTCTCGCGCGAGATGGTCGACTCAGAAGCGCGCATCCGCACCCGCGAGACGTTGATCCGGCGGTTGTCCACGCTGCTCGAGACGCGCAGCGGCAATATCGAGCAGGCGGTGCAGGCGGAGCGCGCGATCAACGCGGCCCAGGAGGAGCTGGACGCCGCCAGAACCTGGCTCGCCGAGACGCGCGGCCGCGTCGCAATGTCGAAAATCGCGATTTTCTACGAATCCTCGGGTGCCGCTGCCGTGGCGGCCGAGCGCGATCCGATCGGGAAGGCGCTGGGCCAGGCAGGCTCGATCGCGACCCAAAGTATCGCCATCATTCTGCTCATCGTCGCGCTCACCTTGCCCTGGGCCGCGATCGCGCTCCTGCTCTGGCAACTCGCCCGCTGGTACAGGCGCCGGAAGGGTCTTGCGCCTTCTCTATCGCGGGAGTAGACATAGTCCGAATCAGGGAGGCTGCCCATGCGTTCGTCGCTCGCTCTCGTGCCCCTCGTCCTCGCGATCGCTGCCTGCGGCGGCGGACAGCCGGACCGATCCGATGGCCCCGCCTCCTCCGACAGCTCGGCAAGCAACGCGTCCGATGTCGCGATGGAGCCCTCCTCTGCAGAGGAGCGCGCCGCCGCCGGTCCGAACATCTCGCCGACCGCGGCCCCGGGCGTGGCCTTCAACTATCGCTACGCCTTCCGCCTCGCTGCCGAACGCGTCGCCGAGGTCCAGGAGCAGCATGCCGCCCGCTGCGAGCAGCTCGGCCCCGAACGCTGCCGGATCGTCGGTCTCAGCTTCGTCCGCCATGACGACGAGAACATCGAGGCGCGGCTCAGCTTCAAGCTCGACCCGTCGATCGCCCGCATCTTCGGGCGCGAAGGCGTGTCCACGGTGCTGCGCGCCGACGGCATGCTGGTCGAGAGCGAGATCAGCGGCACCGACGTCGCGCCGCGCATCCGCCAGGCCGGGCGCAGCATCGCCGAGCTGCGCGAGGAGCTGGCGCGGATCGAGGCGCGCCTGCGCGGCCGGCTCGCGTCGGGCGACAAGGCCAATCTCGAATATGAGGCGCAGCAGCTGCGTACCGCGATCCGCGCGGCCGAGCAGAACCGGCAGGAGGCGCAGGACACGCTGGCGACGACGCCGATGACCTTCGTCTACGGCTCCGGCCGCTACGTCCCCGGCCCGCAGCCGCGCCGCCCTGTCGGCGAGACGCTGGAGGACGCCTGGGAGAATTTCGTCGACGGCGCCTCGATCCTGTTCGTGATCCTGGTGACCCTGCTGCCCTGGGCTTTGCTCGCCTTGCTGGTTGCGCTCGCCGTCCGCTGGGTGCGGCGCCGATTCTTCAACGCGCCGAAGGCGGCGCCCGAGCCGGCGGCTGCGCCCGAAGCCTAGGCGCCGAGCGGAGCGAAGATTTCAGGCGGCTCGCTCGCCTTCATCGCCTCGACCTCGGCGAGCATCCATTCGCGCAGGGCGCGGACCTTGGCCTGGTTGCGGCGGTGCTCGGGATAGACGAGCCAGTAGCCGGGACCTTCGAAGCTGATCAAAGGGAAGAGCTGGACCAGCCGGCCGCTCGTCAGCTCGGAGCGCCAGAACATCGGCGTCAGCATGCTCACTCCCGCCCCGGCCAGCGCCGCCTGGCCCTCCATCGCCTGCGTGTCGAACCGGATCCCGGCAGGGCGATGTGCCTCGCCGGCCGCGACGCCCGCGGCGCGAAACCAATAGGCCCACCATTCGTCGCCGGGGCTCAGGCGGGGCACGCGCAGCAGGTCTTTCGCGGCCTCGATCGAGTGCGCGTCGCGGAAGGCCGGGCTGCAGACCGGCGTCGAGTGCAGCCGGAACAGGAAATGCGCGCGCAGGCCGGGCCATTCGCCCGGGCCGGGCGTGCTGCGTATCCCGACGTCGACTTCCTCGCGCGCGAAGTCGATCACGCGATTGTCGGTGCGGAGTCGGACCGCCAGCTCGGGCCGGGCGAGCTGGAACGCGCCCAGCCGCGGCGCCATCCAGTTGGACGCGAAGGTCTGGGTGGTCGAGATGGCGAGCACGCCCTCGTCCTCGGCGACCAGCGAGCCGAATGCGTCGTCCATCAGATCGAAGGCGCGGCCGACCAAGGGCGCGGCGCGGCGGCCGGCGTCGCTCAGTGTCACGCGCCGCCGCGCGCGCAGGAACAAGGGCACGCCGAGCCGGTCCTCGAGCAGCTTGATCTGATAGCTGACCGCCGCCTGGGTCATGCCGAGCTCGGCCGCCGCCTGGGTGAAATTCTCATGCCGCGCCGCCGCCTCGAACACGCGGACGGAAGTGAGCGGAGGCAATCTGCGCATCGCCTGTCTATAAGTTCAGCTTATGTGAACTGTCGAGAGTTTCGTTGGCGAAAGGAATGCCGGCAGGCGATGTAGGCGCCGTGGCCGGAGCAACCGGCTCTCGAAAGAACAAGGGAGAAAGTCGATGCGCGATCAGATGGACGCCGAGATCTGGAATGCACACCATGATCAGTTTTCCGAATGGCTGGACGGCCGCGTCGCTGCCGCCGGCGCCGTGCTCCGCGGGAGCGGGTCGCTCGCCGCCCGCGTGCCCAGCCAGGTTCTCGCCGGCCTGTTCGCGGTCGGCCTCACCGTCGCGACGTTCGGCGCCTCCGCGGCCTGACGCCGCCCCATCCAGGAGACAAAAGATGACTACCCCTGCCCGCCGCGGCTTCCTCGCTTCGCTCCGCCGCGGCCTCGCCGCGATCGACGTCGCTTTCTGCAAGCTCAACCGCATCCAGTATGATGCGCCCTGGCGGTCCGGCGAGACGCGCCGCTGCTGAGCTTTTGCCAGCCGTGCCGCCGCGGTCTATCGCGGCGGCATGCGCCTTCCCGCCAAAGTCCTTGCCGCGCTCGCCGCCGCCGCTCTAACCGGCTGTGCGATGACGAGCGACGCGCCTGCCCCGCCCCCCGGCCGCGGTTCCGACGGCCTGATGGCCTGGCCGGACCTGCTGGAGCGGCCGCGCCCCGAGCCCGGCCATAGCCTCAGCTACGGCGCGGACGGGATGCAGGTCGCCGATCTGTGGTTGCCCGAGGGCCCGGGGCCACACCCGACGGTCCTGATGGTCCATGGCGGCTGCTGGCAGACCGAGATCGCCGACCGCCGCATCATGGCCTGGACCTCTGAGGATCTGCGGCGCCGCGGGATCGCCGTCTGGAACATCGACTATCGCGGCGTCGACCGCGCCGGCGGCGGCTATCCCGGCACCTTCAGCGACGCCGCGGCGGCGGCGGATGCGCTGCGCGACCAGGCGCCGCGCCACAAGCTCGACATCTCGCGCCTCGTCGCAATCGGCCACAGCGCCGGCGGCCACCTCGCTTTGTGGCTCGCCGCGCGGCCGGCCGTGAATGCGCGCGCGCGCAGCCTGCTGATCCCGCGCGGCAGCCCGCTGATCGGCACGAACCCGATCGCGATCCGCACCGTGATCAGCCTCGGCGGCCTGCCGGACCTGGAGGTCGCCGCGACTCCGCCCGGAAGCGGCTGCGGCACCGAGATCATCGAGCGCCTCGTCGGGCCGCCGACGCTCAGCAGCCGCAACGTCTTCGCCGACACTTCGGTCCCGCGCCTGGCGCCGCTCGGCGTGCCGCAGGTCCTGATCAACGGGCTCCAGGACCGCATCATTCCCACCAGCTATGCCGAGGCCTATGCCCGCCGGATGCGCGCGGCGGGCGACGACGTCCGGGTGCGGATGATCGACCATACCGGCCATGTCGAGCTCATCTCCCCCGGCACCGCCGCCTGGACCGCCGCGGTCGAGGAGATCGAGCGGGCGCTGGGGCGGTGACGCTCGACCAGGCCCGCGCCCTCGATGGCAGGGATCGGCTGGCGCCGCTGCGCGACCGCTTCGTCATCCCCGACGGCCTTATTTATCTCGACGGCAATTCGCTCGGCATGCTCCCGAAGGCGACGGTCGAGCGGCAGCGCGAGGTCGTCGAGCGGGAATGGGGCGAGCGGCTGATCCGGAGCTGGAACGAGGCGGGATGGATCGAGGCGCCGCAGCGCATCGGCGCCAGGATCGCCCGGCTGATCGGGGCCAAGCCGCACGAGGTGATCGTCGCCGATTCGACCTCGGTCAATCTCTACAAGCTGCTGGTCTCGGCGGCGAAGCTCTCCGGGCGACGATCCCTGCTCACCGAGGCCGGGAATTTCCACACCGACCTCCACATCGCCAGCGGCGCCGCCGAGCTCACCGGCCTCCGCCTCGACATTGCGGGGCGCGGCGAGATCGAGGCGCGGATCGGCGCCGACACCAACCTCCTTTTGCTCACCCACGTCCACTACAAGAGCGCCGAGCGCTTCGACATGGCGGCGGTGACGGCGCGGGCCAAGGATGCCGGCGCGATCACCATCTGGGACCTCAGCCACAGCGCCGGCGCGGTGCCGCTGCACCTCAACCGGGACGGCGCCGAGCTCGCAATCGGCTGCGGCTACAAATATCTGAACGGCGGACCCGGCGCGCCGGCCTTCCTCTACGTCGCCGAGCACCTCCAGGAGAAGCTGGTCAGCCCCCTGCGCGGCTGGATGGGCCACGCCGCCCCGTTCGCCTTCACCGACGATTATCTGCCCGCGCCCGGCATCGCCCGCTTCCTCGCCGGCACGCCGCCGATGCTCAGCCTCGCCGCGCTCGAAAGCGGACTCGATGCGTTCGACGGCGTTTCGATGGAGGCGCTGTGGGAGAAGTCGATCGCGCTCTTCGACCTGTTCGAGCGGCTGATGGCCGAGCGCTGCCCCGAAATGGAGTGCATCACCCCGCGCACACCGGACGCGCGCGGCAGCCACATCTCGTTCCGACATCCGCACGCCTTCGAAATCGTCCAGGCGCTGATCGAAGCGGACGTGATCGGCGACTTCCGCGCGCCCGACGTCGCCCGCTTCGGCCTCACCCCCCTCTATCTGCGCTTCGAGGACGTCTGGCGCGCGGCCGACACATGCGCCGGGATTCTCGCGACGGACCGCTGGCGCGAGCCGCGCTTCGGCGTCCGCGGCGCGGTCACCTGACGCTGCTCAATTGCCGAAAGCGACGCGCTTCTCTATAGGGCTCGCCTCAGCCCCGGGCCGCCGCGTCGCATGCACGTGCTCCCGGGGCGCATCGTTTTGATCCGGAAGGCTCTCTTTTATGTCCCGCCGCCGCCAGATCTACGAGGGCAAGGCCAAAATTCTCTATGAGGGGCCGGAGCCGGGCACCCTGATCCAATATTTCAAGGACGACGCGACCGCGTTCAACGCCCAGAAGCGCGGCACCATCTCCGGCAAGGGCGTGCTCAACAACCGCATCTCCGAGCATATCTTCACCCTGCTCGCCGGGATCGGCGTCCCGACCCACTTCATCCGCCGCCTGAACATGCGCGAGCAGCTCATCCGCCAGGTCGAGATCATCCCGATCGAGGTGGTGGTCAGGAACGTCGCGGCGGGGACGCTCTCGACCCGCCTCGGCATCGAGGAGGGAACGCAGCTCCCGCGCACGATCATCGAATATTATTACAAGGACGATGCGCTGGGCGATCCGATGATCGCGGACGAGCATATCGCCTGCTTCGGCTGGGCGAGCCGCGAGGAGATGGACGACATCGCCGACATGGCCGTCAGGGTGAACGACTTCATGTGCGGCCTGTTCGCCGGGATCGGCATCCGCCTGGTCGACTTCAAGCTCGAGTTCGGCCGGATCTGGGAAAATGAATATGCCCGCACCATCCTCGCCGACGAGATCAGCCCGGACGGCTGCCGCCTCTGGGACATGATTTCCGGCGAGAAGCTCGACAAGGATCGCTTCCGCCGCGATCTCGGCGGCGAGGCCGAAGCCTATCAGGAGGTCGCCCGCCGCCTCGGCCTGCTGCCCGAGGGCGACGCCAACATGGTCCTCGACATGGAGACCCACCGAAAGAAGCGGGGGAAGTGACGGTCCGCACCGGCGCGCCGGTGCAGGACTGTCATCCCGGCGAAGGCCGGGATCTCAGGACCAGATGGCGCCGGTGCCTATGGAGCTCTCCAATAACGCAAGCGCCCATTCTCCCTGAGATCCCGGCCTTCGCCGGGATGACGGTCTTGGACGGTTGCGGCACACTGGTTTCCCGCTTAGCTCGGACGCAGGCGCTGCGGCGGAGCTGAGCTTGGTCCATTCGCATTCCCACTCGCACGGTCACGGCCACCACCACGCGCCCAAGGATTTCGGCGCCGCCTTCGCGATCGGGATCGTCCTCAACCTCGGCTTCGTCGCCGTCGAGGCCACCTACGGGTTCATCGCCAACTCGATCGCCCTGCTCGCCGACGCCGGCCACAACCTTTCGGACGTGCTCGGGCTCGCCATCGCCTGGACCGCGGCCGTGCTGGCCAAGCGCCCGCCGAGCCGCCGCTTCAGCTACGGCCTGCGCGGCGTCTCGATCCTCGCCGCGCTCGCCAACGCCTTGATCCTGCTCGTCGCAGTCGCCTTCATCGTCTACAATGCCGTCGTCCGCCTGATCATCCCGGATCTGGTCGAGGGCGAGACGATCGTGATCGTCGCGGCGATCGGCATCGTGATCAACGGCGCCACCGCCTTCATGTTCGCGCGCGGCCGCAAGAGCGACCTCAACATCCGCGGTGCCTATCTCCACATGCTGCTCGACGCCTTGGTCTCGGCGGGCGTGGTCGTCGCGGGCCTCGGCATCGCCTTCACCGGCTGGCTGTGGATCGATCCGGTGGCGAGCCTGGTCGTCGCGGCGCTGATCTTTCTCGGCATGGCCGACATGCTGCGCGAATCGGTGACGATGGCGCTGGCCGGCGTGCCCTCCAGCATCGATCCCGACGCGGTCGAGGAGCACCTCCGGACGCAGCCGGGCGTCGCGCGCATCCACGATCTCCATATCTGGCCGATGAGCACCACCGAGTTCGCGCTCACCGCCCATCTCGTCATGCCCGGCGGCTTTCCGGGCGACCGCTTCCTGGCCGACTGCGCCCACGCGATCGAGCACCGCTTCGGCATCAGCCATGCGACGCTGCAGATCGAGGTGGGGGACGAGGAGGATTGCCGGCTGGAAGGGCATCGTTAGAGCCACAACGTCATCCCGGCGAAGGCCGGGATCTCAGGACGAGATGACACCGACGCAAGGCAGCGCTCCATGCACTCCTGCGCTTATTCTCCCTGAGATCCCGGCCTGCGCCGGGATGACGGTCTCGGTCAGCCGCCCCCAGTCGCCGAGCCACAAGAAAAAAGGCCCCGCCGTCGCCGGCGAGGCCTTTCCTCTCCTGTTATCTGGTGAGGCTC
Source organism: Allosphingosinicella sp. (assembly GCA_035630675.1). Lineage (GTDB taxonomy): Bacteria > Pseudomonadota > Alphaproteobacteria > Sphingomonadales > Sphingomonadaceae > Allosphingosinicella. The sequence goes on from DASQKE010000223.1 coordinate 13,952, forward strand.
AGCGCGCGGCCGCGGTGGGGCCGCCGAGCGCGACCGTCGGGGTCGCGGCGTCGGCGCGGCGCTGGACGGCGGCAAGCGAGTCGCCGCCCTGGATGAAGGGAATCGGGTTGACGGCGCGGCCGTCGATCCGGACCTCGTAATGAAGGTGGCTGCCGGTCGAACGGCCGGTCGAGCCCATCAGGCCGACCAGCTCGCCGCGCCGGACGCGCTGGCCCGGGCGGGCGATCAGCCGCGAAAGGTGGCCGTAGCGGGTCTGGATGCCCTGGCCGTGATTGATCTCGACGAGGTTGCCGTAGGCGCCCTCGTAGCTGGCGCGGCCGACGATGCCGTCGGCGGTGGCGTAGATCGGCGTTCCGAGCGGGCCGGCGAGATCGACGCCGGCATGCATGGCCGCGCTGCCGCGGAACGGATCGGAGCGGGTGCCGTAGCCGCTGGTGAAATTGGCGGTGTTGACCGGACGGCCGGCCGGGATGGCGACGATGCCGGCCTCGAGCTGGTCGAGCTGGCGCCAGGCGACGAACAATTGGCGGAAGCGGGGATCGGCGCCGGCCGGCGTATCGACCGCCTCGAGCGGGCCGCCGCGGCCGAGGAAGCGGGCCGGGTTGAGGCCGAGCTTGCGGATCTGCTGGGCGGTCTCGACGATGCGCTCGCGGGCGGTGTCCTCGGCGCGCGCGACGAACACGCGCTGCATGCCCTCGACCTGCTCGTAAGGAGCGACGGCGGCGGCGGCGTCCTGCGGCGCGTCGGCGCGCGGCAGCATGGCGGCGAGCCGCTGGGAATCCTGCTCGCCTTCGAGCAGAGCGGTGAGGAAGGCCTGGCGCTGCTCGAGGACCTGGGCACGCTGCTCGGCCTGGCGGCGGATCTGGACGAGGTCGGCCTGCATCGCGGCGACCTGGCGCTCCATCTGGGCGACCTCGCCTTCGACGGCATCGGCGGCGGAGATGATGCGGATGGTGGCGAAAGCCGACCAGGCCAGCAGCACCAAAGCGGCGAGCGAGACGGCGACCTGGACGCGCGAGCCGACGCTGAAGCGCCGCAAGCTCTTGCCGTCATGGAAGAAAATGTCGCGAGCTTTGAAGAGGTTCCGGAACCGCTCTGCGAGACCGGCGTTGGCAGTCTGGACCGAAGTCGTCATCGTCATCCCCGATCGGCGAATGCGGCGGCTAGTGCCCGCAACGGCGACCCTCTTGAATCTCAGGGCTTTTTTGCCCTGTTTTTACGCGTCGGAAGTGCCCACCCGCGACGTCTGAACCGCAGACTGTTAAGCAAAGCTCTCCGCGTCCACCCCTGCATAGAATTCGCGGGACAGACCGGCTTCGTCGCGGGCTGAGTCGTTGAATGGAGGTTTGAGCGTGCCCCGGAAGTGGGTGCGGACGAGCCGTTGCCACTCCGCAACAACCGCGATTTTCCGCGATTCGCAGGCCGTTTTGAACCAGCTCGTGCCGATCGCGACATGACGGATTTCGTCGCGATAAATGCGGCCCAGGATCGCCGCCGATCGGCGGTCGCCGCCAGCCTCGAACCGCGCCACCGTCGCCGGAGTCACGTCGAGCCCGCGCGCCTCGAGCACCATCGGCACGATTGCGAGCCGCGCGAGCACGTCGTGCGCGGTCTCCCCCGCCGCTTCCCAGAGGCCGTCATGCGCCGGCAGCGCGCCGTAGCCGGAGCCGTGCGCGCGCAGCCGCCGGTCGAGCAGGACGAAGTGGATCGCCTCGTCCGCGCCGACCGAGAGCCAGTCGTCGACGAACCCGCGCGGGAAGGCGCCGCCGAAGCGGCCCGCCATGTCGAAGGCGAGGTCGATCGCGCCGAACTCGATATGGGCGAGGGCATGCAGCATCGCGATCCGGCCGCGCTCGGAGCCGCCGCGGCCGCGCTTGGGCATGCAATTGGCCGACACCAGCTCGGGCCGGTCGGGCCGCGCCGGGCGGTCCGGCATCGCGATGTCGAATTGGTGAGCGAGCGCCCCGCGCCGCCAGGCCCGCGCCGCCGCCCGCGCCCGCCGAACCTTCTCGTACGGCTCGGCCGCGAGCAGGACGGCGCGGCAGGCCTCGGCGATGCTGCAATCGGGATGGGTCACCCGCGCCGCTTACCCTCGGCGGCGGGCCGACGCCATCGGCGCCCATTCAGTCGTCGGCGGCGGCGGCGACCTCGACCGGCTCGGTCGCCGCCGGCTTCTCCTCGACCTGGAAGCTCGCATAACGATCGAGCTCGCTCGGCTCCGCTGCGGAAGCTTTGTGCTCCGGCTCGGTGGCGGCCGTGGGCGGCTGCTCGGAATAATAATCGGCGACCGGCTGCGCCTCGGCGCCCCAGCCGGTCTCGGCCACGGCAAATTGCGCGCCGTGCAGATAGGCATCGCGCGCCGCGACGGCGGGGCAGCCCTGGCAGTCGGCGACGCGCGCCGCCTGGCCGTCCTCCCAGCCATAATGGTCCGCGAAGCGCGGGCCGAGCTGGTCGATTTCGGTCTCGTCGACCACCGCGCCGCGGTCGCGCGGATGAGCGGCGGCGCCCTGGAAATAAAGCGGGTTGATCTGGTCGATCGCGCTCTCGCCGAGCAGCACGCCCACCGCCGCCGCGACGAAAACGGCTCCTCCCAACGTCGAGTAAGTGAGCCTGGAACTCATCGGCGGCACTCCGGATACGCGAACGACCTGTCCCGGCAAAACGAGGCAGCGCGCCGCGCGTTCCGTTCCCGCGCCGCGCGCAGCCGGTCAGGGCAGCTCGCGAGCCGCCTCGAGCACCTCCTCCGCGTGCCCCGGGACCTTCACCTTGCGCCAGACCCGCTTCACGACGCCGTCGCGGTCGACGAGGAAGGTGGCGCGCTCGATGCCCATATATTTGCGGCCGTACATCGATTTCTCGACCCAGGTGCCGAACGCCTCGCAGGCCGAGCCGTCGGTGTCGGACGCGAGCGGCACCTTGAGCGAATATTTGTCCGTGAACTTCGCATGGCTCTTCGCCGGGTCCTTCGAGACGCCGAGCAGCCAGGTGCCGGCCTTCTCGAATTCCTCGGCGAGCGCGCTGAACGCCTGCGCCTCGGCGGTGCAGCCCGA
>DASQKE010000224.1:0-11367 GCA_035630675.1 Allosphingosinicella sp.
GACGCACCGCGTCTTGTCCCGCTTGCGATTCCACTGGCCGCAAGCCACTTGGGGCTCGCGGTTATCCGTGCAATTCCTTGGTTGGGCGGAAGGAAGGCCTGAGCATGGACGTGGCCCGGCAGAACGAGGAAGTCGACCGCAACTACGATGTGTTCATGCGGATTTTAGCGTCGATCCTCGACGAGCACCGGGATCAGCTCGCCCTGATGCGCGACGGCACAATCGTCGACTATTTCGATACGCCGCGCGAGGCGCTGCTCGCGGCCACCGAGCGATTTCCCGACGGAATATTCTCGATCCAGGAAGTGACTGACGAGCCGATTGATCTCGGCTTCTGGTCGCATGTCGCAGTGCATTGAGTGGATACGCGAGGCGCGCCGCATCCTTCTGCCGGTGACGATTCTCGCGCCCATTCCAGTGACGGACCTGACCGGGGTCAAAGCCCGAGCTCTGCTTGACACCGGATCGTCCGTCAGCGGCGTGGCCTCGCGCACCGTATCGAAGCTGAGCCTCAGCCGCCTGGGCAAGCGGCCGCTCATGTCGGCGCAAGGCGAAGGTCAGGTCGAGCGTCTCGCCTTTCGCATGGGCTTCCAGCCCGACGCGAAACCGTTCGATGCGCCGGCATTTCCCTTCATCTTCGACGAAGTGATCGGCATAGAGCTGACCAACGCATTCGAGTTCGACGCGCTGCTCGGGATGGACATCCTCAAGCGTTGCAGCTTCGAGATGAGGCGAGACGGATATTGCCGGTTGGAGTTCGGCGGCTGAACGATCTGGAACCGGCGGGTTCACTAGGCATTCAAGGGGGCGACCCCATATCCCCTCCAAAGCTGAACCACACGGAGACTTTTCATGTTGCGTTTTCGCGCGCTCGCTCTCGCCGCGGCCCCGCTCGCCGCCGTCGCGGCACTGGCTCCGGCGCCCGTCGCCGCGCAGGCCAATGCCGGCCTCGCCCTCGTCCAGCAGCATCTGCGCGCCGTCAACACGATGACCGCGACCTTCAGCCAGACCGACCAGCGCGGCCGCAGCCTGTCGGGCACCGTCTCGCTGAAGCGGCCGGGCCGGATCCGCTTCGATTACGGCCGCGGCGCCGACATGCTGGTCGTCGGCGACGGCCGCGCGCTCATCTTCTACGACGGCGCCGTCAACCAGACCAGCCGCTGGCCGATCAACGATTCGCCGCTCTCGGTCCTGCTCAACCCGAACCAGGACCTTTCGCGCTTCTCGCGGGTGACGCGGAACGACGCGCAGGTGCTGATGCTCGAGGCGCACGACCCGCGCCGGCGCGATTTCGGCACGATCACGATCGCCTTCGCCAAGTCGGGCAGCGCGCCCGGCGGCCTGTCGCTGCAGGGCTGGACGGTGCTCGACGCCCAGAACCGCCGCACCACGGTCCGGCTCTCGGGCCAGCGCTTCAACGTGCCGGTCGGAGACAGCTTGTTCCGCTTCGTGCAGCCGCGCCGCGGCGGCCCGCGAGGGTGATTCTCCCTCTAGGAGACAATGTGTCATTCATGCTGGCGACAGGTCGGTTGCGCTAAGCCACCGATTGCAATTGCGGATTTCGAGTCTGGGTTTCCCCCCTGTTCCCCGGGCCCGGTTTTCGTGATTGACCTCGCGTCAAAACGCTTGGTTGGCCCCCGTTCCACGCCCCCGGAGCGGGGGCCTTTCCTTGACCACGCGCCGCGCCCTCATCGACAGAAGCAGCGCCCGTCGCTAAGCGTCCGCCATGTCGCTCAGCCTTAAGATCGCCTCCTGGAACATCAACTCGATCCGCGCCCGGATCGACCTGATCGAGCGGTTCCTGCGCGCCGAATCGCCCGACATATTGTGCCTGCAGGAGACCAAGGTCGTCGATTGCGACTTTCCGGCCGGCCTCTTCCCGACTTTGGGCTACGAGCATCTGATCCTCTGCGGCCAGAAGATGCACCATGGCGTCGCGATCCTCTCCAAGCTGCCGATGCGCGAGGACGACCGGTTCGACTGGCAGGCCAATGGGGAGGCGCGCCATGTCGGCGTCCGGCTCGAATGCGGCATCAGGATCGAGAACGTCTACGTCCCGGCCGGCGGCGACATCCCGGATCGCAATGAAAATCCCAAGTTCGGCCAGAAGCTCGACTTTATCGAGCGGATGACGCGCTGGTCCGAGGCGTGCAAAGGCCCGACCATCCTCGTCGGCGACTTCAACGTCGCGCCGCTCGAATGCGACGTCTGGAGCCACAAGCAGCTCCTCAATGTCGTCAGCCACACCCCGATCGAGGTCGAGGCGCTGAACCGGTTGCAGCGGAGCAACGACTGGGTCGATCTCGGCCGCCATTTCCATCCGGCGCCGGGCCGGCTCCACACCTGGTGGAGCTATCGCTCGCCCGACTGGACGAAGAACGACCGCGGCCGCCGCCTCGACCATATGTGGGCGACGAAGGACGTCGCCGCGCTCGCGGTCGAGCATCACGTCCACGAGCCGTGCCGCGGCTGGGCCCGCCCCTCGGACCATGTGCCGCTGGTGACCGAGTTCCGGATTTGACCGGCGGCGGGCCGGACGATGTCGCCCGCGCGATCGACGCGCTGCGCCGCGGCCGGCCGGTCGAGATCTCCGGCATCGCCTTCCTCGCCGTCGAGACCGCGGACGCGGACGCGCTCGCACGCTTCGACGCCGCCAGCGCCGCCGATCTCCTCATCTCCGGCCATCGCGGCGCCCTCCTCAAGCTCGCCAACCAGCGCGACGCGGTCCCCGCGGGGCCGGTACGGATCGTCCGCACCTCCTGGCTGGACCTCGAGGCCGCACGCGCCGTCGCCGACCCGGCGCTCGACCTCGCGACTCCGCTCAAGGGCCCGTTCCGCACCGCGCCCATCGAGGACCCGGTCGCGGCCGAAGCGGCATTGACGCTGGCGCGGCTCTCCGGCCTGCTCCCGGCTTTGTTCGCAGGCGGGGCCGGCGGCGACGCCACGCTGACTCCCGAAGCCGTGCGCGCCGCCGCCCGCTCGGAGCAGATCCGGATCGTCTCGCGCGCGGGCCTGCCGAACCGCTTCGCCGAGCAGGCCGAAATCGTCGCGTTCCGCGCCGCGAGCGACGGCGCCGAGCATGTCGCCCTGCTGATCGGCGAGCCGACCGGCGATCCGCCGCTCGTCCGCCTCCACAGCGAGTGCCTGACCGGCGACGTCTTCGGATCGCTGAAATGCGATTGCGGGCCGCAGCTCGACGACGCGCTCGCCGCGATCGCGGCCGGCGGCTGGGGCATATTGCTCTATTTGCGCCAGGAGGGGCGCGGCATCGGCCTTGCCAACAAGCTGCGCGCCTATGCGCTCCAGGACCAGGGCTATGACACGGTCGACGCGAACCTCAGGATCGGCTTCGGCGACGACGAGCGCGACTATGCGGTCGCCGCGCGGATGCTCGAAGCCTTGAAGCAGGAGCGCGTCCGGCTGCTGACCAACAATCCGCGCAAGGCCGCCGGCCTCGAAGCGGAGGGGATCGCGGTGGTCGAGCAGGTGCCGCTGAAGCCGACCTCGAACCCCCACAACGAATCCTATCTCGCGACCAAGCGCCTCAGGAGCGGCCACCGGCTCTGAGGTCGAGGCCGAGCATCGCGGCCACCTCATCGAAGCTCGACGCGATGCGCTCGACGCCGAGCGCGCTGAGGCGTTCGGCATGGCCGGGGAGGCAATGGCTCCCCGCGCACAGGCCGATCACCGTCGCGCCCGAGGCGAGCGCACCGCGGACCCCGACCGGCGAATCCTCGACGATCGCGACCCGCCCGATCGGCACGCCCATCGCCGCCGCGGCGTGCAGATAGAGGTCCGGCGCCGGCTTGCCGCGGGCGACGTGGTGCGCGCCGCTGAAGACCATGTCGCCGAAATGGCGGCGCAGGCCGAGATGGTCGAGGTGGCGCTCGATCCACTCGACCGAGCTCGAAGAGGCGATCGCGCGCGGCAAATCCGGGGGCAACGCCTCGACGAACGCGATCGCGCCGGCGACGGCGGGCAGGCCCTCCTCGAGCACGCGCCTGTCCTCCTCGCCCCGCACCGCGTCGAAATCGGACGGGAGCGGTCGCCCCATCCACTGCTCGATCGCGCCGGTCAGGCCGGCGCGTGCCAGGCCCATGAACCTGCGCATCGTTTCCTCGGTCGAGATCGGGTGGCCGATCCGGGTGAGATAGTCCGCGATCTGCGCGTTGCCGGCATATTCGCTCTCGATCAGCACGCCGTCGAAATCGAGGATCAGGCCGTCGAAGCTCAGCTTCGTTCTCCGAACAGGGCCGTACCGACCCGGACATGGGTGGCGCCGATGGTCACCGCCGTCTCATAGTCGGCCGACATGCCCATGCTGAGCCCAATGAGGCCGTGGCGCCGGGCGAGCCTGGCCAGGAGGGCGAAATAAGGCGCGGGCTCGACGTCGAGCGGCGGGATCGCCATCAGGCCGGCGACCGGCAACCCGGCGACCGCGGCCGCGTCAAGCAAAGCGGGCAGATCGGCCGGGGCGCAGCCGCCCTTCTGCGGCTCCTCGCCGACATTGACCTGGAGGAAGCAGTCCGGACGGCGGCCGGTCTTCGCCATCGCCGCGGCCAGCGCGGCGGCGAGCGAAGGGCGGTCGACCGAATGGATCGCGTCGAACAGCAGGACCGCGTCCTCGGCCTTGTTCGACTGGAGGCGGCCGATCAAATGCAGCCGCACGTCCGGCGCCTCTACCTTCAGCACCGGCCACTTCGCCTGGGCCTCCTGGACCCTGTTCTCCCCGAAGGCGCGCTGGCCCGCATCGATCAGCGGACGGATCGCGTCCGCCTCGTGGGTCTTCGAGACGGCGATCAGCGTCACCTCCTCGACCGGCCGCCGGGCAAGCGCCGCCGCGCGCGCGATCCCCGCGCGGACCGCCTCCAGCCTCTCGGATGCACCGCTCATCGCGGCTGCTATAGGAACGGCCATGACCCACCGCCAGCGACTCCCGACCCGATGGCTGATGACCGACGAGCGCCTGGGCGCGCGCCTGTCCAACGCGATCGCGCGGCTGCCCGACGGCGGGGGCATCGTCTTCCGCCACTATGGCCTGGTCCCCGCCCAGAGACGGACGCTGTTCGACCGGGCAAAGGCCGCGGCGCGTGATCGCGGGCTGATGATCCTTCTCGCGGGACCGGCGCAAGAGGCGCAGGCGTGGGGCGCGGACGGCAGCCACGGCCGCGGCGGCGGCGCAGGCCTGCGCACCGCGCCGGCGCACGATCTCGCCGAGATCCGCGCCGCCGAGCAGGCGGGCGCGGCTTTGGTTTTCCTGTCGCCGGTGTTCGAGACGCGGAGCCATCCCGGCGCGGCCACGCTCGGACCCGAGCGCTTCGCCCGCCTCGCAGCTCAGACGACGCTTCCCGTGGTGGCGCTCGGGGGAATGACGGAAGACAGGTTTACTCTGTTGAACGGCGCTTACGGCTGGGCCGGCATCGACGCCTGGAATTCCTCCCCATCGTGAGATGGGGAGGGGGACCAGCTACAAGCTGGTGGAGGGGTAGCTGCCGCGGATCTGAGTTTCCCCGCCCAGTCCTCCGGGGCATGCGCCTTTTACCCCTCCACCGCACTGCGTGCGGTCCCCCTCCCCACCGCTTCGCGGCAGGGAGGAACTTCGCTCAGAAGCGGAAGGCGGTGCCGACGTAGACGGCCTGGCTGTCGCGGCGCTGGTCGACGGCAAGCGGCTCGAGCCGGTCGCGGGCGATCCGGTAGCGGACTCCGCCGGTCACGTCGAGATTGCGGCCGATCGAATAGGAGCCGCCGACGTCGACCGCATAGGCTTCATCGTCGTTGACGATCCGTTGGCGCCCTTCGGTCTCCTCGGCCGAGGCCTGGATGCGGGCGGTGATCCGCCGGTTGGCCTGATAGCTCATGCCGACCTGGGCCTGCGAGCGGCGGCCGGAGATGATGCCGTCGCGGCTTTCGGCGACGTCGCCGGAGATGGCGAAGTTGCGCCAGCCGACCGAGGCTCCGAGATTGTAGGAGGTCGGCGTGATCGCGGTGACCGGCGTCGCCGAGGCGGTCTGGACGCGGCTCCCATCCTGCGGCGTGGAGGCGCGGGCGCGGATCGCGACCTGCACCGGACGGCGCCGCTCGACCGCGGTGGTGGCTGGCGTGAGGCGGACGCTGCCGGCGGGGTTGCCCCGGCGGGCGAGAGCGGCGGCGAGGCGCGGGTCGGCGACGGCGGGCGTGAACGAGCCGATCGACGCGCCCCGCTGGCCCTTGGAGCGATCCTGCTGGGCCGAGGCCGGCGACAGCAACAACAAGGACGCCGCGACCAGCGCAGCGCCTCCGATTGCGGCCATTCCCCGAAATCCCTTCACGGATTCGTCTCCCGTCCTGATCGGGATGTAGCGCTCGTGCGGCGCCTTGCCTAGCGCGCCCCGGCCGCGCCGGGGGCGAATCGTCCGCACATGTTGCAACTTGTCCACATGCGCCATCGGCGGCATTCATCCCTCTGTCCGTCGCGCGCCAGGCCGCCCCAGAGACGCCTTGCCGCCCGCGCGGCTCTCTCTATAACGGCGGACGACGCGTTCAGTTTCTAAGGACATCGACATGGCTCGCCTTCACCCCCTCGTTTTGGCCGGAGCGCTCGCGCTCGGCGGCTGCCAATGGGTCCAGGATGACATCAACCGCACATTGGGCGGCGGCGAGGAGGATCGCGGCCGCGCCGCCGACGTCGCCGCGAGCCGGGTCACGACGATCGGCGTCAACGCCTATCTCTGGCAGGCCGCGCTCGACACCTTGTCGTTCGCGCCGCTCGCCCAGGCGGATTCGAACGGCGGCGTCATCGTCACCGACTGGTATGCGAACCCGAACACGCCCAGCGAGCGGGTCAAGGTGACCGTCACCATCCTCGATGCGGACCTGCGCGCCGATGCGCTGCGCGTCGCCGCCTCGCGCCAGACCCTGCAGGGCGGCCAGTGGCTCGAAGCGGCGGTCACCGCCGCCACCGTCCAGCGGCTCGAGGAGATCATCCTCACCCGCGCCCGCGATCTGCGCCGATCGGCCAGCATCCGATAACCCTCGCCCGAAGGCCCGAAATGCGCTTCAACCCGCTGACGGCCGACGCGCACTGGCAGAAGGTCTGGGAGGAACGCGGCACCTTTCGCGCGTCCGACCGGAGCGATCGGCCGAAAGCCTTTATCCTCGAGATGTTCCCCTATCCTTCGGGGCGCATCCACATGGGCCATGTCCGCAACTATACGATGGGCGACGTCCTCGCCCGCTACCGGCGGATGAATGGCTTCGAAGTGCTCCACCCGATGGGCTGGGACGCGTTCGGCATGCCGGCCGAAAATGCCGCGATGGCGCAGAAGGTCCATCCGGGGACATGGACCTGGGCCAACATCGCGACCATGCGCGCGCAATTGAAGCGGCTCGGCTTCGCGCTCGACTGGAGCCGGGAGCTCGCCACCTGCGACCCCGCTTATTACGGCCACGAGCAGGCCCTGTTCCTCGATCTTTACGACGCGGGCCTGGTCTACCGGAAGGACAGCGAGGTCAATTGGGACCCGGTCGACATGACCGTGCTCGCCAACGAGCAGGTCGAGAACGGCCGCGGCTGGCGCTCGGGCGCCCTGGTCGAGCGCCGCAAGCTCAGCCAGTGGTTCCTCAGGATCACCGATTTCGCCGAGGAGCTGCTCGACGGCCTCGGCACGCTCGATCGCTGGCCCGACAAGGTCCGCCTGATGCAGGAGAATTGGATCGGGCGCAGTCAGGGCCTGCGCTTCGGCTTCCGCCTCGACCGGCCGGTGCGGTTGACCCGTCCTTCGACAGGCTCAGGACTAGCGGGCGGCGTGAGCGCGGAGACCGATACCCCCGCTAGGGCTGAGCCTGTCGAAGCCCGGTTCGTCGACGTATTCACCACCCGCCCCGATACCATCTTCGGCGCCAGCTTCGTCGCTCTGTCGCCCGACCACCCGGTCGCGCTCGAGCTCGCCGGGAGCGATGCCGCGCTCGCCGCGTTCATTGCCGAGTGCAAGCGTGGCGGCACCACGGCCGCCGAGGTCGAGACCGCCGAGAAGCTCGGCTTCGACACCGGCCGCACCGTCGCCCACCCGCTCGTTCCCGACTGGCATTTGCCGCTCTGGGTCGCGAACTTCGTGCTGATGGACTACGGCACCGGCGCCATTTTCGGCGTCCCCGCCCACGACCAGCGCGATTTCGAGTTCGCGACCAAATACAAGCTGCCGATCCGCCGCGTCGTCGCCTCCTCAGCCGACGAGGCCGGCAAGCCGGTCGACGGCGAGGCCGAGAGCGGCGGCGGCATCATCGTCAATTCCCGCTTCCTCGACGGGCTCGACGTCGAGGCCGCCAAGGCGGAGATGGTCCGCCGCGCCGAGCAGGAAGGCTGGGGCGAGGGCGCCATCGTCTGGCGACTCAGGGACTGGGGCGTCTCGCGCCAGCGTTACTGGGGGACGCCGATCCCGATCGTCCATTGCGGGACATGCGGGCCGGTGCCGGTGCCCCGCGACCAATTGCCGGTGGTGCTGCCCGAAGACGTCGGCTTCGAGCTGCCCGGCAACCCGCTCGACCGTCACCCGAGCTGGAACCAGGCCGAATGCCCGGGCTGCGGGGGCCCCGCGCGCCGCGAGACCGACACGCTCGACACCTTCATCAATTCCTCCTGGTACTTCATCCGCTTCGCCAGCCAGCCCGCCGACCGCCCGTTCGACAAGGCCACCGCCGAACGCTGGCTCCCGGTCGACCAGTATATCGGCGGCGTCGAGCATGCGATCCTGCATTTGCTCTACGCCCGCTTCTGGACCCGCGCACTGCAGCGGATCGGCCGCCTCGACGTCACCGAGCCGTTCCAGGGCCTGTTCACCCAGGGCATGGTGACCCATGAAACCTATCGGGCGGCCGATGGACGATGGCTGTCCCCCGATGAGGTCGAGGACCGGGCCGGCCGCGTTGTTCTGGCCGCGACCGGCGAGCCGATCGAGGTCGGGCGACCTCAGGCCATGTCCAAGTCGAAGAGAAACGGAGTCGATCCCGAGCCGATCGTCGACCAATATGGCGCCGACGCGGTCCGCTGGTTCATGCTCTCCGACAGCCCGCCGGAACGCGATCTGGCCTGGAACGAAGACGGGATCGAGGGAGCCTGGCGCTTCGTCCAGCGCCTGTGGCGGCTCGCGACCGAGCTGAAGGGCGGAGACGGGGAGGACGTCGCGCTCCGGCGCAAGCTCCACCAGACGATCGACGCCGTCGGCCGGAGCATCGAGTCGCTCGCCTTCAACAAGGCCGTCGCCAGCCTCTACGAGCTCGCCACCGCGGTCGAAAAGGCACCGCCCTCTTCGGATCGCACCGAGGCGGCACGCACGATGCTGCTGCTGGTCGCGCCGATGGCGCCGCATGTCGCCGAGGAGGCCTGGGCGGCGCTCGGCAACACGGGCCTGGTCGCCGACGCCGCCTGGCCCGCGGCGGATCCGGCGCTGCTGGTTGAGGACGAAGTGACCATCGCCGTCCAGGTCAACGGCAAGCTGCGCGACACGCTGACCGCGCCCAGGGGGACCGCGCGCGACACTCTCCAAGAAATGGCGCTCGCCTCCGAGAAGATCGTGCGCGCGCTCGACGGCAGGCCCCCGCGCAAGATCATCGTCGTCCCCGACCGCCTCGTGAACCTCGTCATATGAGGGCTGCGTGATGAAGAATAAAATGCGGAGCGCGCGCACAATCGCTAGTCCTGAGCCTGTCGAAGGACGGTTTGCAGCGCACCGGGCCCGGGCTTCGACAAGCTCAGCCCTGGCGGTATTTGCGATCGCGGCCGCCCTCGCCCTCACCGCCTGCGGCCTGCGTCCGCTCTACGAGGGCGGCGGGCGCGGCCAGGTGGCGCAGTCGCTGCGCGCGGTCGAGGTTGGCCCGATCGGCGGGCGCGCCGGCTGGCTGGTCCGCACCGCTCTGGTCGACCGCCTCCGTCGCCCCGAAGGCACGGCCGCGCGCTACCGGCTCGAAGTCGAGCTCGACGACCGCATCACCGGCTTCGGCATCCGCTCCGACGATTCGATCACGCGGGAGCGGCGGACTTTGCGCGCGCGCTACCGCCTGGTCGACGCCGCCCTCGGCACCGTGCTGGTCGACGCCACCGCCGGCTCCGACGCCGGCATCGACGTCGTCAGCTCCGAATATGCGACGGTCGCCGCCGAGCAGACCGCGCTCGAGCGACTCAGCCGGGAGATCGCCGACCAGATCGTGAGCCGCCTTGCTTTGTACGCCGCGCGCACCGGCGGCGGCGCGGCGCGGTGAAGGCCAACCGCCCGCAGCTCGATCGCGCGCTGAAATCGCCGGCCGAGACGCGTTTCTTCCTGTTCCACGGCCCCGACGAGGCCGGCAGCCGGGCGCTGGTCAAGGCGCTCGCCGCCGCGATCGGCGCGGAGGCGGAGCGGATCGACCTCTCCGGCGCCGACCTGCGCGGCGACCCGGCGCGGCTCTCCGACGAGGCCGCCTCCATCTCTTTGTTCGGCGGCGCGCGCTACGTCGTCGTCGAGCCGGCCGGCGACGAGATCCTGCTCGCGCTCGAGGCTTTGGTCGAGGCGCCCACCGCGGGCAATCCGGTCGCTCTCGTCGCCGGCGCGCTCAGGCCGACCTCGAAGCTGCTCAAGCTCGCCCTCGCCGCGCCCAATGCGATCGCCTTTGCGAGCTACGTCCCGGAGGGCCGCGACGCCGACCGGCTCGTTGCCGATCTGGCGCGGGCCGAGGGGCTGATCGTCCGCCCGGACCTCGCCCGCCGCATCGCCGAGAGCTGCGCCGGCAACCGCGCCTTGATCGAGCAGGAGCTGAAGAAGCTCGCTCTCTACGCCGACGCCTCGCCGGACGCTCCGCGGCCGGTCGACCGCGACGCGTTCGACGCGATCGGCGCCGCGGCCGAGGAGGGCGACCTGTCGCGGATGGTCGACAGCGTCGGCTCGGGCGATGCGGCCCTGCTCCAGGCCGAGCTGATGCGCCTCAGGAGCGAGGGCGTGGAAGGCATCCCCCTGATCCGCGCTTTGCTCCGTCGGATGTCTCTGCTGACCCGGCTCCGCGCCGAGGTCGAGGCGGGCAATTCGGTCGCTGCCGTCATGGCGTCACCGGCCGCCAAGTCCATATTCTGGAAGGAAAAAGACACAATTGCCGCCCAGCTCGGCCGCTGGCGCTCCGATCTCCTCGCCAAGAGCCTCAGCCGCCTCCTCGAAGCCGAGCGCCAGGTGAAAGCCCCCGGCGGCCTCGGACCGATCGCCGTCGACGAAGAGCTCTTCGCCATCTGCCGCCAGGCCGCGCGGCTGAGGTAAAAGCGGAGCGCTGCAAACCGCCCTTCGACAAGCTCAGGGCTAGCGGTAGCGGGCGTCCCAGCGGAGCGTTCGGTCCACAACCCCCCGCTAGGGCTGAGCCCCCCCCGCTACG
>DASQKE010000225.1:0-30907 GCA_035630675.1 Allosphingosinicella sp.
CTATACGTCGCTCCACAAGAAGAACCCGGTCTCGGATCTTCTCGCCCGCGACGCGCTGCGCCTGCTTGCCGCCAACCTCCAGCGCGCCTGCGATACCCCGGGGGACGTCGAGGCGCGGGGCAAGATGCTGCTCGGCGCCCATCTTGCCGGAGTCGCCTTCGCCAACGCGCCGGTCGCCGGAGTCCATGCTCTGGCCTATCCGCTCGGCGGCCTGTTCCACATCCCGCACGGCCTCTCCAACGCTCTGATGCTGACCCATGTGCTCGGCCACAATCTCCACGCCGCAATGCCGCTCTACGCCGAGCTCGGGACCATGCTCGATCCCGCGCTGGAGCCGCTCGGCAGCCAAGCCCAGGCGCAGGGATTCGTCGAGCTGATGGGCGCGCTCTGCCGCGACGCCGGCGTGCCGCGGCGCCTGTCCGAGGTCGGCGTCGCCGCTTGCGACCTCGATCTGCTCGCCGCCGAGGCGATGAAGCAGGAGCGGCTGCTGGTGAACAATCCCTGCCCGATCGGCGAGGCCGACGCGCGGCGGCTTTACGAGGCGGCGCTTTGAGCCGCGAGGCGCTGCGCGGACGCGACGCCTACCGCGTCTGGCGGGAGATCGGCACGCGCTGGGGCGACAATGACGCCTACGGACACGTCAACAATACGATTCACTATGCGTGGTTCGACACCGTCGTGAACGCCTGGCTGATCGCGGCCGGCATGCTCGACGCGGCGGCGGGCGATCCGATCGGGTTGGTGGTCGAGACGGGCTGCCGCTACGCCGCGCCGCTGGCTTATCCGGAGCCGGTTGAGGTCGGGTTGGCGGTGGAAATCATTGGCGGATCGAGCGTGCGCTATCGGCTGGGCATCTTCGCGAAGGGGAGCGAGGACGCGGCGGCCGAGGGCTTTTTCGTCCACGTCTATGTCGACCGCGAGACGCGCCGCCCGGTGCCGTTGCCGGAAGAGTGGCTAGAGAAGCTGGAGGAGATTACGGCCTAAGCCCCTCCTCTTGATGGAGAGGGCCTTAGAAATGCGCAGCCCGCTTCAGCTCCGCCTTCGCCTCTTCATACTGCCGCGCCAGCTCGTCCACATAGTCCCCCGCCGGCCGCACCCGGTCGATCGCGCCGATGCCCTGGCCGGAGCCCCAGATGTCGCGCCAGGCCTTTTTCGAGCCCACGCCGCCGGTGAAATCCATTTTTGTATGGTCGCCCTCGGGGAGGTTGGCCGGGTCCATCCCCGCCGCCTCGATCGAGGCGCGCAGATAATTGCCGTGAACGCCGGTGAAATAGCTCGAATAGACGATGTCGGTCGCCCGGCCGTCGACGATCCCCATTTTGTAGGCGTCGACCGCATTGGCCTCCTCGGTGGCGATGAACGGCGATCCGATATAAGCCAAATCGGCGCCCATCGCCTGCGCGGCGAGGATCGCGCGCCCGTTCGCGATCGCGCCGGACAGGCACAAAGGCCCGTCGAACCACTGCCGGATCTCCTGGACCAGAGCGAAGGGCGAGAGCGTGCTGGCATGGCCGCCGGCGCCCGCGGCGACCGCGATCAGTCCGTCGGCGCCTTTCTCGATCGCCTTGCGCGCGAAGCGGTCGTGGATGATGTCGTGAAGCGTGATCCCGCCCCAGCTATGGACGCCCTGATTGACCTCGACCATCGCGCCCAGCGAGGTGATCACGATCGGCACCTTCCACTTCGCGCAGGTCGCCATGTCCGCCTGGAGGCGGTCGTTCGAGCGGTGGACGATCTGGTTGACCGCAAAAGGCGCCGACGGGCGTTGCGGATTGTCGCGGTCCCAGGCCGCCAGCTCCCCGACGATCCGGTGGATCCACTCGTCGAGAAGGGACTGGGGACGCGCGTTCAGCGCGGGGAAGGAACCGACGATCCCGGCCTTGCACTGGGCGATGACGAGGTCGGGGTTCGAGACGATGAACAGGGGCGCGCCGATGGCGGGGAGGCGCAGCCGGTCGAAGAGGGCGGGAAGGGTCATTTCGCCGCCTTAACGGCAAAATTCATCGAGGCAAAAGAAAGGGACCGCCGGCGCGAACCGGCGGTCCCGTCAGTCGGAGCGCGCGCGCTCGTTCAGAAGAGGAAGTCGGCGGCGACCAGATTGTGGCTGCCGGCCAGCTCGATCTGCAGGTCGGGGACGAGATCGCCGTCGAAATCGGCTTCGATGAAGGTCGATCCGAAGCCTTTGACGAAGCGCACCTGATCGCCGGCGCCGGTGAAGGGCATCGATCCGATGAAAGACCAGGCGCTGCCGATCCCGCTGAGGTCGATCCGGTCGGACCCCGCCTGGAAGTCGAGCACCGCGTCGCGGCCGGCGCCCGGGCGGCTGTCCGCGATGTCCTCGATCCGGAACAGGTCCGCGCCCGCGCCGCCCTTCAGCGTGTCGCGCCCGCCGCCGCCGACCAGCACGTCGTTGCCGGTGCCGCCGTCGATCGTATCGACGCCGGCGCCGCCATAGACGGTGTCGTTGCCGGCGAGCGAATTGATCGAATCATTGCCGGCAGTACCGAACAGCTCGTCGTCGCCGCTGGTCGCCGCGCCGTCCAGCGAGATGAAGTCGAACCGGTCGAGCAGATGCGCGCCGCTGAGCTCGATCTGCATGTCGGCCCGGCCGTCGCCGTCCGCATCGAACTCGACGATGGTCTGGTCGGCGAGCGTCACCGAGCGCACCTGGCCGGCGCGCCCGCTGAACGTGTCGCTGCCGATGAACGTCGTCGCGCCGATCGCGCTGAGGTCGATCTTGTCGCCCTCGGCGAAGTCGGTGATGACGTCGCGCCCGGCGCCGACGGCGCTGTCGGTGCGCGCGGTGTAGCGGAACAGATCGTTGCCCGCGCCGCCGGACATGCTGTCGGTGCCCGCGCCGCCGAGGATGAAGTCGTCCCCGCCGCCGCCGGCGATCGTGTCGTTGCCGGCATTGCCGACGAGCCGGTTGGCGGCACCGTTGCCGTTCAGCGTGTCGTTTCCGGCGCCGCCCGTGGCGTTTTCGACGGTGACGCCGTTGGCGATCGTAAAGCCGCCATGGATGCCGAAGGCGTAGGACATGCGGCCGCCGCCGCCTTCCTCATACTGCAGCGTCGCGGCGCGCAGGTCGATGGTCGCGTCGCGCGCGCCTTCGTAACGGATCTCGTCCGTTCCGCCGGCATCCCAGATCGCGGCGTAGAAATTGCCCGGACCGTTATAGTCCTTGATCGTGTAGACGTTGTCGCCGGCCGCATACTCCTCGTTGACGCCGTATTTGTCCTGGATGACGGCGATGTCGAGCGGGCTCAGGGTGCCGACCCAGCCGAAATGGTCTACTTCGGTGCCGGTGAGCCCACCCGAACGGGGCGTGCCGTAGGGCGATGTCTCCCAGCCGGCATTATAGGACATGACGGTGTGGACACGCTGGCTGAGCTCGAACTCGCCGAGCCCGCCGCCGATGCCGGCGGTGCCGCCGCCGCCGCCCCGCATCACGCTCGAACGGCCGCCATTGTCGTGCGGGTGGGCCATCCCCATGCCGTGGCCGAACTCGTGGAGAAGGGTCGAGAAATAGAAGCCGCTCTGGCTGAGGCCCTCGGGCGTCCAGCGCACGTCGCCGGCGTTGAACTCGCCCTGGCCTTCGTTGAGCTCGTTGGGGGGACTGAAGCGGCCGAGGAGCGAGGCGCCGACGCCGGGCGTGCCGTTATAGGTGATGATCTTGAAGTCCGCCTCGGCGCGATTGTTGACCTCGACGAAGATCAGGTCGGCGACATTCTCATATTGGTCGAAGGCCAGTTCGAACGCGGCTTTCTCCCACGCCTGCAGGCCTTTGGCGACCATCGTCGCGGTTACGCCCGGATTGGTCGGGTCCTCGGCCACGAAGACGTCGCCCGCTTTGGCGTAATAGACGGTGATGACGTTCTTGCCCTCGATCCCGTAGGCATTGCTGACCGCCTTGAAGGCGTTGCCGGTCTCGCGGTCGCCCTCCGCGCCGTCGGGATTGCGCGAGGTGCGGTCGACCTGGTTGCCCCAGTCGATCGAGTGGAGCGGGCTGTCGATGTCGTAATAGGGCGTGTAGCTCGGGCGGCCGCTCACGTCCTGCACGAACAGCTCATAGTCGCCGATCTCGTCGCCGGTAGTGCCGTTGGTCCCGTCCTGGTCGAACGCGCGGGCGTTGATGTAATAGGTGCCGCTCTCCTTCGGCACGAAGGTGAGGAGTGCGTCGAGGCCCTGGGGCGTGTTCGGCCCGCCGCCGTCGGCGGAGGTGAGCAGCTTGCCCGTGGAATCGTAAATCTCGATGAAGGCGTCAGAGAGCGGAATGCCGCTCGGGCCGCCGACGACCAGATATTGGCCGATGTCGTAGATGTGGCCCGCCTGAAGCTCGACCTTGAAGAAATCCTGGTCGCCGATCGTATCGATCGTCGAGACGATGTGGGCGCCGTTCACAGTGACGGTGCGCGTGGTGGTGATGTCGCCGGGAGCCGTGTCCGTGGTCACCAGCAGCGGGGCGGTCGGCAGGGGGACCGGCAGGTCGACGAGGCTGGTGGTCAGTCCCGGGGCGAACGCGCTCGTCAGCTTGGCGGGACCGTGGCTCTGCGCCGCCATCAGGCGCGAGACATAGCCGTCGGCAACGAAACCTCTGGTTTCGGAATCACACATCCAACACATTTCAGCATCTCCCTCAAAATGCCTGTCCGCAATTTTCTTGTCGTTCAGCGCCGCGACAAAGGACAGTCTGTAGCAAGGCGCAAGTTAATTACGCTTTTACATAGTAAATGTGGGATTTACATAGAGGAATATGGTTCGATTACTTGGATGCGCAAACTCATGCTTGGCGAATTGGTTCCAAGACGATTATTTCGGCTGGCGAGAGCGGCCCAATCGTCGAGCCGATGCTGGCCGGGTGACAGGGGCGGGGGGCTTTGCTACGGCAAGTGCTGGCACGCGCCCGGGCATCACGCCCCAAGGGAAGCCGATGAACCTCTCGCACCGCTCCGGCATGGCACCGACCGCCCTATGACCGCCCGCATCCTGCTCGTCGAAGACGATCCCGCCTTGCTGTCGATCCTGTCCGCCGCGATCGGGTTCGGCGGCTTTTCGAGCGAAGCGGTCAAGACCGGCTTGGAGGCGCTGAAGGCGTTCGAGCGCGGCGGCTTCGATGCGGTGCTGATGGACCTCGGTTTGCCCGACATGGACGGCGGCGAGGTCTTGGCCTCGCTGCGCAGCGGCTCCGACGTTCCGATCATCGTCGTCTCGGGCCGCGGCACCGAGCGCGACAAGATCCAGGCCCTCGATCTCGGCGCCGACGATTATATCGCCAAGCCCTTCCTTCCGGGCGAGTTGCTCGCGCGGCTGCGCGCCGCCTTGCGCAGGCATCGCCGCGCCCGCGGTGGCGGCGGCGGAGGCGGTGGAGAAGAGGCGGCGGCGCCCGATGCCGGGCGGCTGCCCGTCCGCCTGGGGCCGGTGACGCTCGATCCGCTGCGCCGCTCGGCTGAAGCGGGCGGCCGGGAGGTCATCCTCAACGAGACCGAATATAAGGTGATGTCGCTGTTGGCGCGCGAGCGCGGCAGCATCGTCGGGCGCCAGGAGGTGCTCGAAGCGCTTTACGGCGAAGCGCCGCCAAAGGAGACGCGGATCGTCGACGTCTATATCTCGAACATCAGGAAGAAGCTGGCGGGCCTGCCGGGCGGCGAGGATCTGATCGCCACCTATCGCGGCCGCGGCTGGATGGTCCGCCGCGCCTGAAAACTGTCCCAGAACGAGTTCGGGGCCGGCCTCCGTCGGAAGCCGGCCCCGCCCTCGTTACGCGACGCGAGGGGCCGGCACTGGTGGGATACTCTCCACTTCCGACTGGGGCGCTTATAGCGATTCGCTTTGAGGGCAGGCTGAATGACCCTTGCAGCGCGCGTTCAGCCGCCTTCATCCGCCGTTCACCCGCGCGGGCCTGGTTGGAGCGGCTCCGCGCGGGGCGAAACCGGGGCTGAGCAACGCCGGCCCGGCCCCGCCTTCAACGCTCGCTTGCCCTCTCAACCAGCCCTGTTATAGACGCCGGCTTGCCGTGGCCCGGCGGGCGTGGCGGAACTGGTAGACGCGCCAGGTTTAGGTCCTGGTATCGAAAGATGTGGGGGTTCGAGCCCCTCCGCCCGCACCAGCGACGCTCCCAACCCGCACATCGACCGCCGCCATGTTTCTCAAGACCCGCAAAGGCCGTGAAATGCAGACTGTCGAGACGTTGAATGAAGGCCTGAAGCGCGCCTACCGCATCACGATCGAGGCGAAGGATATCGACGCCAAGGTCGACGAGGAGCTGAAGTCGGTCGCGCCGCAGATCCGGATGCCCGGCTTCCGCCCCGGCAAGGTGCCCGCCAATTTGATCCGCAAGATGCACGGCCCGCGCCTCGAGCAGCAGGCGCTCGAAAGCGCCGTCCAGGAAGGCGTCCAGCGCCTGCTTTCGGACAATAAGCTCAGGCCGGCGATGCAGCCCTCGGTCGAGCTCGAAGGCCATGAGCCCGGCAAGGACGCCGTGGTCAAGGTCGAGCTCGAGACGCTCCCCGATCTTCCCGACGCCAGGATCGACAATCTGCGCATCGAGCGCCTGACCGTCGAGCCGGGCGACGCGGAGATCGACGAGGCGCTGCAGCGCATCGCGAGCGGGCAGAAGAGCTACGAGCCGGCGCCGGCCAAATATGCCGCGAAGATGGGCGACCGCGTCCTCATCGACTTCGAGGGCAGCATCGACGGGACGCCGTTCGAGGGCGGCAAGGGCGAGGGCATGGCCGTCGACCTGGGCTCGGGCTCTTTGATCCCCGGCTTCGAGGATCAACTGGTCGGCGCCAAAGCGAACGAGCAGCTTACGGTCAACGTCCGCTTCCCCGACGACTATAATGTCGACCGCCTCGCCGGACGCGATGCGACCTTCGAAGTCGTCATGAACGAGGTCCAGACCGCGAAGGAAACCGTGCTCGACGACGCCTTCGCCCAGTCGATGGGCCTCGAGGGGATCGGCCAGCTCAGGGACCTGATCAAGGGCCAGCTTCAGCAGGAGACGAACGGGCTGGTGCGCACCCACATGAAGCGCCAGCTGCTCGACGAGCTCGCCGGCCGCCACGATTTTCCAGTGCCGCCGTCGATGGTCGAGGCCGAGTTCGACCAGATCTGGCAGCAGCTCGAGCATGAGGCGACCCACGAAGCCGACCCCGAGGCGGCCCGCGCCGAGATGGAAAGCGAGCGCGCCGATTATCGCCGCATCGCCGAGCGCCGCGTGCGCCTCGGCCTGCTCCTCTCCGACATCGGCCAGAAGAACGGAGTCGACGTTTCGCAGCAGGAGATGAACCAGCTCGTCGCCCAGGCGGCCCAGCAATACCGCCCCGAGGACCGGCAGCGCTTCATGGACCATGTCCGCAACACGCCGATGGCGGGCGCGCAGCTTCGGGCGCCGCTTTATGAGGACAAGGTGGTCGATTATCTCTTCTCGACCGCCGAGATCGTCGAGCGGGCGGCCAGCCGGGAGGAGCTGCAGCAGGAGATCGAGGCTGAGGAAAGCCATGTCCACGGCCCCGATTGCGGTCACGACCATGGCGCAAAGCCCAAGCCGAAGGCGAAGAAGGCCAAGCCCGCCGAGGCCGCTCCGGCGGACCACAAGCCCAAGCCGAAGGCGAAGAAGGCCAAGCCCGCCGAGGCCGCTGCAGCGGACGACAAGCCCGCGAAGAAGGCGAAGAAGGCCGGTGCCGACGCGGCCGCTGAAAAGCCGGCCAAGAAGGCCAAGGCGAAGAAGGGCGACTGAAGTCGATCACCGCTAGCGCTGAGCCTGTCGAAGCGCGGATCATCCTGCTAAACCGGGCTTCGACAGGCTCAGCCCTGGCGGTGGAGAGAATTTCGTGACGGGTGGAAGCGCGCAAAATCTTCGAATCGCGGTGCTGCTGCCCTGCTACAATGAGGAGGCCGCGATCGCGCAGACGGTGGCGGGCTTCCGCGCCGCGCTCCCCGATGCCGCGATCTACGTCTACGACAACAATTCGAGCGACCGGACCCGCGAGGTGGCCGCCGCCGCCGGCGCGATCGTCCGCACCGAGCGCATGCAGGGCAAGGGCCATGTCGTGCGCCGCATGTTCGCCGACGTCGAGGCCGACGTCTACGTCATGGCCGACGGCGACGCGACCTACGACGCCTCGGTGGCTCCGGAGCTGGTCGCCAAGCTGGTCGAGGAGCGGCTCGACATGGTCGTCGGCGCCCGCAAGGACGCCGTCGAGGAGGCCTATCGCCGCGGCCACCGGCTCGGCAACCGGCTGTTCAACGGCCTCCTGTCGCAATTGTTCGGCCGCAGCTTCAGCGACATCTTCTCCGGCTACCGCATCTTCTCGCGCCGCTTCGCCAAGTCGTTCCCGGCTCTGTCGCGCGGCTTCGAGACCGAGACCGAGATCAGCGTCCACGCGCTCGAGCTGGTCATGCCGGTCGCCGAGGTGGTGACCGTCTACGGCGCCCGCCCCGAAGGCTCGCAATCCAAGCTCAACACCTGGCGCGACGGCTGGCGGATCCTCAAGACCATCCTCCACCTCGTCCGGATCGAGCGCCCGATCCTGTTCTACGGCGGCTTCGGCGCCCTCGTCGCCGCGCTCGCGATCGGCCTCTCGATCCCGCTGGTCGTCACCTGGGCCCAGACCGGCCTGGTGCCGCGCTTCCCGACCGCGATCCTCGCCACCGGCCTGATGATCCTCGCCTCGATGAGCTTCATGTGCGGCCTCATCCTCGACACGGTGGTGCGCGGGAGGCGCGAGGTGAGGCGGCTCTTCTACCTGAGCTTTCCGGCGGTGGGGGAATAGCATCCCAGCGAAGTGGGACTTCGATTGGGGCCCGACGAGATTTCAGCGGAGTGGTACTTTGCTGAGGCCAGGGGGCCCCCCTCAGGGGCGCGAATCGGGAGACGCCGCGGCCCGTTCGGCCAGGCGCCGCATTTCGCGGCGGTGGACGGTGCTCGCCACGCAATAGGGAATCACGGTGAAGGCGACTGCCAATGCCGCCGCCGCCGCTTCCTGAGGCGCACCCGTTGCACCGAAAGCCAACAATAAGAACAAGGCGCCTATGCCTGCGCCGATGAACGTGGCGATTTCCAATGTTTTCACGAACCCACTCCTCTGCTGCGCGCGAATTCGACCCGATACGTCCCGGCCAGCATGATGGCGCAGTTTCGCATAAGGGCTGCGGCGCGGCAAACGCTGGCGGCTGAGGGGTTCACGCGGAGGCGCGAAGGCGCGGAGGAGAGAGAGCGATGAATCCGGAAGACTATCAGGCGGTTATCGGGCCGCTCTCGGAAGGTGAGGGCTGGGGGGACGTTCGCACCTGCACATCCTCTCTTTCCGGGAGGGGGGAAGAGGAAGCAGCGGTTCCAGAGACTCCCCTCCCTTCCAGGGAGGGGAGGAAGAGGCGGCCCCGGTACAAATGACCCCCTCCCTGGAAGGGAGGGGTTGGGGTGGGTGCGCGCGTTAGCGCGTTCACTAGCCAGCTGGACACCGACGTTGCATTAGAACCAGTTCGGCACCCCATCTTGACAAACGCGCGCTAATATGACACTATAATGATGCTCCGGCGAATCGCTCCGGAGCGCCGGCGACAGCTTGCACTTGCACGCGCCATGCCTCGGCATCGGCGCGTTTTTTTTGCCCTTTGGGAGAACAAAGGATGGACAAGGGAGGTGGAAACGGAAGCGGGAAAGCGCGGCGGGCGCCGGTCGGCTGCGTCGATGCGGAGGCCAAGAGGCGGTTTCTCTCGGCGTTGAAGCGGGGCGTGACGCTGGAGGCGGCGGCGCGGGAGGCCGGGTGCTCGCTCAGTCCTTTCTACAAGGCGCGCACGCAAGATGTGGAGTTCGCGGCGGACTGGGCCGACGCGCTGGAGCTTTCGGCGCTGCGCGAGCGGGCGCACGACGTCGCGCTGCCGCCCATGGATGGCGAAGACATGCGGATCGCGCCCAACGGCAAGAGGCGGCTGCAGCTTCGCAAGATGCGCCAGGTCCGCTTTGCCGGCAAAAGGATCGAGACCTTCCTCGCTCATTTCGCCGGGACCGGCGACGTCAGCGCGGCGGCGGCGGCGGCGGGGGTCGACGAAAGCACGGTCTACAACCGCTATCGCAAGGACCCCGTGTTCGCGGCGGATTGGGACGCGGCCTTGATGCAGGCCTATCTGACGCTCGACGCCGAGGCGCTGCGGCAGCGGCTCGCGGCGCAGAAAAGGATGCGCGGCGAGATCGTCCCGGCCGGCGAGGTCGCCGCCGAGTTCGGGCGGGTGATGCAATTGCTCGAGCGCGCCGAGCGCAGGCTGAAGCGCGGGGAGGGCCGCTCCTTCGTCAAGGTCACGCCGAAGCGGCCGACCTTCGACGCGGCGATCGAGGCGCTCGACAGGAAGCTGCGCGCGCTCGGGCTCGTCATCCCGCCGCTGCCGGCCGACGTGGCGGCGCGCTACGACGGCCTGCCGCCGCCGGGGGACTTGGGGACAGTCACTAGTGACTGTCCCTTAGGGACGAGTGACTGTCCCTTAGGGACGGAGGGGACAGTCACTTTCACGGACCCGGCCGATTCACTGTCGCACGGCGGCGCGGAAAGTGACTGTCCCTGATGACGCGGAGCGAGCAGCTCGCCGTGCTGCGCGCGCTGCTGACGCTGCCGCCGGAGACGCGGCGGCGGGTGCTGGCGGCGTTTCCGCGCGAATATTCGGTCGCGCTCTACGAGGAATGGTGGTGGGGCGCGTTCGGCGGGCAGATCGAGCCGCCGGCCGGTGCCGACGGGGCGCCGTGGCGGGTGTGGACGATCATGGCCGGGCGCGGCTTCGGCAAGACCCGCGTCGGCGCCGAATGGGTGTCGCAGCGGGCGCGGGACAATCCGGATGCGCGCATCGCGCTGGTCGGCGCCAGCCTCGACGCGGTCGCGCAGGTCATGGTCGAAGGCGAGAGCGGGCTGCTCGCCGTCGCCCGCGAGGACGAGGCGCCGCGCTGGATCCCGAGCCGCGGCGTGATCGAGTTCAGTTCGGGCGCCAGGGCCTTCGCCTACAGCGCCGAGCGGCCCAACAGATTGAGGGGGCCGCAGCATCATTTCGCCTGGTGCGACGAGATCGCGCACTGGCCGCCGGGCTCGGGAAGAGGGAGAGCGGACGCGGCCTGGGACAATCTGATGCTCGGCCTGAGGCTCGGCGCGGCGCCGCGCACGATCGTCACCACGACGCCGCAGCCGGTGCCGCTGATGAAGCGCGTGCTGAATCTGCCGCGCGCCGCGGTCACGAACGGGCGGACCGAGGAGAATTGGAACAGTCCCGCCGATTTCAGGAGCGCGGTGCGCGACATGTACGCCGGGACTCGGCTGGCGCGGCAGGAGCTGGACGGCGAGCTGGTCGAGGATCTGCCGGGCGCCTTGTGGACGCGCGAGATGATCGAGGCGGCGCGGGTTGCTCCCCTCCCTGCGCGGGTTGGGGACAGTCACTTTCAGCACGGCGGTGCGAGCTCTTTTTCCGCCGCGGGTGAAAGTGACTGTCCCCTGGGCGGTGCGAATGGGGACAGTCACTTTCAGCACGGCGGTGCGAGCTCGCTTTCCGCCGCGGGTGAAAGTGACTGTCCCTGGCGGGGAAAGATGCGGATCGTGGTCGCGGTGGATCCGCCGGCTTCGACGCAGGGGGACGAATGCGGGATCCTGGTGTGCGGGCTCGGCGAGGATGGCGTCGGCTATGTGCTCGCCGATCTCAGCGTCGGCGGGCTGCGGCCGGAGGGCTGGGCGCGGCGGGTCGCGGCGGCGGCGGAGCAATGGGGTGCGGCCCTGGTCGTCGCCGAGAAGAACCAGGGCGGCGACATGGTCGAGAGCGTGCTGCGCGCCGCCGATGCCGGGCTGCCGGTGCGGCTGGTGAGCGCGACCAGCTCCAAGGCCGCGCGCGCCGAGCCGGTGGCTTTGCGCTTCGAGACCGGCCGCGCCAGGCTCGCCGGGCGCTTCCCGGAGCTCGAGGACCAGCTCTGCGCGATCAGCCATGCCGGCTATGAGGGGCAGGGGAGCCCGGACCGGGCGGACGCCATGGTCTGGGCGATGACGGAGCTGTTCCGGCCGGCGCGGGCAATGCCGCGAATACGGCAGCTGTGAGGCACGCGCGAGCCTTCGATCATACTGTCCCGCAATAATCCTCTTGCTGTCTGTCGATACGTATGATATCGTGCGACGATAATAGTGGGAGGAAGATTTTGGCACATGTCCCGGCGCTGGGCCTCTCGCGGGTGCTGCTGCGGCTCTTGCGAATCCTCAACCTGGTCGGCGGCGCGGCGCTCGTCGTCGCTTTCATCCTGAGCTTCCCGCTGGAGCCGAGCTTCCGGGAATTCTTCAGCAAGCAGCCGCCGCGCATCGATCCGTGGCTGCTGATTCCGACGCTGCGGCTGTGGATGCTGCTGGCGATGCCGGCGATCGCGGCGGTCCACATCCAGCTGACGCGGCTGCTCGAAATGGTCGAGACGGTGCGGGCCGGCGACCCGTTCGTGCCGCTGAACGCGGTCCGGATGAAGACCATCGCCCGGTGCATGCTGGCGATCCAGCTGCTCGACCTCGTCTACGGGATCATGGCGAAGACCATGACCGCCGCGGGCTCGCGCATCGACTGGTCCTTCTCCGCGAACGGCTGGCTCGCGGTGGTGCTTTTGTACGTGCTCGCTTCGGTGTTCGAACATGGCGCACGGCTCCGCTCCGACCTCGAAGCGATGGTCTGACATGGCCATCATCGTGAAGCTGGACGACATGCTCCATGCGCGGCGCATGACCCTCACCGAGCTGGCGGGGCGGGTCGGCATCACGCTGGCCAACCTCTCCATCCTCAAGACCGGCAAGGCGAAGGGCATCCGCTTCGCCACGCTCGAGGCGATCTGCGACGCGCTCGCCTGCCAGCCCGGCGACCTCCTGTCGTTCGAGGGCGGGGAGGAGACGGACGAGGACGTGGGCGCCGCCGCCGGCGCCGGCGGGGGAGGCCGAGCATGAACGCGCTGACCTGGATCCACATCGCCGGCGGCGCGGTCGCCCTGCTCGCCGGCGCGCTCGCGGCCGGGGCGCGCAAGGGCGGGCGGCTGCATGCCGGCGCCGGCATCTGGTTCGCCGTCGCGATGCTCGTTTTGGGCGCGTCAGCCTCCGTCCTGGCGCAGGCCCGGGGAAATGCCGGCCTCGGCCTGGGGGGCATGCTCACCTGCTATTTCGTCGCCACCTCCTGGGTGACGGCGCGCCGCCGCGATGGCGCGACCGGCAAGTTCGAGATCGCCGCCGGCGCGCTCGCCCTGCTCGCCGCCGCGGCGATCGCCTGGGCCGGGTGGACGGGCGAAGCGACCACGCCGGCCGGCGCCGGCCCGGTCTATCTTTTCGCCGCGATGTGCCTGCTTGCCGGCATCGGCGACTTGCGGGCGGCCCTGCGCAGGACGCTGAGGCCCGCCCAGCGCCTGTCGCGCCACCTCTGGCGGATGTGTTTCGCCTTCTTCATCGCCACCGGCTCCTTCTTCCTCGGCCAGCAGGACGTGATGCCCGCGGCGGTGCGCGGATCGCCGATCCTGTTCGTGCTCGCCTTCGCTCCGTTCGCTCTCATGCTGTTCTGGCTGGTGCGCCTGCGCTTCGCGAAGGCGATCGCCCGGTCGAAGGCATCGGGCCTGATCTCGATCGGGCGGCATCCCCAGCCACTCGCCTGAAGGAGGACAATCCATGCTGAGCCGGCTCTTTCCGAGGCAGGTCGACAACCGGTTCGACGGGCATGGCGCGGCTTTGTGGCTGCTCGGGCTTTTCGTCGCTCTGAAGCTGGTCATGAGCGTCAATTCGATCGTCAACACGGCGTCGGTCGCGGCCGGGGCCGACGGCATTCCGCTGGACAGCTTCGGCCCGACGGCGGCGCGGCAAATTCTGCTGCTGTTCGCGCTGCTCGCGCTCGGGCAGCTGATGCTCGCCTTGGTCGCCCTCGCCGCCTTGATTCGTTGGCGGGCCCTGGTTCCGTTCCTCTACATGGTGTCGCTGGCCGAGCAGCTCGCCCGGCGCTTCATCGTGCAGGCGCACGACGTGGCGCGCAGCGGGAGCAGCCCGGTCGGCTGGTACGTCACCTATGGCATCCTGGCGTTGCTGGCGCTGGGGCTGGCGCTGTCGCTGCTGCCGGCGCGGGCGGGACGGGGCGCATGATCGTCACGCCGGCGGCGCCGCGGCTCGAGACGGCGCGGCTGATCCTGCGCGGCTGGCGAGCCGGCGATGTCGAAGCCTATGCGGCCATGCTCGCCGATCCGGCGACGGCGCGCTTCATCACGCGCGGCGGGAGGCCCTGCGACGCCCGCCGGACCTGGGCGGAAGCCGCATTCCTGGTCGGGCATTGGCAGCTGCTCGGCTACGGCATGTTCGTCGTGGAGGAGCGCGAGACCGGCGCCTTCGCGGGACGGGTCGGAGCGCTGCAGCCCGAAGGCTGGCCGGGCTTCGAGATCGGCTGGGCGATCGCGGCCGAAGCGACGGGCAAGGGGTACGCGACCGAAGCCGCCCGGGCCGCGATCGACTGGTCGTTCGCGAACTTCGGGCCGGAGCGGATCGTCTCGATCATCCACGATGAGAATGCGGCCAGCAAGCGCGTCGCGGAGAAGCTCGGCGAGCGGCCGACCGGTGAGCGATTCTCGCCATTGGGCGAGCCGTGCGAAGTCTGGGAAATCGGCCGCGAGGCCTGGCGGGAGGGTCGGGATGGTTGAAGCTAGAGAGGCCGCCTGCCCGAGCGTCTGGAGAAAAGGCGCGCACGAGGTCTCGCTGGCGCGGCTCTACGCCTTGCGCGCGATGTATCTGACATGGGCCGTCGGCGGCCTGTTCATGGCTCTGCCGCCTTTGATCGATCCCGATCCGATCGCGCGCGGGATGCTTCCGTCCATGATGGGCGGCTTGTGGGTGTGCGGATTCCTGGGGCTTCGCTACCCGCTCGCAATGCTTCCGATCTTCCTGTTCGAATTCGCGTGGAAGACGATCTGGCTGCTCGCCTTCGGACTGCCGCAATGGCAGAGCGGGAGGGGATCGCCGCGGCTAAGCGAGGATCTCCTGTCGATCGGGACCGGTCCGATCCTGTTCGCGCTCGTCATCCCCTGGCCCTATGTCTGGCGCCGCTATTTCAGGGAGCCGGCGGAACGCTGGCGCTGACGGCGATTGCTTCGCCGTTCCGGAGGGAGCACATTCGCTCCCCTCAACGAGGGGGAAGAATTCGATGGCCACCGCTTTGTCCGCATCGCCTCCCGGCTGGTTCCGGCTGGTTGCACTGCTTGCGATCCTGTGGAACGCCTTCGGAGTGGCGATGTATCTGAGCTCCGTCGGCCTGTTCGGCGATCCGATGGCCGGGCTGAGCGAGACCGAGCGGGCCGCGGCCGCCTCGATTCCCGGCTGGATCACCGGCGCGTTCGCGATCGGCACCTTCGCCGGCCTGACCGGCAGCGTCGGCCTCATGCTCTGCAAGGCATGGGCGAAGCCCGCTTTGATCCTGTCTCTGATCGCCCTGCTGCTGCTCGAGGGCTGGGTTGTGTTCTTCAGCGGCGCCTTGGAAAGCATGGGCCTCGCCGTGCCGGTCATGGTGAGCGTGGGCGCGATCCTGCTCGCCTGGCTGGCCATGTGGGCGGCGAGGCGCGGCTGGCTGTCCTGAGCTATTTCGTTCGCTATCTCCCTCTAATCGTGTAGGAAGCGCCACCATCGGCCTGCACGGCGCGCCGGTGGCTGAGAGACGCGACATGCTCCCGCCACATGGAGCATCGAGATGAAGCAGTTCCGCAATCCCGCCGGCACCCGCGCCCCATGATCGCCGAGCTGGCGCTGGCGACGGCGATGGTGGTGCTCACCGTCGCGATCCACGCCTTCGGCCTCTATACGGTGACGCGGCTGCTGCGCGTGGAAGAGATGGAGGAGGAGGCGGCGCACATCCGGCCGCTGTCCGCGCGCGGGTTCGGCGCGACCTTGCTGGTCATCCTCAGCCTCATCCTGCTGCACGGCACCGAAATCTGGCTCTATGCGTTTCTGTACAATGCGATCGGCGCGGTGGAGGGGCTTCGCAACGCAGTCTATTTCTCGACGATCACCTACGGCGCGATCGGATATGACGATGGCGCGATGGCCGAACGCTGGAAGCTGGTGGCGGCGATCGAAGGGATTAACGGGATCATCCTGATCGGCTGGTCGACGGCCTTCTTCGTGATGATGGCCGCGCGCATGCGGCGGAGCTGACCGCGCCGAACCGCGCCAACTTATTCAAGGATCTTGAATCATTCCCCAAATGAAAGCTGCAATCTTCGTCGAACCCGGCCGTATCGTGCTCGGCGACAAGCCGATCCCGGAGGTCGGCGCGACCGATGCGCTGCTGCGCATCACCACGACCACCATCTGCGGCACCGACGTGCACATCCTGAAGGGCGAGTATCCCGTCGCCCGGGGTCTCACCGTCGGCCACGAACCGGTCGGCGTGATCGAACGCCTGGGCTCCGCCGTCACCGGCTATTCGGAAGGGCAGCGCGCGATCGCCGGCGCGATCACGCCGAGCGGCCACAGCTATGCGTCCTTGTGCGGCTGCCATTCCCAGGACGGCCCCGACGCGCCGCACGGCTTCAAGGCGCTGGGCGGCTGGCGCTTCGGCAACACGATCGACGGCTGCCAGGCGGACTATGTGCTGGTGCCGGACGCGATGGCCAATCTTACGCCCATTCCCGACCATCTCACCGACGAGCAGGTTTTGATGTGTCCCGACATCATGTCGACCGGCTTCGCCGGCGCGGAGAGCGGCAAGGTGAGGATCGGCGACAGCGTCGCCATCTTCGCGCTCGGGCCGATCGGGCTGTGCGCGGTCGCCGGCGCGAAGCTGATGGGCGCCACCCGGATCATCGGCGTCGACACCGTCCCCGCCCGAATGGCGGCCGCCGCCGGGCTCGGCTGCGACCATGTCGTCGATTTCGCGACCTCGGACCCGGTCGACGAGATCATGCGGCTGACCGGAGGCCGCGGCGTCGACGTCGCCATCGAGGCGCTCGGTACCCAAAGCACGTTCCAGTCCGCGCTTCGCGTCCTGCGCCCGGGCGGCACCCTCTCCAGCCTCGGAGTCTATTCCGGCGATCTGGTCATCCCGGCCGACGCCTTTTCGGCCGGCCTCGGCGACAATCGGATCGTCACCTCGCTCTGCCCGGGCGGAAAGGAGCGGATGCGGCGCTTGATGAGCGTCATCGAATCCGGCCGCGTCGATCTGAGCTCGATGGTCACGCACCGCTTCCCGCTCGACCGGATCGAGGACGCCTATGAACTGTTCGCCAACCAGCGCGACGGCGTGCTCAAGGTCGCCATCACTCCGTAAGCAAAGCGGGCGACAGGGATTGCGGACATGTCGTAACCAGCCGCGGTCATGGACTTTGCCGATCCGATCCAGAGAGCGACCTTCTTCGCGCTGCACAGCGGCCTGCCGCGCGAGGGGCCGGGGGACCGGACCTCCACCGAGCGTGCGCTCGGCCTGGTTCCGCGGCTGCCGCAGGCTCCGGAGGTGCTCGACGTCGGCTGCGGGCCGGGTGGCCAGACGATTGACCTCGCGGAGCTGTTGCCGGACGCCCGGATCGCGGCGCTGGATAATCACGCGCCGTTCCTGCGCGAGCTGGAGCGGCGTGCGCTCGCGCGGGGCGTCGCGGAGCGGATCCGCGCCGTGGAGGGCGACATGGCGCTCCTGCCGTTCGAGCCGGGCAGCTTCGATCTCGTCTGGTGCGAGGGGGCGGCCTACGTCATCGGCCTCGAGACCGCGCTCGCGACCTGGAAGCCGCTGCTGCGCGAGGGCGGCGCGATCGCGCTCACCGAGCCGGTCTGGCTCACCGATCGACCGCCGGAGCGGGCCGCGGCTTTCTGGGCGGCCTATCCGGCGATGCGCGACCGGGCGGGCGTGCGGGCCGTCGCGCGCGACTGCGGCTATCGGATCGCCGGCGAGTTCGTGCTCCCGGAGGAGGCCTGGTGGACCGATTATTACGGACCGATCGAGGCGCGGCTGACGGACATGGAGAGGTCCCCGGGAGACCCCGCCGCGGCGATCGTCCTCGAAGAGGCGCGCGAGGAGATCGAATGCTATCGCCGCCATCCGGATTGCTACTCCTATCTGTTCATCGTGCTCGAAACCTGAGAGTGCGCGGCATCGGCAGGCGGCGAAGGGCGAGCGTTTCGTGATCGAAGTCACCAGATATCGCTTCGGCGACTTCATCCTCGACACCAGGAACCGGCAGCTCAGCCGCGGCGAGGCGCCGGTCGAGCTCAACCCGCGCTACTTCGACGCGCTCGCTCTGCTGGTGAGCGAGCAGGGAGGCCTGGTCGGGAAGGACCGCTTCTTCGAGCAGGTCTGGCACGGCGTCCCGGTCGGCGACGAGGCCCTCACCCAGTGCATCAAGACGCTGCGGCAGCGCCTCGGCGACGAGGCCGCCAATCCCCGCTTCATCCAGACCGTGCCGAAGCACGGCTACCGCTTCTTCGCCGCCGTCGAACGGGTGGACGAGGAGCCGCGGGCGGCGTCCATGGCCCCCGAAGATGTTGCGCCGCGGCCCATCGCGAAATGGATCATGGTCCCGGCCGTGACGCTCGGCGGGACGACCGGCGGCGCTCTCGCCGGAGCCGCCGGAGGGCTGGTCTACGGCGTGGCGGCCGCCTCCGGGCCCGGCGTCCCGGAGGTCGGCGGCAGCTCGATCGTTGCGCTGCTGGTCGCGCTGGGTGCGATCGTGGGCGCGCTCGGAGGCCTGGGAGTCAGCCTCGGCCTCGCCGCTGCGAGCGAGGCTTCCGCCGCGCCTTGGCTGCGCGTCGCCGGCGCGGCGCTCGGCGGATCGGCGATCGGCGCGGCGAGCAGCATGCTCGGCGTCGACGCGTTCGGCCTGCTGCTGGGCGCGGCGCCGGTGGGGATTACCGGCGGGGCCGAGGGCGCTGCGCTCGGCGCCGCTTTGGCGCTCGGCCTGATCGCGGGCGAACGGCGCGCGGGGCGGTGGGCGCCCGCGCTCGGCGCCGGTCTCGCCTGTGCGGCGGCAGGGCTCGCCATCGTCCTCGCGGGCGGCAGGCTGATGGCCGGAAGCCTCGATCTGCTGGGCTCCTCATTGCTGGGGACGGGGGCGGCACTGGACCGGTTTCAGCCCTTCTTCGCGGCCTTGCGCTTCGGCGGCCCCGGCGAGGCGCTGCTCGGGGCGCTCGAAGGACTTTTCTTCGGCGCCGGCGCGGGAGGCGCGATCGGTCTCGTCCGGCGCAGCCTCGGTGCGCCGCGGGATGCGCGGCTGCCAAACTGAGGCGAAGCAGGAACCGCTGGCCGGTTTGGTTCGCTTTCAGTCCATGCCAAGATATTTTTTCCACCTTCGCAACGACGTTTCGACCGACGACGAGGAAGGACTCGAGGTCCCCGATCTCGTCGGCGCGCGCGATTATGCGATCTTCAATGCGCGCGCGATCGCGGCGGAGAATGTGCACAAGGGGCATCTCGATCTCTCGCACCGGATTGAGATCGGCGACGAGACCGGCGCCATCGTCGACACGGTGACCTTCCGCGACGCCGTCTCGGTCGAGGGTTAGGGTCCGCACTCAATACCCGCACCGCCCGCCGCTTCGCGGTCGTCCGGAGAGGCCCGCCGGCCACGTCGCTTGCTTGCGCGTAGCCCCGCTACGCGACTGCGCTGCGCTCCTTGCCGGCGGACCGCTCCGGACGATCACGGCCATTGCGGGTATTGAGTGCGGACCCTAGCGTGCTCCTTCGAGCGCCTGCACGGCCGCCTCGAGGACGCGGTCGCGCCCGGCGGCGAGATCGGCGAGCGTCAGTTCCACCGGGACGTCGGGGACGACGCCTTCGCCTTCGATCCGGCGGCCGAGGCCGCTGACCAGCCCGATCTCGCTGATCGCGAGCGCACCGCCCGTCGCCAGCCGGCGGTAGCGCAGCACGCCGAGCGCGCAGCCGCACGAGCGGGTGCCGACGACCCGCGCACGGCCGCGTTCCTGGAGCGAGGCGGCGATCACTTCCGATGTGCTCCCCGTGCCCTGGTTGACGAGGATGACGACCGGCCCGGCGAACAGCCGGCCCCCGGCTTCGCCCGCACTGAGCCGGAGCGGCAATTTGACCAGGCCGAGCAGTGCCGAGGGCGCGCGGCCGGTGCGGGTGGCGAGGCGCGCGATCAAAGTCGGTCCGTCGAGCAAAGGCGCCACCATGCGCGCGCCCTCGCGGCCGTCGCCGCCGGTGTTGGAGCGAAGATCGAGGATCAGCCCGCGGGCGCCCTCATGCTCGCGCAGGGCCGCCCGGAACAGACGCGCGACGGGAGCGCGGAACGTGTCGAAGCGGACATGGAGGATGTTCGAGGGCAGCATCCGCGCTTCGAAGCGCGGTGCCGCGTCGAGCGGCACCCGGGCGAGGGCGACGCTGCGCGGCGCCGTGCCGTCGGCGTTCGCCAGGTCGAGGCGGAGCGGCTCGTCAGGCGGCCCGGCGATCAGGCGCAGCCAGGCGAGGACGAGCCCGGCGCGGTCCGAGGAGGACGGGCCGACCTCGGCCCTCGCGCGGGCGATCGCCTCGGCCGCTGGGACGCCGTTGACGGCGAGGACCGCCATTCCGGGCGTCAGGCCGGCGGCGGCGGCCGGGCTGCCCGGGCGCACCGCGAAGACGGTCGGGCGGCCCTCGACCTCGAACAGGACGACGCCCGCGCTGGTGGTGCGTTGCCGGCGGCGGTCGCGCGCCTGGTCGGGGCTGAGCAGGCGGGTATGGGCGTCGCGCAGCTCGCCGAGCATGGCGCGCAGGACGAGGTGGAGAGTATGGTCGTCGGGAGCGGCGGCCGCGGCGGGCCGGTGGCGGGCGCGTGCCGCGGCCCAGTCGACGCCGTTCATGCGCGGATCGTAATAATGGGCGCCGACCTGCGACCAGACCTGGTCGAAGATTGCGAGCCGGCGGGCGGCGCCGGCGTCCTGCGCCGCCGCGGCGATCGAAAGCAGAGCTGCGGCGAGGAGTGCAAAGGGTCGAAACATGACGCGCAGAGTGGGGAAGGCGGCGGTTGGCGGCAAGCGGCGAGCTGTGGCGCTTCGCGACATTGATTGACCGAACGCGACACTTTATGCCCGGGCATGACCTTTCCTCCCGAGGCCGCGGACAAGCTGCTCGCCGCAGCCGACCAAGCGGGGGTCGCGCGCGAAACGCTGTTCGCGGCGGCCGGTATCGCGCCGGAGGCAGCGCTCGATTATGCCGCGCTCTGCGCCTTGTACGAGGCCGGGGCGCGGCTGACCCGCGACGGCAATTTCGGGCTGCGGGTCGGCACGCATACCCGTCCCGACATGTACGGCCTGCTCGGCTACGCCGCCGCGCACAGCGCCAGCCTCGGCGAGGCGCTCGAGCGCCTGGTCGCGCTGCAAGGCGTGTGGACCGATGCCGTCGCTCTCGAGCTGAAGGCCGGCGGGGGCGTCGCGCGTTTGCGCTACCGCTCGCGGGTCCCCGTGCCGCCCCGCCAGCGGCGCCAGGAGTGCGAGCAAATGATCGCCGCAATCGCCTCGTTCGCCACGGCCGCGACCGGCGGCGCGGCGCGGCCGATCGAGGTCCGGTTCGAGCATCAGGCGCCGCCGGACGTCGCCGAGCATAAGCGCGTCTTCGGCTGCCCGATCCTGTTCCGCGCCCGCTCGACCGGGCTGTCCTGGCCGATGGCCGCGCTCGGGCTCGCGCTGGCGGGCACCGACCCGAAGCTCGGCGCGCTGATCCGCGTTCAGGCCGAAGGGGAGCTGGCGGGCCGCCGGAGGCGCGCGCCTTTGGTCGAGACGGTGCGCGCGGCGGTGCGGGACGGGCTGGAGCGCGGCGCCGCGCCCGGGCTTGCGGAGGCGGCGGCGGCGGCCGGGCTCGGCCCCAGGACGCTGCAGCGGCGGCTCCGGGATCTCGGCATGCGCTGGACCATGCTGGTCGACGGGGTCCGCATCGAACTCGCCAGGGAGCTGCTCGCCGATCCTCGCCTCGGCATCTCGCAAATTGCGTTCGAGGCCGGCTTTAGCCAGGCGAGCGCCTTCCACCGCGCCTTCCGCCGCATCGCCGGCACCACGCCGCGGCGTTATCGTCTGGAGCTGGCCGCCACGGAGGAGCGGCGGTGAAGCCCTGGCGTCAACGATGTCACCGCTTTGCAACGTAAGCCGCGAAAAACAGCCTTAACCGGCGCTTTGCCGCGAAATCGTTTCGCCCGCGCAGCCAAATCCCCTTAACAGGATTGCGAGAGTCGCCGCGGGGCCCATGCGGCGGCCAGGCAGGGGAGTCTTTCGACATGCTGACACGTTCGCGCACCCTCCGCATCGGCGGCGCCACATTCGCCCTTGCCGCCGCTTTGGCCGCGACGCCCGCTTTCGCCCAGCCCTCGACCACCCAGCCCGACGAGCCGGTCGAGCAGGATGCGGGGCCCGGCGCGCGCGATGAGGGCGGTCCGATCGTGGTCACCGGCTCGCGCATCCGCCGCGACCCGCTCGACAGCGAGCAGCCGGTCGTCTTCCTCGACCGGGCGGACCTGGACCGGACCGGCCTCTCCAACGCCGCCGAGATCCTCCAGCGCCTGCCGAGCTCCGGCGGCGGCCTCAACTCGCGCTTCAACAATAGCGGCAATTTCGGCAACCCGCCCGACGGCGGCGGCGTCGGCGCCGGCGCGGCCGAGGTGGATCTGCGCTATCTCGGCTCGCGGCGCGTGCTCGTGCTCGTCGACGGCCTGCGCTACGTCAACGGCGCCTCGGCCTCGGGCGTGCCGGGCTCGACCGACCTGAACTCGATCCCCGAATCGATGATCGAGCGGATCGAGGTGCTGCAGGCGGGCGCGTCGTCCATCTACGGCTCGGACGCGATCGCCGGCGTCGTCAACATCATCACCCGCCGCCAGCAGGACGGCTTCCAGGCCTCGGCCCAGCTCGGCATCATGAACGAGGGCGACGGCAACCTTCAGAACTACCAGTTGAGCTACGGCATCGGCGGGCGCGACAGCACGACCCGGATCGTCGTCGGCGGCAATTACGTCCGCCAGGACGAGATCAGCTCGTCGGCGCGCGACATCTCGGCATTCCCGACGCCCGGCGCGACCGCCTGCGACAGTACGTGCAGCTCGGGCACGCCGAACGGCCGCTTCATCGTGCTCGGCCAGGATCTGACGCTCAGAGCGCCCGTGCTCGTCGGGCGGCCTTTGCTCACCGATTACCGGGCGTTCACGACTCCGGACCGGTTCAACTTCGCGCCGTTCAACCTGATCCAGGTCCCGCTCGAGCGCTGGGGCGCCTTCGTCAACGTCACCCAGGAGATCGGCGAGAACGTCAATCTGACGCTGCGCGGCGTCTACAACCGCCGCGACTCGCGCAACCAGGCGGCGCCGCTGCCCCTGTTCGTCGGGCCCGACGCCGGCAACGGCAATCTGCTCGACACCATCGCCATCCACGTCACCAATCCGTTCAACCCGTTCGGAGTCACGCTCGACACCAGCAATTACGCCTTCATCGGCCGCCGCTTCATCGAGAACGGGCCGCGCCGCTACAATCAGCGGGTCGAGACCTATTACGGCGCGGCGACGCTCGACGGCTCGTTCGAGATGGGCGGCAGCGAATGGTTCTGGGACGTCAACGGCGTCTACGGCCAGAACGAGGCGCGCCAGACCGTGCTCGGCAACGTCAACGCCGCCAACCTCGCCCGGGCGCTCGGCCCGCTCGCCGCCTGCACCGGCGACTGCGTGCCGTTCAACATCTTCGGCGGCGCCGGATCGATCACGCCGGCGATGATCAACTATGTCGCCTTCACCCAGCGCGATTCGAGCCGCCAGGAGATGTGGGACGTCTCCGCCAACGTTTCGGGCACCTTGTTCGACCTGCCCGGCGGACCGGTCGGCATCGCCTTCGGAGTCGAGCATCGCGACCAGAGCGGACGCTTCGATCCGGACGCGACCGTCGCCGCCGGCTTGGGCTCCGACATCCCCGCTTTGCCGACCCGCGGCGATTACAATGTCGACGAGGCCTATGCCGAGCTGCGCCTGCCCCTGCTCGCCGACACGCCCGGTTTCCACCGGCTCGAGCTGACCGGCGCCGCGCGCTATTCGGACTATTCGACCTCCGGCTCGACCACGACGTTCAGCGCCGGCGTGAACTGGGAGCCGGTCGAGAACCTTCTGTTCCGCGGCAGCTGGGCCGAGGGTTTCCGGGCGCCGAGCATCGGCGAATTGTTCGGAACGCCCTCGCGCTTCGATCAGGAGCTGGTCGATCCCTGCTCGGCGGTCGGCGGGGTGATCCCGGCCGCGGTCCGCGCCAATTGCATCGCGCAGGGCGTCCCCGCCAACGGCAGCTACGTCCAGGCCAATCCGCAGCTCCCGGTCGTCACCGGGGGCAATGAGGATCTGCTCGCGGAGACCTCGGAGAGCTGGGGCTTCGGAGCGGTCTTCCGGCCGGCGCCGCGCTTCACCCTCGAAGCGAATTACTTCAACATCAGGGTCGACGGCGCGATCCAGGCGATCGACGCCGGCACCCTGCTCGGCCGCTGCACCGGCGCCGCCGATCCCCTGAGCTGCGCCGCGATCAGCCGCACCGCCTCGGGCGCGATCAGCCAGATCCGGGGCACGCTCCAGAACATCGCCTCGATCGAGACCGACGGCATCGACGCGACTTTGAACTGGCGGACCGCGCCGACGGGGGCGGGGACGTTCGGCGTCTTCGTCTCCGGCACCCGGCTGCTCAACTATACGGTGAGCGTACCCGCGACCGTGGGCGTCACCCGGATCGAGCGCGAGGGCACCGAGCAGGGCAGCCCCGACCAGGCCTTCCCGCGCTGGAAGGGCACCGCGATCCTCGATTGGTCGCTGCGCGAGTTCGGCGCCTCGGTCACCGGCCGCTACATCGGCTCGGTCGTCGAAGGGAACGGCAATCGGATGGACTCGACCTTCTACACCGATCTGCAGCTGCGCTGGACGCTGGAGGGCACCCGCTTCGGCTTCGCGATCGGCGCCAACAATCTGTTCGACGTCGATCCGCCGGCCTGCTTCACCTGCGGCCTCAACAATATGGACCCGACCACCTACGACGTCCCCGGCACCTTCTTCTACGCCCGCGCGACGCTCAGGATGTAGCGAGGGGCAGGGGCGGCGCGACGACGCTGATCGGGAGTGCCGTCGGAGGCGGCGAACGAAGTTCCGCCATGGCTCCATCGCGTATGAACCAGGCGGCTTACATGTCGACGGTCAGGCTCATCTGGAACCGCCGGGGCGGGTTGTAATAATAGCCTTCGCCGAGATTGCTGTATCCGTAGGTGCCGTTCACCGAGGCGACCTGCGCGCGGAACGTGGCCGGATTGCCGAACAGGTCGAAGCGGTAGCGGCCGCCCAAAGACGCGACGTAGCGCGCCGGAATGACGAGACCGTCGTGTCTTGTGACGCGCTCGGACGCGCCTTCATAGGCCAGATCAAGCGACAGACCCTCCACCCACGGCACGGTCCAGTTGACGCCGCCGGTGACGGTACGGCCGATCGAGCCGACCGGCCGCGGTCCGATCAGCCCCAGGTCCACCGCATCGCCGCTCACGCTCGCATCGAGGAAGACGGCGCCGAGAACGATGCTGAGCCGCGGCGTGATCTGGCCCGCGAGCGACATTTCGATGCCGCGGTTGCGCACTTCGCCGAGCTCGCGGAAGACGAAGGCGGGGTCCAGCGCGAAATAGGGTTTGCGAACGTCGAACACGCCCGCGACGACGCGCAGATTGTCCGTGATGGCGTAGCGCAAGCCCGCGTCCATCTGCTCGGTGATGATGGCGGGGGGCGCCTCGCCGCGATTGACCGCGATGTCGGGCGCGACCGGGCTTTCCTCCAGGCCCTTGCTGTAGCCCGCGTAGAAGACGAGGTCGCTGCCGGCGAGGATCGAGGCGGTGCCGTTGAACAGCCAGGGACTCGACTCGGAGACCGGCAATGGGCCGGAGGGCCGTACCACCGCCTTTTCGTAGAAGGGTCGCTGGATGCCGAGGCTGAGCTCGCCCACCCCGCGCCAGCGTCCCTCGTAACCGAGCCCGACGGTCGTCTGGCGTACTTGGTCCGTCGTCTGCTGGCCAAGCGTGAAATCCGGCTCTGGCGCGATTATGGGCTCGTCGATGCGGCCGCGGCCGAGGTCATGGTTCTGGCCGCCGCCATAGCGGCGGTCCTGCATGCGTCCGCGCGTCATCAGGTGGAGCATGTGCAGGCGGTCGCCCTCCACGAACTGCCGGGTGAGCCGCAGCTCGCCCGAGGTGGAGGCGAAGCTGCGCTCGCGGTCGGCGACGACCACCCGGTCTGCCTCGCCTTCGGTCGTCGTGTTGCGGAACTGAACGGAGTAGTTGCGGTGATCGCGCGCGACCGAGCGGAACGCGCCGCCGCGCAGCGTCCAGTCGCCGAAGCTGAAGGTGGCGAGAAGCCCGTAATTGACATCGTCGCCCTCGTTCAGAGTCCATTCCGGACCGAAATAGCGGCGGCGCTCGATGCGGGGCGGGAGGTAGGCGCCGGCGGTGAAGATGACCGGCTGAGCCTCGCCCGGACTTTCCTTCTGCCCGCTCCAGAAGGGAATCACCTCGAGATTGTCGGAAGGGCGCCAG
The DNA here is from genome assembly GCA_035630675.1 of Allosphingosinicella sp. GTDB lineage: Bacteria > Pseudomonadota > Alphaproteobacteria > Sphingomonadales > Sphingomonadaceae > Allosphingosinicella. Next base: position 26,503 of record DASQKE010000225.1, read on the forward strand.
CGCGCGACGACCGCGGCGTTGAGGACGCGCTGGTCTCCGCCGAAAGCGAACCCATTTTCGCTCACGCCCACCCCCGCGGCCACGCCCAGCCCGTCGGTGACGGGAAGCTGCGCATCGACCTCGAAGCGCGGCTGTCCGAAGGGACCGATGCCCACCACGGTGCTGGCGACCGCCTCCGGCCCGGGCAGGCGCAGGGAAAAGTCCGCCACCCCGGTCGGTGCCGGGAACGGATAGCCCTGCGCGGTAAGCCCGACGCGGACGTTGCTGCCGGAGGTCAGGCGCTGGTTGATATCCCCTTGATAATCGAAATACATGCCGTTGATGCGCACGTTGCCGGCCTGAACAGGGCTGAAGCCGCGGGCCGAGAAAGGCGAGTAGAGGCCGACCCGCTCGTTGCCGACGCTGGTGCCGAACGCGTCCTGAGCGGAGGCGACTGCATTCTCGCCGGTGCGCTGGCTCCAGGCGACCCCGGGGTTTGCAAGCAGCGCCGCGAGACCGGCACCGATGGTCAAAGTCTGTTTCATAAGTCCCTCCGTTCCCGCGAAAGTGGCGAGAACGGGCGGCCGAACGGTGTGCTGATCGACGAACGTCCGCGGTCGGACGACGAGCGTCAGCGGTGGAGGGGGATCCGGAGAATGTTGCGAAAGCCGCGCTCGGGGATTTCCGCGCTGGTGAGGCTCGCCTCGTCGCCGAAGCGCGAGCGCAGCCGCTCGGCGACGTTGCCGAGGCCCACCTTCCCGCCGCCCGGGTCGGGCCCATCGGTAACGGCGTCATCCTCGACCACGATCTCCACCGCCGGCCCGTCGATGCGGGCGCGGATGCGGATGCAGGTCGGCCCTTCGGACCTGGCAACGCCGTGCTTCACCGCATTTTCGACCAGCGGCTGAAGCAGAAGCGCCGGCACTCGCGCCTCGGCGCTGCCCTCGTCGAGCGTCACCTCGAAGCGCAGCCGTTCCGGGAAGCGCGTGCGCTCGATCTCGAGATAGAGCCGCTGCAGCTCGACCTCCTGCGCCAGCGTCACATCCTCCATCGGATTGATCGCGAGGCTGCGCCTGAAGAAGTCGGACAGCCGCACCACCATCTCCTCCGCCCTTCCAGGAGCGTCGCGGATCAGGGCGGCGATGGCGTTCAATGTATTGAACAGGAAATGCGGATTGATCTGATAGCGCAGCGCCCGGACCTGCGCCTCCTGCGCCTGCACGACGAGCTCGGCGGCATGCCGCTCCTGCTCCTGCACCGTGATGCTGTAGGACAAAGCGAGATAGGCGGCGGTCGAGGAGAAATAGAACCAAAACCAGTAGAGGGTCAGGAAGATGAAATTCGAGAGACGGTGGTTCGCGTCGCTGAACATGAATGTGTTGAGCGTCGCCTGAATGAGCGCGGCGACGAGGGCGAGCGCGGCGCCGATCATCGCCTGCCGGCTGAACCCGCGCAGCCGCAGCGGTCGCAGGCACCGGTAGACGATATAGCTGAGCAGCGCGCCTAGCATCGCGAAGATGATGCGGCGCACGACGCCGTCCAGGTTCAGTTCCCGGTCGCCGGCCAGGTCGTTGAGCTCGGCGCGCAGCATCATTGTGACGAAGTGGACCGTCCAGAAGACCGCGATCATGATGCCCGCGCCGCGGCGCAGGCGCGCGGCGGCGGACGACCGGTCGAAATGCGCTGAGTTGTCCAACAAAGCCCCCGCGAAGAATGCCCGATGCTAGCTCATCGCGATTGCGCGGCATAGCCAACGGCACTCGACAGGCGCCTTGTGCTGATCGATAGACGTCAAGAGGTCGGGGCCGGAAGTCGAACATGCGGGTGTTGATTGTCGACGACGAGCCGCTCGCACGACGGAGGCTGGTGCAGCTCCTCGCGGACGTCCCCGACGTCGAGATCGCCGGCGAGGCGGAGAGCGGCCGCGAGGCGCTGAAGCTCATCGAGCTGCTCCGCCCGGACGTGCTGCTGCTGGACATCGAGATGCCGGCCGTGGACGGCTTCGCGGTGCTCAAGGCACTGCCGCAGAACGTCGCGCCGGCCATCATCTTCGTGACGGCCTTCCAGGACCATGCGGTGAAGGCGTTCGAGCTGCGCGCGACCGACTTCGTCGTCAAGCCGGTCAGCGGCGATCGCCTTGCAGGCGCGCTCGACCAGGCTCGAAGCGACCTGGAGGCGCGGCGTGCGGGGGAGCGGCTTGCCTTTCTCCAGGCGCGGCTCGCCGACCTGGAAAGCCGCGCGCTTTCCGCATCGGATCCAGGCCTGTGGGTGCAGATCGGCGGCGAAAAACGCCGTCTCCCCTTGGCCGGCATACGCTGGATGGAGGCCGAGCGCGACTTTGTGCGGGTGCACATGACGGACCAGGCCCACCTCGTGAGCGCCATGCTCGGCGAGATGGAAAAAGCGCTCGACGGGCATGCATTCCTGCGCGTCCATCGTTCGGCGATCGTGCGCAAGGACAAGGTATGCGCCGTGCTGCGCGGCCGCTTCTCCGCTCCTGTGCTGGAGCTCGACGACGGCCACCGTCTGCCGGTTGGACGCAAGTACCGCGCCGCGGTGCGAACGGCCTTCGACTTCCCTGTCTGAGCTGGATTCCGGCTGAGAACGGGAGCGCCGAACCGGACCGGTGCGGCGTCTCCGGGTGGATCGTCCGCTCGCACGACAAGCAGTCATGCGCCAGCCGAACGGGCATGTCGAACGTCCGCAATGGGTCGGAGGCGGACATTCGCGCGCGCGGGATTGCCGAGTCTCCCATATTCGTGCCCAAGTCCGCTGCGGATTGAATGAGAGGTGTCGATGGTGCGTCGAACCCGCGGGCTGAGCGCTTCATTGATCGCGGCGCTGCTGGCGAGCGCTCCGGTCGCGGCGCAGGATCGGCGGCCGCCTGCCTGTCCGGAGCCGGCGCGGCGCGGGGCAAGCGGGCCGCGTCTGCTGCTCGACGAGGACTTTCCGGACCCGTTCGTCACCCGCGTCGCCGGCGAATATCTCGCTTACGGGACCGGGGTGGCCGGGCGCCACGTCCAGCTCGTCCGCTCGCGCGACCTCAGGCGCTGGAGCGCGCCGCGCGAGGTGCTGCCGGCCTCCCACTTTCCCGAATGGATCGACCGCGGCCATCCGCAGGTCTGGGCGCCCGAGGCGATGCGGATCGGGGGGCGCTGGCTGCTCTATTTCAACGCGCGCCACCGCACTTTGACCCGTACCGAGACCCCGCCCGAGGGGCCGCGGACGCTCCAGCGCCACTGCCTCGGCGCCGCGGTCGCCGACCGGCCGGAGGGACCGTTCGCCGGCGTCGCGGCGCCTCTGGTCTGCGCCGAGTTCGCCCACGGCACGATCGACGCCCACGTCTTCCGCGACCGCGGCGGCGCGCTCTATTTCTATTACAAGGAGGATTCGAACTGCTGCGGCCCGGGCTCGGCGATCTGGGTCCAGCGGCTGAGCCCCGACGGGCGCATTGCGCTCGGCGCGCCGACCCGGCTGGTCGCCAGCAACGACTCGCCCGGGCGCGAGGACGATTGGGAATGGCGGGTGGTCGAGGCGCCGACCATGGTCCGCCGCGGCTCCCGATATTTCCTGTTCTACACGGGCAATCATTTCGGCAACAGCAATTACGCCATCGCCTATTTGCGCTGCGCCTCCCCCCTCGGACCCTGCACCGATCCCGGCGAGAATCCGATCCTGTGGTCGCACGACGAAACGGCTTTGATCGGCCCCGGCCACCAGTCTCTGCTCGAAGATCGCGGCCGCATCCGGATCTTCTTCCACGCCTGGAACCGCGACCCGGACCTGCAGCGGACCGAGGGCCCGTTCAAGCGCTGTCTCTATCTGAGCCGAGTAAGCTGGGAGCGCCTCCCCGGCGGTGGCGAGCGCCCGGTGATCGCCGGCGGCGAGCCGAGCGTGCTCCCCGCGGACGATCCGAGCCTCGAGCGGCGCTAGGACTTTACCGCAGCTGGCTGTCCTTGCTGCCGCGGCGATTGATCCCGACCGCGACGTTGCGCGCGTCGCGGCCCGACTGGCAGGCGACGCAGGTGATGACCCCGGGCACCGCCGCGCGCCGGCGCTCGGGGATCTCGTCCCCGCATTCGACGCAATGGGTCTCGCCCTCGCCGGCCGGCAACCGCGCCCGCGCCGCCAGCACCGCGTCCTTGACGGTGTCGTCGATCTGATCCTGCACCGCGCCGTCGCGCGACCATCCGCCGGCCATGAGAGGCTCCCGTTCCGGGTGAGTTGTCAGAGGCTTAGATAGGCTTTTCGAGCCGATTTTCCAAGCCGGCTGGGTAGCCGGCCTTCAATCCCCGATAACGCCGAACCAGGCGAAGTAGGCGACGACGACGGCGAGCAGCGCGCAGCCGATTCCCGGCCGTTCGGGATCCCCGCGCGCGAAGATCGCGCTGCCGATCATGAACAGGCAGAGCAGGATGACGAGGCC
>DASQKE010000226.1:0-5641 GCA_035630675.1 Allosphingosinicella sp.
CGGCGCCGCCCGATTTCATGAGCACGGGCTCATCGCGGCCGCGCGAGGTCCAGCGCGCGGGCGCAGACCTGGCGGCGCGGCAGGCCGAGGCGCTCGGCCACCTCCGACGAGGCGTCCTTGACCGAGGCGCCTTCCAGCGCCTGCGCCAGCGCCGCGTCGATCGCGCGGTTCCACGTCGCCGGCTCGAACAAGCGGTCGTAGAGATAGCGCCCGCCCATCCCGAAGCTGCCCGTTTCGCGGCGCTCGCCCTGCTTGGCGACGATAGACACGTTGAGCCGCACCAGCGGGCGCACGTCGGTGGCGACGAAGCCGTCGGCGCGGACGATCTCGACCACGCTCCAGCTGCCGACCAGCGAGACGCTGACTTGCTCCACTCGCGGGTCGCGGGCCCGGGCGGCGGCGTCGATCTGCTGGCAGAGCGCGACCTTGCGGGCGAACGGCACCAGATTGAGCGGATCGGACGCCGTGTAGAGCGTCGCGTTGGTCCGCCGCGGTGGCCCGGCGCGGGGCGCGCCCGTCGGATCGAGCACCGACATCGTCTCCGCCGCGCGGCGGATCGCGGCTTCGCTCAGCTCGTTGGCCTGGGCAAAGGCGGTGGTCTCGCCCGAGACGCCGCGCAGGCCGAAGCCGGCCTGGGTATTGAAATCGGCCGTCTTCAGCCGCCCGTCGTCGAACGCGAAGCTCTCCGAAGCCGTATATTGCAGGTAAAGCTCGCCGTCGTCGCACCCGGCGAGCGCCTGTGCGGTGAGCCGCTTCGCGGCGTCCGGATCGAGCCCGTCGGGACGATAGAGGAAGCGGCGCGGATCGGCGGGGATGGTCATGGGGGGGATATAGGGGCGTGTGCCAGTGCCGTCATCCCGGCGAAGGCCGGGATCTCAGGGAAAGTTCGCAGAAGCCGTTATGCAGGGCTCCACTGGCACCTGCGTTTTTCACCCCCTGAGATCCCGGCCTTCGCCGGGATGACGGCTTGGGCAGACGCTGGTCTTTTCAGCCCGCGTCTGCCGGGCCGCCCTTCAGGATGAAGCGCTTGTCGCAATAGCCGCATTCGACATAGCCCTGCTCGTCGATCTGGAGGTAGACGCGCGGGTGGCCCAAGGCGGGGTGCGTCTCGCTGGCGCCGTCGCAGGCGACGCGCGGGATCGTGACGTAAGAGGTTTCGGGTGCGCCGGGATCGCTCGCCATGCCGGGCGCCTTAGCGAAGCGGCATGTGGCAGACAATCGACTCATCAGCCGCTAGGGCGCCGCCATGAGCGAAGCCGCCATTTCGATCCGCGACCTCGAAAAGACCTATCGGGGCGGCAAGCGCGCGCTCGAGGGGGTCAGCCTCGAAATCCCGCGCGGCGGCATCTTCGGCCTGCTGGGGCCGAACGGCGCCGGCAAGTCGACGATGATCAACATCCTCGCCGGGCTCGTGAACAAGTCCGGCGGCTCGGCGACGATCTGGGGCTTCGACATCGACAAACACCCGCGCAACGCCAAGGTCTCGATCGGGATCGTGCCCCAGGAAATCCTGTTCGACCCCTTCTTCACGCCCGCCGAGACGCTGGAGATCCAGGCCGGGCTCTACGGCGTCCCCAAGGCGGAGCGGCGCACCGCCGAGCTGCTCCGCGCTGTCCGCCTCGAGGACAAGGCCGACGCTTATTCGCGCACCTTGTCTGGCGGCATGAAGCGGCGGCTGATGGTCGCCAAGGCGATGGTCCACGCGCCGCCGATCCTGGTGCTCGACGAGCCCACCGCCGGCGTCGACGTCGAGCTTCGCCAGCAGCTCTGGGACTATGTGCGCGAGCTGAACCGCGGCGGCGTCACCATCGTCTTGACCACCCACTATCTCGAGGAGGCCGAGGCGCTCTGCGATCGGATCGGGATCATCCATCACGGCCGGCTGATCGCCAATGAGGAGACCCGCGCTCTGGTCGGCATGACGCAGGAGAAAGCGGTGGTGGTGACGGTCGACCGCGACATCGCGGCATTGCCGGTCGCGCCCTGCTTCGACAAGATCGAGATGGTCGGCGAGCGGACGGTCTCGATCACCTACCGCAAGGACCGGGTCAATGCCGGAGAGGTGTTGGCGGCGCTCCAGAGCGAGGGGCTCGGGATCGTCGACGTCACTACCCGCGACCCGGACCTGGAGGATGTGTTCCTGAATCTCACGCGGGCGAGCGGTGGGTAAGCAATTGGGTCGGAATACGGCCGCTAGCCCTGAGCCTGTCGAAGCCTGTCCTGAGCGACGCCGCAGGCGGCGTCGAAGGGGGCGGATTGCGGTGCGCGGGACCCCGGGCTTCGACCGGCTCAGCCCTAGCGGAGGGGCGGTGACGTGAGCCGCGACTTCGACGTGCTCGTCATCGGCTCCGGCGCGGCCGGGCTGTCGGCGGCGCTGGCGCTCGATCCAGGCCTGCGCGTCGCGGTGCTCGCCAAGGGGAGCGTTTCGGAGGGCTCGACCGCCTACGCCCAGGGCGGGATCGCGGCGGTGCTCGAAGCGGGCGATACGTTCGAGAGCCATGTCGAGGACACCATTACCGCCGGTGCCGGGCTCAACCGCCGCGAGGCGGTCGAATATGTCGTCGGCAGCGCGCCCGCGGCGATCGAGCGGCTGGCGGCATTGGGCGTGCCGTTCGACCGCGGCGCCGAGGCCGGCTGGCACCTCACCCGCGAGGGCGGTCACAGTCACCGGCGCATCGTCCATGTCGCCGACGCGACCGGCCGCGCGGTCCAGCAGGCGCTGGAGAAGGCCGCGCGCGAGCATCCCAACATCACGCTCATTCCCGACATGGTCGGGATCGACCTCGTCACCGGGCGGCATGCCGAGTCCGGTTCGCACGAACGGCGCGTGTGGGGGCTCTACGCGCTCGACCGCGCCAGCGGCCGCGTCGAGACGCTGACCGCCCGCGCCACCGTGCTGGCGACCGGCGGGGCGAGTCGCGCCTGGCTCTATTCGACCAACCCCAAAGGCTCGACCGGCGACGGCATCGCCATGGCCTGGCGGGCCGGCTGCCGGGTCTCCAACATGGAGTTCGCCCAGTTTCACCCGACCTGCCTGTTCCACCCCGAGGTCAAGAGCTTCCTGATCACCGAGGCGGTCCGCGGCGAGGGCGGGCGCCTAGAGATCCCCGGCACGGGCGAGCGCTTCATGCCGGCCTTCGACGTTCGCGCCGAGCTCGCCCCGCGCGACATCGTCGCACGCGCGATCGACCATGAGCTGAAGCGGCTCGGCCTCGATTTCGTCCATCTCGACATCTCGCACCGCGACCCGGACTTCATCCGCGCCCACTTCCCGACCATCGCCGCGCGGCTCGCCGAGCCGGACATCGGCATCGACGTTACCAAGGAGCCGATCCCGGTGGTCCCCGCCGCCCATTATACGTGCGGCGGCGTGGTGGTAGGGCTCGACGGCGCGACCGACCTCGAGGGGCTCTACGCCGCCGGCGAGGTCACCCAGTCCGGCCTCCACGGCGCCAACCGGCTGGCCTCCAACTCGGTGCTCGAATGCCTGGTCTTCGGCGTCGCCGCCGCCGAGGCGATCAACGCCCGGCTCGCCGACCTTCCGCCCCCGCCGCCGATCCGCCTCTGGGACGAGAGCCGGGTCACCGATTCGGACGAAGAGGTGGTCGTGCAGCACAATTGGCGCGAGATAAGGCGCTTCATGTGGGACTATGTCGGCATCGTCCGCACCACCAAGCGGCTCGAGCGGGCCAGCAACCGCGTCGGCCTGCTGCGGCAGGAAACGCAGGACTATTACCGCCACTTCCGGGTGACCCCGGACCTCGTCGAGCTTCGCAACCTCGTCGAGGTCGCCGATCTCATCGTCCGCTCGGCGCTGGCGCGGAAGGAAAGCCGCGGCCTCCATTTCACGCTCGATTTCCCGGAAACCCTCCCGCAGGCGCGCGATACGGTGCTGGAGCCGATCAGCGGTAGCTGACCGTCCGCATGACGTGGAACGGGCGGCGCGGCAGATTGCGGCGGATGTCGACCTCGAGCGTCTCGCCGTCGCGCCGGACGATCGCGAACTCGCCGCCGAGCGCGTCGACGACGCCACCTTGCGGCGAGACCGTCTCCGTAAGACTCGTGCGGTTGCGCTCGTGGCCGAAGCTGATCGAGAAATAGGGATTGGCGCGGAGCGTCGACAGGCCCTCGTAGCGGATGCCGACATAATAATCGGTCTCGATCTGCTCGGGCTCGAGCCGCTCGAAGGCTGTGGGCGCCAGCGGATTTGGGTTGCGCGGGCGGTTGCCGCTGAAATTGGGGACGCCCCCCACCGGGCTGCTCGCGGAGAAAAAGGCGTCGAGGCGGCCGTCGCGGTCGAGATCGACGAGGCAGAGCTGGCTGGGGGCGCGGCGGCCGACGAGACCCCCGAGCAGCGAGCCGCCGACGCTGGCGCCGGTGCTGCGGCGCGGCAGCGCGCACCAGATCGGCGGCCCGCCGGTCGAAAGGCCGAAGAGCTGGCTGCCGGCGGGCAGGACGATCCGAGCGCCGCGCGCCGCCACAGCGTCCGCGCTCAGCCGGATCAGGCTCGGCGGCAGCAGCCGGGTGCGCATCACATAGTCGCCGTCGCGGACGGTCTTGCGGCCCAGCGGCTCCTCGCTCGGCTGCACCCACCAGAGCGTCATATAGAATCGCTCGGAGCGCTCCTGCTGCCGGGCGTCGGCCGCGTCAGGGGCAGCCGGCTCCTGAGCCCGCGACGGCGTGAGCGCGGTCATGGCCAACGCAAGCGCCAAGCCGAAATTCCCGATCGATCTCATCATTTTACTCTCCGCCGGCGACCCGGCCGCATCGCTACAGCGAAGCGCGTGCTTTTCAAGCGCCAAGGCGGAACCTGCAGCACCGCCTCGCGTCTTCGAAGCGACAAAAGATTGGAGCGAGCGATGGCAGACGTGGCGCAGCCGAACCGGACCTATTGGAACGAGACCGCCGACGTCCCGGCCTTTCCGCGGCTTTCCGGCGACCTCGACGTGGACGTCGCGGTGATCGGCGGCGGCATCGTCGGGGTCACGACCGCGCGCCTCCTGAAGGACCAGGGGCTGAAGGTCGCGGTGATCGAGGCGCGGCGGGTCGGTCGGCAGGTGACCGGCAAGTCGACTGCCAAGATGACGTCGCAGCACGGCCTTCTCTACCAGACGCTCGAGAGCAAGTTCGGGGAGGACAAGGCCCGGCTCTATGCGGAGGCCCAGGAGGCGGGGATCGGCCGGATCCTGCAGCTCGCTGCGCAATATGGCATCGACGCGGACATCGAGCCGATGCCGGCTTTCGTCTGGACCGACGACGAGAGCTGGGTGTCGAAGCTGGAGAAGGAGGTCGAGCTCGCGCGCAGGCTCGGCCTTCCCGCCTCGTTCGTGCGCGGCGACATCGGCCTGCCGTTCGCGGTGCTGGCCGCGATGCTCTGGGACGATCAGGCGCAGTTCCACCCCGTGAAATATGTCGCCGGCCTCGCCGCGACCATCCCGGGCGACGGCAGCCACGTCTTCGAGGAGACGCCGGCGATCGACGTGCGCGACGCTTCGCCCTGCGTGGTCGACACTGCCCACGGCCCGCTGACCGCGGATCGCGTGCTCTTGTGCACGCATCAGCCCTTCCTGCTCAAGGGCTTCTACTACGCCAGGATGCACCTCAAGCGCTCCTACGCGCTCGGCGTGCGCCTGGCGGGACC
>DASQKE010000227.1:0-11010 GCA_035630675.1 Allosphingosinicella sp.
ACCTCGCCGAAAAGGCCGGGCGGCTGATTCCGGCGGACCCGACCGGCCGCAGCCGAGTCGTCCAGTGGCTGATGTTCCAGATGGGCGGCCTGGGGCCCATGATGGGCCAGGCCAATGTCTTCACCCGCTATTTCCCCGAGCAGATCCCGAGCGTGATCGAGCGCTATCGCCGCGAGGGGCGGCGGCTGTTCGAAGTGCTCGACACGCACCTGCGCGACCATGAGTGGCTCGCCGGCGATTATTCGATCGCCGACATCGCCAATTTCGCCTGGGCGCGCACCCACGAATGGCCAGGCATTTCCATCGAGGGCCTGGACCACCTCCAGCGCTGGATGGCCGCGATCGCCGCCCGCCCCGCCGTCCAGCACGGCCTCGACGCCCCGCCCCGGCCGGAAGCCTCCGAACGCACGGTGGAGACGGCGAGAAAAATCCTGGCTTAAGTTCCTCCCCGGAACGGGGAGGGGGACCGCCCGAAGGGTGGTGGAGGGGGCCCCGCGCCCGCGCTATAGGTCGTAACAATTCTAGAGGGACCGAGCCTATGAACGAGCAGACCCGCATCGCCGCGCAGCCCGATTATTCCGAAGCCGCCCGCTCCGCCCTGACGCGCGCCCCCGCCCTCTTCATCGACGGCGAATGGGTGGCCTCCACCCACGGCAAGACGATCGACGTCTTCGATCCCTCCACCGGCAAGAGGATCGCGACCATCGCCGACGCTTCGGACGCAGACGTGGACCGCGCCGTCGCCGCGGCGCGCCGGGCGTTCGACGACGGACGCTGGACCGGGCTGCCGCCGGCCCGCCGTGCCCGGCTGATGGAGCGCCTCGCCGACCTCATCGAGGCCAATCTCGCCGATCTCGCCGAGCTCGAATCGATCGACAACGGCAAGCCGCGCGCCGCGAGCCAAGGCTATGACATCCCCAAATGCGCCGACACCCTGCGCTATGCCGCCGGCTGGGCGACCAAGCTTTCGGGCGAGCATATCGAGCCCGCCGGTTTCCCGGCCGGGACCGTCCACGCCTACGTCCGCCGCGAGCCGGTCGGCGTCTGCGCGCAGATCGTGCCCTGGAACTTCCCGATGATGATGGCCGTGCAGAAGATCGCACCGGCGCTCGCCGCGGGCTGCACGCTCGTCCTCAAGCCCGCCGAGCAGACGCCGCTGACCGCGCTCCGGCTCGCCGACCTCGTCGCCGAAGCCGGCTTCCCGGCGGGTGTCGTCAACGTCGTCACCGGCCTCGGCGAGACCGCGGGCGACCGGATGGTCCGGCATCCGGACGTCGACAAGATCGCCTTCACCGGCTCCACCGAGGTCGGCAAGCTCATCTCGCGCAACGCGGCCGAGACCCTGAAGCGCGTGACCCTCGAGCTCGGCGGCAAGTCGCCGGTGATCGTGCTTCCCGACATCGACGTGGCGAAGACCGCCCGCGGCGCGGCGATGTCGATCTTCATGAATTCGGGCCAGGTCTGCATCGCCGGCTCGCGCCTGTTCGCGCATCGCGACATCTTCGACAGCCTGCTCGAGGCCGTCGCCGCCAACGCCGCCGGCTGGAAGGTCGGGCCCAGCCTCGCCCCCGACACGATGATGGGGCCCCTCGTCTCCGACGAGCAGCAGGAGCGCGTCCTCTCCTTCATCGAATCGGGCCGCAAGGAGGGAGCGTCGGTGATGTTCGGCGGCGGGACCCCCGGCTCCGACGGCGGCTATTTCGTCGAGCCGACCATCCTCGTCGACGTGAAGCCTGAGATGCGCTGCGTGCGCGAGGAGATTTTCGGGCCCGTCCTCACCGCGACCCGCTTCGACGACATCGACGACGTCGCGCGCGCGGCGAACGACACCAGCTACGGCCTCGCCGCGACCATCTGGACCCGCGACGTCTCGGCGATGCACAGGCTCGCCGCCAAGCTGAAGGCCGGCATGGTGTGGGGGAACGTCCCCGCCGCGGCCGATGTCGCGCTCCCGTTCGGCGGCTTCAAGCAGTCCGGCTACGGCCGGGAAAGCGGCCGCTACGGCGTCGAAGCCTATACCGAGCTCAAGACCGTCGCGATCGCGCTCTAGGGCCCTGGCGCGTTCACCCGCGAGCCATGACGCGGCGTTCATGGATCGCACCGGCGCGCCCGCGCTTGCCGGGGCTGCTTCGCGGCAGCTAAGATTGCCGGGCAAATTCTCGAAGAGGAACAAGGCGATGCGTCAGTATTGGCTTCATTTTGCGGCGATCTCCGCTGTCGCCGTCCCAGCGACGGCAGCCGGCGCGCAGGAGCAGGCGCCACCGCCCGCCCCCGCCCCGTCCACAGCCGCGCCCGCGCCGGCACCGCCGCCGACCGCCGAGGAGCGGCAGCGGCTGGTCGTCGCCGCCCAGCGGGGCGTGCAATTGTTCGAGCTCGCGCGCGCGGCACAGCTGACCACCCAGGACATGCTGGCGCGCATCCCCGATCCCGCGGCCGCCGGGATCAGCGGCTGGGTCGCGGCGCCCGAGGGCGAAGGGCTTGCCGTCGTCTATTATGCCGAGGGGCCGGAGGGACCCGTGGCGGCCTATCGCGGCCAGGTCGTCGGCGGGCGGGTCGCTGCGGGCGAGGTGTTCGCCGGCGCCGATCGTCCGCCGCTCGATGCCGTCCAGCGGCGCATGGCCGCGGCGCGATCCGCCGTCGCCGGAGTCGACCGGCAGCCCTGCTCCGGCGACTTCAACGTTTTCGTGATCCCGCCTGCGTCCGCCGAGGCGCCGATCGAGGTCTACAAGCTCTCGCCGCAGACCCAGCGCGGCCGGTTTCCGCTCGGCGGCCACTTCCTCGTTACCGTCGCGCCGGACGGTACCGTCGGGTCCACCCGCGCCTTCACCAATCGCTGCCTCGATCTCGAAGCGCCGTCCGAGACGGTGCCGGTGACCGGAAATGCGGCCCCGGCGCGCCCGCTCGCGGTCACGCATCTGCTCGATCCGCTGCCGACCGAGATCCACGTCTTCCTCTCGCTGTGGATGAACCGGCCGCTGCTGGTCGCGACCGGCGAGCCGAGCCGGCTGTGGACGGTCGCGCGAGGCCGCATCGGCATGGTCGGCGGCGCCCAGACTCCCCCGCCGGGCCCCGGCCGCTAGGACACCGAGGGCTCGTCGCCCCCGGCCGCCGGCAGCGGCGCGTCGATCAGGCAGCGCACGCCCTCGGGGTGAAATTCGAGCGCGACCGTGCCGCCGAGCTCGGAGGCGAGGCCGCGCTCGATCATTCGGCTGCCGAAGCCGCGCCGCGCCGGGGGCGCGACCGGCGGCCCACCTTCCTCGATCCATTCCAGACGCAGCCGGCGCTCGTCCCCCCGCCCGGATATGCTCCAGCGCACCGTCACCAGGCCGACCTCGTTCGACAGCGCGCCATATTTGACGGCGTTGGTGCACAATTCGTGGAGCGCCATCGCGATCGAGACGGCGGTGCGCGGCGGCAGCTCGATATCCTCTCCCTCGATCCGCACCCGCTCGGAGCCGGCGCCGCAACCGATGCCGGCGCGCTCGATCACCTGGCTGAGCGGAGCGGCCTCCCAGTTGCGGCCGGTGAGCAGATCGTGCGCGCCGGCGAGCGCGGTCAGCCGGCTCTCGAACGCCTTCCTCGCCTCGGGCGCCGCCGATTCGCCGCGGAACGTCTGCGAGGCGATGCTCTGGATGACGGCAAGCGTGTTCTTCACCCGGTGATTGAGCTCGTTGAGGAGCAGCCGCTGATGCTCCTCGGTGCGCTTGCGCTCGAGCACCCGGCCGACCTGCTCGCCGAGCGTGCGCACCGTCAGCATCAGCTCGGCGTCGGGCGGCGCGGTCTCGTGCGAGAAGAATTCGAGCGCGGCGATGATCCGGCCTTCGCTCTTGACCGGGAAGCCGAAGGCGGCGCCGAAGCCCAGGCCCTTGCGCACGAAGAAGGGATCGACGTCGGTGTCCGAGACCCAGGCGGGCTCGCCGGTCGCGACCATGCGGCCGGGGACGCCGACGCCGTGGGTGAAGCTTATTCCCGCCGTCGCCTCGCGAAGCGGGTCGGCGCTGCCGGGCTGGTCCTCGTGCCAGACGCCGGTCGAGACCAGCTCCGGCGCGCCGCTCCGTTTCAGGACGAGCGCGTGGCCGACCGGCCAGCCGGTCAGCTGGCAGATCGCGGCGAGGCAGGCCCTCAGCGCCTCCTCGAACGAGCCTGTCTCCGTGGCCATGCTGGTGATCTCGAACAAAAGCTGGGTCTCGCGCGCCTGGCGCTCCAGCCGCCGCTCCGCCGCGCGCCGCTCCGAAATGTCGCGCAAAAAGCCGATGAACACGGTCTCGCGGACCGACACGGCGGTGGTGATCGAGAGCTCGACCGGGATTTCGGTGCCGTCCTTGCGCATCGCCGCGATCTCGATGCGCCGATTGAGCACGCGCTCCTCGCCGGTCCGGTTGTAGCGTTCGAGGCCGCTGCAATGCGGCTCGCGGAACCGCTCGGGGACGATGAGCTCGGACATGGCCCGCCCCATCGCCTCGGCCTCGGTCCAGCCGAAGGTGCGTTCGGCGACCCGGTTCCAGGCGGCGACGCTGCCGTCGCGGCGCATCACCACCACCGCGTCGAGCACGGTTTCGAGGACCGGCCTCAGCGCCTCGATCCCGGCGGCCTGGCTTAATTCAAGAGACATGCCCCTCATCCGTGCACTGCCGGTCCGGGCGCGGCAAGGGCATTGATCGTTGTTGCGAATTCGGCGCTGCCCGTCGAATTCCCGTTGCGCCTCGTCGAAGCCGGCTTCATCAGCGCGCGAGGACAAATCATTGTCGCTGCTGGCTTAATCCAGCCGCTGGGGAGAATATCCGATGTCGAAGAACCGTGTGGCGCTGGCGACGGCGCTGCTTCTCGCCGGCGCTGCGCCGCTTGTCGCCCAGCCCGCCGCCGATCCCGCCGCCGCCGCCCGCCCGGCCGCCAAGGCGCGCTACGGCGCCTGGGGCGTCGACCTCGACGCGCGCGACCCCGCCGTGAAGCCGGGCGACGATTTCTGGCGCCACGCCAACAACAAATGGTTCCGCGCCCACCCGATCCCGCCCGAGCGCACCTCCTACGGCGTCGGCGTCGTCCTCGCCGAGGAGCTCGAGCAGCAGCAGAGGGCGATCCTCGAGACCGCGGGCCGCAGCTCCAGCCCGGCCGACCGCCAGGTCGCCGATCTCTATGCGAGCTACATGGACGAGGCCGGCATCGAAGCGCGCGGCCTGGCGCCGCTGCGGCCCTATCTCGGCCGGATCGAAGCGGTGCGCAGCCGCGCCGATCTGCTGCGCCTGTTCGCGACGCCGGGCTTCATGTCGCCGGTCGGCATCGGCATCCTGCCCAACCCGGCCGATCCGACCCGCTACGTCGCCTTCGCCGGCCAAAGCGGGCTCGGAATGCCCGGCCGCGATTATTACCTGCGCGACGGCGAGACCTTCGAGCGCGCCCGCGCCGCCTATCGCGCCTACATCGTCCAGCTCCACCGCCTCGCCGGCATCGCCGACCCCGAGGCGCGGGCCGACCGTATCATCGCGCTCGAGCGCCAGATCGCCGAGGCGCACTGGACGCCCGAGCGCAGCCGCGACGTGCGCCAGCTGATCAACCCGATGAACCGCGCCCAGCTCGCAACGCTCGCGCCGCAGTTCGACTGGACGCCCTGGCTCGAGCAGCACGGCCTCGGCCGCGTCGAGACCGTGATCGCCGGCCAGACCACCGCGATCACCGCGATCGGCGCGATGCTCGAGAGCGTGCCGCTGCAGACCTGGAAGGATTATATGACCTTCCACTCGCTGAACGGCGCCGCGCCTTTCCTGCCGCGCGCCTTCGACGAGGCGAACTTCAACTTCTATTCGCGCACCCTGCGCGGCGTGGAGCGGCAGCGCGAGCGCTGGAAGCGCGGCCTCGACATCGTCAACGGCGCGCTCGGCGAGTCGGTCGGGCGGATCTACATGGAGCGCCACTTCCCGGCCGAGAGCCGCCGCCAGATGTCGGAGCTGATCGCGAACCTGCGCGGCGCCTTCGCCGAGCGGCTCGCGACTCTGGAATGGATGGACGATGCGACCCGCGCCCAGGCGCTCGAGAAGCTCGAGGCCTTCGATCCCCGCATCGGCGGGCCCGAGCGCTTCATCGATTATTCGGCGATGCGCGTCGATCGCGGCGACATTATCGGCAACATGCTGCGCGCCGGCGAGTTCGCCTGGAACCTGCAGCTCTCGCGCCTGCCCGATCCGGTCGACCGCTCGCTCTGGGCGATGACGCCGCAGACGATCAACGCTTATTACTCGCCGCTGTCGAACCAGATCACCTTCCCGGCCGCGATCCTGCAGCCGCCTTATTTCGATCCCGCCGCCGATCCGGCGGTCAATTACGGCAGCATCGGCGCGATCATCGGCCACGAGATCGGCCACGGCTTCGACGACCAGGGCCGCCGCTTCGACGCCCAGGGCCGGTTCCGCGACTGGTGGACCCCGGCGGCGGGCGAGCGCTACACCCAGCGCACCCAGCGGCTCGTCGAGCAGTTCAACCAATATGACGGCATCCCCGGCCAGAAGGTCAACGGCCAGCTCACGCTCGGCGAGAATATCGGCGACTTGGGCGGCCTCGAAATGGCCTATGCCGCCTATCGCCGCCACGTCGCCCAGCATGGCGAGCCGGCGGTGGTGGACGGCCTCACCGGCGACCAGCGCTTCTTCCTCGCCTTCGCCCAGGCCTGGCGGTCGAACATCCGGCCGAACGCTTTGCGCGAGCGGCTGCTCACCGATCCGCACAGCCCGCCCGAATTCAGGGTGAACGGCATCGTCCGCAACGTCGACGCCTGGTACCGCGCGTTCAACGTCCAGCCCGGCGACCGGCTCTATCTTCCGCCCGAGCAGCGAGTCCGCATCTGGTAGCGATCAAGGCTTCAGGCTAAGCCATTGATTGGGGGTTGATCCTTCCGTCGGGCCGGGTGCAGCATGGCCGGGCTCTCGAAGGAACCCCGATGCTGCGCTTTCCCGCCCTCGCCGCTCTCCTGCTCGCCGGCCTGCCCGCGCCGCTTTCCGCCCAGTCGCGGAGCGAGCAGGCGGCGATCGATCTCGCGCTTGCCCGCGGCCGAATATTGTTCGCGGTCGACCGCGCGGCCTGGGTCGCGACCGACGATCTCAGGGCGAAGATGCCGAATTTCGAGAGCATCGGCCTCCGCGGCTATGTCGTGGAACGCGCCGGCGATGCTCTCGATGTGCTGTTTTACGGCGGGCCGGCCGACGCACCTTTCGCCTTCTACCGCGCGCGGGTCGAGCGCCACCGCATCGTCTCGAGCGAGGTCTTTCCCGCCGACGCGCGCCCGGCACTGACGCCGTTCCAGCGCCGCCTCGTCGCCGCGCGCGACGCAGCCGCCTCCTCGACGCGCCGGCGCCCCTGCGCCGGGACGATCTTCAACACCGCCGTCATCCCGCCGCCCACGGCGGACGCTCCCGTCCTGGTCTATTTGCTGACCCCGCAGACCCGCACCGGCGAATATCCGTTCGGCGGGCATTACCGCCTGACCGTCGCCGCCGACGGCCGAGTGAGCAATGAGCGCGCCTTCACCAATTCCTGCCTGACCATGGACCCGCGCCGGGGCGTTCCCGTCGGCGGCGCGCCCACCGCCATGGTCGTCACTCACCTGCTCGATCCGGTCCCGACCGAAATCCACGTGTTCAACGCGATCACCGCTCGAATGCCGGTGATTGTCGGGATCGCGCGGCCCGAGCGCCTCTACGAGGTAACCGGAGAGCGCATCCGTCTCGTCCAGCGTTCCCCCGCCCCGCGCAGCCGCAAATGAGGTAAGGCTCCCTCGCGCCTCCCCGCCGCGCGGTCCGAGCTTGATCCGCGCGGCCTCCCCGGCGACAGTCGCGCGCCAGCCAGGGGAACAGAATATGCGCCACTTCGCTCTCGCCGCCGCTTTCGCCGCCTTCACCCTGTCCGCCTGCGTCCAGGTCGATCGCGACGACGCGCTCGAGCAATCCGCGCGCTCCACGCTCTGGCGCCCCGCACCGGTCACCGGCGCGCGCGAGCCGGCGGAGGTGATCGCGGCATCGACAGCGGCCGACTGGCGCCCGGTCGCCCCGGAGAATCTCCTTCTGATGGAGCTTGCGGATGGCGGCCGGGTGGCGGTCGAGCTGGCGGCGGATTTCGCGCCGATCCATGTCGCCAACATCCGCGCTTTCGCGCGCGCGGGCTGGTGGAACGAGGCGACCATCTACCGGGTCCAGGACAATTATGTCGTCCAGTGGGGGAATGGCGATGCCGAAAACCCGCTGCCGCCGGGCGTGGTCCGCACGCCCCCGCCCGAATATGACCGGCCGATGGAGGGCCTCTCGCTGCGTCCGCTCGGCTTCCCCGACAGCTATGCACCGCGGGTCGGCCACGCCGACGGCTGGCCGGTCGCATGGGATCCGGAGAGCGGCCGCGCCTGGCTGACCCATTGCTACGGCAGCGTCGGCGCGGGCCGCGATCTCGCGCCGGATACGGGGACGGCGGGCGAACTCTATGCGGTCATCGGCCACGCGCCGCGCCATCTCGATCTCAACATCGCCACCGTCGGCCGGGTGATCGAGGGCATGGGGGCGCTTGCCGCCCGCCCGCGCGGCACCGGCAATCTCGGCTTCTACAATACGGAAGCCGGCGAGCGCCCGGTGCGGATCGTCCGTATCCGGATCGGCGCCGACGTGCCGGCGGCCGAACGCCCCGCGTTCGAGGTGCTGCGAAGCGACGGCACCGCCTTCACGGCCTACGTCACCGGCCGCGCCAACCGCGGCGGCACCTTCTTCAACCGGGCCGCCGGCGGCGTCGATCTGTGCAACGTCAACGTGCCGGTGCGGAGGCGCCCCGCCTCGTGATCCTGGATCGGGAAGTCGGGAACCCCTAACTCAGGCCGCGAACGCCTCGATCGGCGCGCAGCCGCTGCGGCGCACGTGGCGCACGATCTGGCCGCCGGCGACCAGCGACGCATTCTCGAGCGGCAGCGCGGTCGCGCAGAAGGCGCATTCCGCCATCAGCCGGCCGATATACCAGTGCGTGCGGCCGCAGCCGGGGCAGTAATTGGCCTCGTCGCCGCGATAGACGATATGATAACCGCGCTGGCTCGGCTGGGGGATGAGGCTTCCGCCGCGTGCTTCCAAAATGCTCGTCGCCATTACACGGCTCCTTCTCGAACTGCTTGGCCGCCCAACGCGCCGAAAGTCGGAGAAGTTTCATAAACTTGCGATGAACGGAGGCCGTCGGGACCCGATGTCCCCCTCTGGCACGCCCGATTCAGCGGCCCGGACGCCGGGGACGAAGCGTTTTTTCTGAGCGATGAGTCGTTTGCGCGCCCACCGCGTGGCGGCGGCGCGACGTCACGCGCGGTGCGCGTTTCCTACCAGTTCCCGTCCATCGGGTTCGCCATCGTCCGACCCGCCGAGCGGGGGTTGCGGCGCGGCATGTCGGCGAGGAACTCGGCCGCCTGGTCGCGGATCTCGTCCCACTCGGCCGAGCTGCGGCAGACGCGCTGGCGGTTGAGCCGGCTCTCGGCCGAGGAATAGACCTGGCGGCAGATCATCCGCGAGCCGCGGACGTCGATCGGCGGCTCCTCGCGCGCTTCGGGGACCGCCGGCTCCCCGGACGCGGCCGCCAACAGCATGATCATCTCGAGCATCGCCGCTTTCCTCCCGGTTGGAGGATGATCCCTTTCCGCGTCCGCCGCAAGGGTGGCACGCGAGCGGCGGTTGATTCGGCCGCGTGCTTGGGCCTAGGAGCGAACATGGCCGCACGGATCTACCAGCGCTACCGCAACGCGATGACCGCGGGCCGCGCCCTCCACGACGAATGGGTGCTCGAGTTCGAATCCAGGGCGCCGCGTCGCGCCGATCCGCTCACCGGCTGGTCCGGCGGCGCCGACACCCAGAACCAGGTCCAGCTCATCTTCCCGACGCTCGAGGCCGCCACCGCTTTTGCCGAGCGCGAGGGCGTCCAGGTCCACATCGTCCCGGCTTCGACGCCCAAGCTCAGGATCCAGGCCTACGCCGACAATTTCCGCTAGCCGGAGATTGCTCAGCCTTCACCCGGCGTTCACGCTCGGGGCCGGATCAAGCGGGATGCTCATCGCCCTCGTCCTCGCCGCCGCCGCCGCGCCGCCCGCCGAGGCTCCTGAACCACCCGAGTTCCAGCGTGCGAGCGAGCGCTTCGGCGACTCAGCGAGCTGCCGCGCGCATCTCGGACGCCTCGTCGGCGACGCCCGCGCTTCCGGGTTCGACGCCGCCGAAGGACCCTACGAGTTCGCTGCCGCGGAGGTCCGGGCGCACACCGTCCGCGCCGAGGGCCATGGCCACGTCATCGCCGAATATCGCTGCGCCGGCGCGGAGCTCGGCGAGCGCAGCTGGACGCGCTCGATGGCCGGCCGGACCGAGGCCGAAGAGGAGTTCACCGTCGAGTCAGTCGCGCGGCGTGCCGGCTGGCTCAAGCATGAGGGGCGCGAGTAGCAGGAGCAGCTTGGCGTCGATCGCTGCGCCCTCGCCGCGCTTGGCGGCCACGAATTCCACGACCCGATCGAGCCGGACGCGGTGGACGAGGATATCCTCGCCCGCCACCCCGCCGCCCTCGCCGATCCGCGTCAATCCCTCCGCCCGCAGCAGGGCGAAGCCCTCCGACGACATTCCGGGGGAGGCGAAATATCGGCCCAGGTCGACCATGTGCTCGGCGCGGTAGCCGGTCTCCTCCTCGAGCTCGCGGATCGCGGCCGAGGCCGCCGCCTCGCCTTCCGCCTCGTCGCCGACCAGGCCGGCGGGAAGCTCGAGGCAGCGCGCGCCGATCGGCACCCGATATTGCTCGACGAGGAGGACGTGCCCGTCGTCCACGGCCAGGATCACCGCGGCGCTGACGCCTCGGGTGCGGGACACATATTCCCACTTGCCGCGCCTTTTTGCGGCGAGATATCTGCCTTGCCAGAGCGTTTCTTCGGGCTCGTCCGCCGCGCGGCTCATAGCTCGATGAGCCGGTCCGGAAGCTCGTTGGGATTGGTCTGCGTCGGCGGCAATATGGGCGCGAGCACCGCGCCGATCCTCT
>DASQKE010000228.1:0-11440 GCA_035630675.1 Allosphingosinicella sp.
GGGGACGGCGGCGGCGGGGACGGCGGCGGCGGGGACGGCGGCGGCGGGGACGGCGGCGGGGACTGAGACCGTATTGCGCCGTTCCTGTGGCGCACCCTGCGGCGAGCCGCTAATCCTCGCGCACGCCTCAAGCCCGCAAGGAGCGGAACGATCGCCAATTTCATGTTCGCGACCGGGATCGAGAACAGCATCCCGACGATCCACGGCGGCCGCACCCGCATCGACCAGATGGCCGCCTCCTTCCACTACGACCGGTGGATGGACGATTTCGACTGCGTGGAAGATATCGGCATCCAGTATCTGCGCTACGGGCCGCCGCTCCACCGCACCATGCTCGGCCCCGAGCGCTACGACTGGAGCTTCGCCGACGAGACATTCGCGGAGCTGCGGCGCCGCGAGATCACGCCGATCGTAGATCTCTGCCACTTCGGCGTCCCGGACTGGATCGGCAACTTCCAAAACCCGGATTTCCCGGTGCTGTTCGCGCGCTATGCCGGAGCCTTCGCCGACCGCTTTCCGTGGATACAGCTCTACACGCCGGTCAACGAGATGTTCATCTGCGCCACCTTCTCCGCCAAATATGGCTGGTGGAACGAGCAGGCGAAGGACGACCGCTCGTTCGTCAACGCGCTCAAGAACATCGTCAAGGCGAACGTCCTCGCCATGGTCGAGATCCTCAAGCGCCGCCACGACGCGATCTTCATCCAGTCGGAAAGCTCGGAATATTTCCACGCCGACAGCCCCGGCGCCATCCACCGTGCCGAGGTGCTCAACTCGCAGCGCTTCCTGACGCTCGACCTCAATTACGGCCGTCGCGTCGACAGCGAGATGTATGAGTATCTGATGGACAACGGCATGACGCGTGAGGAGTATCACTTCTTCCTCCAGCACCGGCTGAAGCAGCACTGCATCCTCGGCAACGATTATTATTGGACCAACGAGCATCGTGTGTTCGCCGACGGCCGCACGATCGCGTCGGGCGAGACGTTCGGCTATTCTGAGATCACCCGGCAATATTACAACCGCTACCGGGTGCCGGTGATGCACACCGAGACCAATCTTTCGCAGGGGCCCAATGGCGACGAGGCGGTGAAGTGGCTGTGGAAGGAATGGGCGAACGTGCTGCGCCTCAGGAACGTCGGCATCCCGACCGTCGGCTTCACCTGGTATTCGCTGACCGACCAGGTCGACTGGGATACCGCGCTGCGCGAGCAGAACAACCGCATCAACCCGCTCGGCCTCTACGATCTCGACCGCAAGATCCGCCCCGTCGGCATCGCCTACAAGCAGCTCATCAAGGACTGGCGCAACGTCCTGCCCGCGTTCAGCGTCTGCCTGGTGGTGCCGATCAAGAAGCTCGGCGAATATAGCGACGACGACGCCGCCGGCCGGCGCGTCGAGCCCGTCCGAGAGCCGGGAGAATGAGCATGAAGATCGGGCGAATCGAGACTTTCTACGTCGCGCCGCGCTGGCTGTTCGTGCGAGTCGAGAGGGACGACGGCGCAATCGGCTGGGGCGAGGCGAGCCTCGAGGGCTGGGCCGAAGCGGTGGACGGCGCGTTCGAAGCGTTCCGCGACCGTTTCATCGGCGCCGACCCGTTCCGGATCGAGGATGCCTTCCAGCTCGGCTATCGCGGTGGCTTCTACCGCGGGGGGCCTGTCCTGATGTCGGCGCTCGCCGGCTTCGAGCAGGCCTTGTGGGACTTGAAAGGCAAGGTCGTCGGCCTGCCCGCCTGGGAGATGCTCGGCGGCAAGGTGCGCGAGCATATCCGCGCCTATGCCTGGATCGGCGGCGACCGGCCCGACGACGTCGCCGAGGCCGCTCAGGCGCGGCGTGCCCAAGGCTTCACCGCGATCAAGATGAACGCCACCGCCGAGATGGACTGGATCGGCACGCCGCGCCTGTTCGACGAGGTGATCGCGCGAGCCCAGGCGGCGCAGGCGGCGGGCGTCGATGTCGGGCTCGACTTTCACGGCCGCGTCCACAAGCCGCTCGCCAAGCAGCTCGCCAAGGCGCTCGAGCCGCTCGGTCTCCTGTTCATCGAGGAGCCCCTGCTGTCCGAGAATCCGGAAGGCCTCGTGCAAATCTCGCGGCTCGTCTCCACCCCGATTGCGATGGGCGAGCGGCTCCATTCGCGCTGGGACTTCAAGCCGTTCCTGACCTCGGGCGCGGTCGACATCATCCAGCCCGACCTCAGCCATTGCGGCGGCCTTCTCGAAGCACGCAAGATCGCCGCCATGGCCGAGGCGTTCGACGTCGCGGTGGCGCCGCACTGTCCGCTCGGCCCGCTCGCATTGGCGTCGTGCCTGCAGCTCGCCGCCTGCACTCCCAACCTCGCCATCCAGGAGATGTCGCTGGGCATCCACTACAATGTCGGCGCGGACCTCTTCACCTACTGCGCCGACAAGGACGCGCTGGCGCCGGTCGAAGGCAATCTCGCGATCCCCACCGGCCCCGGCCTCGGCATCGAGATCGACGAGGCCGCGGTCCGTGAATCGCACAAGGACCGCCACCGCTGGCGCAACCCGGTCTTCCGGACGAGCGACGGAAACTTTGCCGAATGGTGAGCTCCTCCCCATGCCAAAGCATAGGGTGGTGTCTGAACCTGCGGGTGCCCTGGGTGCGCTAGATCAGGCGACGATCCGCAGCCCGCGCGACCTTGAGCGCGGTGCGCGGCAGACGACGCCCAATTCTTCCTGGAGACGCTGCAGCTCGCGCTCGCGGCTTTCGCGATAGGCGTCGGCATAGCGGGCGTCGCAATCGACTTCGTGGCCCGTCTGCGGACGCATGTAGGAGACGCACAGTTGCCGCCCGAACACGTCGTCGCCGCGCAGCTTGACGTCGGCGCCGGCCTCTTCGGGGAGTGATTCGCGGAGTGTAACCAGCTGGTCGATGAGCGCTTCGAGCGTGGTGAACTCTTTGATTTCAATAAACTCTTTTACAAACCTGCTCATTAGACCCCTCCCGTCCCCGGGCACTTGATACGCGCACCCGGAATCACGACGCAAGATTTAACTCAGATTTATCCACAGGGCCCTTTAGGAGTGGTGAACGAAGCCGCGGCCCGCCGTTCATGCTGCGCAGCACGGGTGCAGCAATTTTCACGCAAAAGCGGCCGTCCGCACGGCATCCGCCCAGGCGGCGCGGCCGGCCTCGTCATAGCCGAGATAGAGGTCCGGCTCGATCAGCTCGAGCTCGATCAGCGCGGGGCTGCCGCCGCGGCCCCGGACGAGATCGACGCGCGCGTAGAGCAGGTCCTCGTCGACCGCAGCGAGGATCCGTTCCGCCGCGTCGATCTCGTCCGCCGCGGGTTCGTGGCGGGTGATGATGCCGTCAAATTCCGGCTGGACCCTGTACTCGCCCGGCTGCGGCACCTTGCGGATCGCGTGGCTGTAGCGGCCGCCGAAATAAAGCAGCGACACCTCGCCGTCGGTTTCGATCCGCGGCACATAGGGCTGGACCATCGCCGCGCCGTCCGGCCCCTCCCCGATCGGATCGCCGGGCCAGCGGATCGTCTGCCACGCCGTCGACGAGACCAAGGGCTTGGCGACGACCCGCTCCGTCCCGAACGCCGCCGCCGCGTCGCGCAGCACGTCCTCGGAGATCCCATCGCAGTAGATGGTCGGCACGACCGGGGCGCCGCGCTCGCCGAGCCTTCCGACATAGGATTTGTCGCCGTTCCAGCGCAGCACCGACGGCGGGTTGAGGAGCCGCACGCCGTCCGACTCCCAGCGGTCGACCGCCTCGAGCCAGAGATCATGGTCGCGGTGATAGCCCCAGACCAGGAGCGGCATGACGAGCGCAAAGCCGCTCAAGTCGCAGGCATCGGTCCACGCGCGGCTCTCGAGAGCGAGACCGGCATCGCGCAGGGGCTCGAAGTTCCAGTCGAGCACGTCGCGCCACCGGCTCCCGAATGCCTGGTCGCCCGGCGACGGGGTCAGGATCGCGATCGCCGGCATCGCGGTCAGAAGCTGACGCGCGCGCTGACCCTCAGGTCGCGTCCGGCGAGCGGCGCGAAGTCGCGGGTGAAGGAGGCGTGACGGCGGGCGTCGACGTCGAAGATATTGCTCGCCGACAGGATGATGCTGCTCGGGTTGCTCCGCCCCCAGGGCCGCCAGGCGAGCGAGGCGTTGACAAGGGTGAAGCCCCGGGTCGGGCCCTCGAGCGCCGCGCCGCGATTTTGCGCGAACGTCTTTTCGACCTCGAGTCGCCCGTCGAGCCGGGCCGATTGCGCCTCGATCCCGCCGAGCACGCGCATCGGCGGGATCCGCGGAACCGGCCCGCCGCCGTCCGCGATCGTCGCGCGCACATAATCCGCGACCGTATCGGCGACGATTCGGAAGCCGCCGGCGCGCGCCAGCGTCGCCGAGGCGCCGAGCTCGAAGCCCCAATAAGTGGCGTCGCGCTGCAGATACTGGAACACCGGTAGCTCGTCCTCGACCTCGCCGGTCGCGCTCTGAAAGATGTAGTTCGAGAAGCGGCTGTAGAAGAGGCTGGCGGTGAGATCGTAGCCCGGCCGATCGGCGCGCACATAGAGCTCGGCGCCGAGGCTGCTCTCGGTGTCGAGGCCGGGATCGCCGCGCTCAAAGGATTGGGTGGCGATATGGGGGCCGTTGGACAGCAACTCCTCCGGCGACGGCGCGCGCTCAGCGCGGGAGAGATTGAGCCCGGCGCGGATGCGGCGGGCGAGCTCGTACGAGCCGCCGGCGGCGAAGCTCAAGGCGTCGAACGAGCGCGCGAAACCGATCGTGGTGGCGCCGACCCTGGTGCGTTCGTAGCGCGCCGCCGCTTCGAGCTCGAGCGGGCCCCTCTCCAGCTCCTGGAGCGTGAACAAGGCGATCTGCTCGGAGCTATTGGGGGGAACGAAGGCTTCCTCCCCGATCGCAGTCAGCTTGCGGGTGAAGAATTGCGCGCCGGTCGCGCCCCGCCAGCCGCCGCGGTCCGCCTGGACGAGCTCGAGCCTGCCCTCCATGCCTTCGGTCCGGAAGATCGTCCCGACCTCCTCGCCTTCGAACTCGGTGTGCCGATAGTCGGCGAAGCCGGCGCGGACGCGGATTCGGTCGACGAGGCCGCCACCGACCTTCACTTCGCCGCGAAGGTCCCCCCTGATCTGCTCGAGATCGATGCTGACGTCGACCTCCCCGGCATGGCCGCCCGTGCCGCCCGCTTCCTCCTCATGGTGATGGCCGCCGCCCGGTCGCGCCGGCACGCCGTAACGGCTGCCATAATAGCTGATCGAGAAGCCGAGATTGCCGCTCTCGCGCAGCAAGGCGAGGCCGACGCCCGCGGTCTCGGTCCTGGTGGCGGTGTTGGGCAGGCGGCCGCGCAAAGCGGCGAACGCACGCGCCTCGGCCGCCTCTTCGGCATGGCCCTCCGCCGCTTCCTCGTCCGCGATCGCGAGCTGCTCGGCCCGCGCCGCCGGCGACAGGACGAAGCCGCCGATGCGGACGTCGTCGGTGTTGCGGTAGCTGCCGTCAAAATGGAAGACGAGGCCGCCCTCGTCGAACGGAAGATCGACGCCGGCACCGGCGCTGCGCTCATTGGCCGCGGAGCCGTAGGCGAAGACGGCGTCGACGTGAACGTCCTCTGCGGGCTCGGCGGTGCGCCGCGGGATCCGGCGGTCGAAGACGTTGACCGCGCCGCCGATCGCCTGGCTGCCGAACAGCAGAGCCGCCGGGCCGTGCAGCACTTCGATCCGGTGGGCGGTGATCGGATCGATCGTCACGGCATGGTCGGCGGAGGTGTTGGAGACGTCGATCGAGCCGATGCCGTCGACCAGCACGCGCACGCGCTCGCCCTGGAATCCGCGCAGCACCGGCCGCGATGCGCCGGGAGAAAAGGAGGTGGCGGAGACGCCTGGAAGGCGCGCGAGCGTGTCGCCGAGCTGCGGGCGCATCTCGCGCACCAGCTCCGTCCCCGAGATCACCGACGTGCCGGCGAGGATGTTGAGGTCCCTGACGAACGGGGCCGTGACGATGATGTCCTCGTTCGCTTCCTGGTGGACATGATCGCGGGCGCGGGCCGCCGCGGTCGCCGCGTCCGGGTCGGTGGGCGGCGCCTCCTGGGCAAGTGCCGGGCATGAAGCGGCGATCGTGGAGGCGAACAGGATCGCGGCGGTTTTCATGCAACGGCTCCGGGGGTGCGGCAGCTCCTACAAGCGACGTTACACTGTCTCAACGCTGAACGGGCGCCCGGGACTCGTCCTGCCGCAGCGCGGCAACGGTTCGTCCAATCGGTGCC
This sequence comes from Allosphingosinicella sp., assembly GCA_035630675.1. Lineage (GTDB taxonomy): Bacteria > Pseudomonadota > Alphaproteobacteria > Sphingomonadales > Sphingomonadaceae > Allosphingosinicella. Next base: position 6,241 of record DASQKE010000228.1, read on the forward strand.
CCAATTAAGCTGGTGGTTGGATTCACTCTGTTAATAGAGTCGGATTCCCGTTGGGGAGTAAGGCGTTAGAGAGGGGAAGTTGGGGATGAACGGTCACGTGAGAGCGAAGCCGGGGCTGCGGCCGATGGTTCTGGCAGGCATGCTGGCGACGATCGCCGCCGCTTATGTGCCCGCTTCGTCCGCCATCGCGCAGCCGGCGCCGGACCAGCGCGTCCGCACCGCCCAGATAAGCTCGCCCGCCCGCAACGCGGCGGAACGCCGCCTCGAGACCCGCATCGGCGAGCTCGGCCGCGCCTTCAACGGCGACGTCGGCATCGCCGTGCGCGACGTCGAAACCGGCTTCGCCACCGCGTTCGACGGCAACAGCTTCTTCCCGCAGCAGAGCGTCAGCAAGTTCTGGGTCGCGCTGACCGCGTTCGACCGCGCCGACCAGGGCATGCTCGACCTCGATCAGCGCGTGACGCTGACCCGCAGCGACCTCACGCTCTTCCACCAGCCGATCGCCGCCCAGATCGGCGCGAACGGCTATACGACCACGCTGAACAGCCTGATGTTCCGCGCGCTGACCCAGAGCGACAATACCTGCAACGATTTCGTCCTGCGCCGCGCCGGCGGCCCGGAGGCGGTGCGCGCCATGCTGCGGAGCAAGCGCCTGGAGGGGATTCGCTTCGGCCCGGGCGAGCGCCTGCTCCAGGCCGGGCTTGCCGGGCTCAACGGCTGGCGCCCCGAATATGTCGGCCAGGGCTTCTACACGGCGCGCTCCTCGCTGCCGCTGAGCGTCCGCCAGAGCGCGTTCAACCGCTATGTCGCCGACCCGGTCGACGGGGCCACCCCGCTCGGCATCGTCGACGCGCTGGCGCGGCTGCAGCGCGGCGAACTGCTCTCCCGCGGCTCGACCGAGCGGCTGCTCTCGATCATGTCGCAGACCCGGACCGGGGCGCAGCGCCTGAAAGGCGGGCTCCAGCCCGGCTGGCGGCTCGCGCACAAGACCGGCACCGGCCAGGTGCTCGGCTCGGTCCAAACCGGCTATAACGACATCGGCGTGCTGACCTCGCCCGACGGGCGCCATTATGCGGTGTCGGTGATGATCCGCCGCACCGCCGCGCCGCTCGGCCAGCGGATGGCGCTGATGCAGAATACGGTGCGCGCGGTGATCGACTATAGCCGCGGCGACGGGGGCTACAGCTACTCCGCGCGCTGAGGGCAGGCATTCCGAGATCCGCCAGGGCTGAGCCTGTCGAAGCCCGGGTCCGCGCGCTGCAAACCGCTCTTCGACAGGCTCAGGGCTAGCGGGAGTGTCCGGCCTTCTCCGTCCGTGGTTTTCTCACAACCGCCAGGGCTAGCGGGAGGGCTGCGCGCCGATCAGGCGTCGTAATCGACTTCGACGTCGGCCCCTCTCGGCACGGACTGGCAGGTCAGCACATAGCCGGCCGCGACCTCTTCGTCGGTGAGGCCGTAGCGGGCCGCCATCTCGACCTCGCCCGAGACGATCCGCGCCCGGCAGGTCGCGCAGACGCCGGCCTTGCAGGCGAACGGCGCCGGCATTCCGGCGAGTCGGGCGCTGTCGAGGATGTTGCCGGCCTCGGCGTCGAACGGCACTCGCCGCTTGCGACCGTCCAGAGTCACCAGCAGGGTGAGGCCCTGCGCCTCCTTCGACATCGCCTGGAGCTGGGCGGCCAGCGCCTCGGCGGGACGGTCCGCGGTGAAGCGCTCGAGGTGAATCTTTTCGCGCCCGACGCCGCGCGCGAGCAAAGCCGCTTCGGCCGCGTCCATCATCGGGCCCGGGCCGCAGATGAAGAAAGCGGCGGCCTCCTCCGGTTCGACGAGATGGGTCAGCACCTCCTCGCATTTGGCGCGGTCGAGCATGCCGTTGAAGAGCGCGATATCCTCCATCTCCTCGGCGAGGAAATGATGGATTTCGAGCCGTCCCATGAAGCGGTTCTTGAGCCGCGCCAGCTCCTCGAGGAAGATCACCGACTGGCTGTCGCGGTTGCCGTAGATTAGGGTGAAACGGCTCTGAGGTTCCTCGATCAAGGCGGTGCGCAGCAGCGACATGACCGGCGTGATCCCCGACCCGCCGGCGAAACCGACATAATGATTGGCGGCGCCGGGCGCGAATTCCCAGGTGAAGCTGCCGTGCGGCGGCATGACGTCGATCGCGTCGCCGGGCGCGAGAGTGTCGTTCGCCCAGTTCGAGAACAGGCCGCCTGCGATGCGCTTCACCGTCACCTTCAATTCGCCGTCCGCGGGGGCGACGCACAAGGAATAATTGCGCCGCACCTCGTCGCCGCCGATCTCGGCCCTGAGGGTCAGATGCTGGCCAGGCCGGAAGCGGAAGGTCTCCCGCAGCTCGGTCGGCACGTCGAAGCGGATCGACCTGGCCTCGGCGGTCTCGTCGACCGTCTCGGCGACCGTCAGGCGATGGAAGGAGACGCTCATCCGCCCCTCAATGGCATTTGAACAGGTCGAATGGCTCCGCGCAGGCGAGGCAGCGCCACAGCGCCTTGCACGGCGTCGAACCGAAGCGGCTGATCTCCCGCGTCTCGACGGAGCCGCATTGCGGGCAGGCCGGCGTCCGCTGCCCGGCGGCCAGAGGCGGGGCGATCCCGTAAGCATGGAGCCTGGCCCGGCCTTCGGGCGTGATCCAGTCGGTCGTCCAGGGCGGGGCGAGGACGGTTTCGATGCGGACCTGGCGATAGCCGGCGGCGTCGAGCGCATCGCGGATGTCGCGCTCGATGACCTGGGTGGCGGGACAGCCGGTATAGGTCGGGGTAATGGTGACGCGGTCGGTCGAGACCGAGCGGACGATGCCGAGATCGACGATCGAGAGGACGGGGATTTCCGGGTCGGGCACCGAGTGCAGAACCTGCCAGACACCATCCTCGTTCGTCCCGAGCCCTTCGACGCCGCCTGCGGCGTCGCTCAGGATAGACTGCGTCGAGGGGCGCTGCTCGGAGTCGGTGCCAGCGCCCCTCGACTTCGCTCGGGACGAACGGAAGCTTTCGTCCTGGACGACTGCCGTCCCAGTCCTCACCACAATGCATCCGGATAGGTGCGCGGCAGGAACTGCATCGTGCAGAGCATGTGGCCGAGATGCTCGCTGTGGTGCCCGCGGCGGCCGCCGAGGATCGGGCGCTGGTCGGCGGGCGGCTCGATGGTCGCTTCGGCGAGGACGGCGCGCACCCTGCGGTCGTAATCCTCGCGGAACGCTGCGGTCTCGGCGCCGATGCCGCGCGCCGCCATCTCGGCGTCGACCCGATCCGCATCGAACAATTCCGGCACGAAGCGCCACATCCAGCCGAGCCCGTCGGCCAGCCGCCGCCGACTCTCGTCGGTGCCGTCGCCGAGCCGGATCACCCATTCGGCGGCCAGCTCCTGGTGATAGGCGACTTCCTTCACCGCCTTGGCCGCGATCGCCGCGATCTGCTCGTCGCGAGACCCGGCGAGGCGGTCGAACAGCATCTTCTGCCAGGTCGAGAACAGAAACTGGCGCGCCATGGTCTGCGCGAAATCGCCATTGGGCTGCTCGACCAGCCAGCAATTCCTGAAATCGAGCACGTCGCGATGGAAGGCGAGCGCGTCGCCGTCGCGCCCCTCCCCTTCGACCTCGCCGGCATATCCGAGGAAGAAGGTCGCCTGGCCGATCAAATCGAGCGCCATGTTGGCGAGGCTGAGATCGACCTCGACCGAGGGCGCGTGCCCGCACCATTCGGAGAGCCGCTGCCCGAGGATCAGGCTGTCGTCGCCGAGCCGGAGGAGATAGTCGAAGAGGGCACGCTGGTGGTCCTCGACAGGCGCATCGAACGCGCCGTGGTCGCGCGCCTTTTGTGCACAGGCTTCATCCTCTGGCCGGATGGGAGGGAGCGACGGCATTCTCAGGACCCGTTCGCGTCGAGCGAAGTCGAGACGCCCCGTCGAGCGAAGCCGAGACCTTCACCTGCGCCGAAGCCTCGGCTCCGCTCGGCACCGGTCCTCGACTTCGCTCGGACCGAACGGAATGGGTGAGCCGGCTTCACGCTGATATCACGCCCACCCCTCATATGTGCGTCACGTCGTCGGGAATGTCGTAGAAGGTCGGGTGGCGGTAGACCTTGTCGGCGGCGGGATCGAAATTCTGGGCGTCGTCCGCCGGGTCGGACGCGACGATCCGCGCCGAAGGAACGACCCACAGGCTCACCCCCTCCATCCGCCGCGTATAGGTGTCGCGGGCGTGACGGAGCGCGATCTCGGGGTCGGGCGCGTGGACCGAGCCGACATGGCGGTGCGACATCCCGCCCTTGGCGCGCACGAACACTTCCCACAGCGGCCAGTCCTTGCTCATTCGGAGGCGCCGCAAGCTGGAGTTGCGACAAAACCGCTAGGGCTGAGCTTGTCGAAGCCCGGGTTCGAGCCCTGCAGACCGCCCTTCGACAGGCTCAGGGCTAGCGGGCTTCCCCACGAAAATCCTAAAGTCACGCCGCCTCCCTCCGCGCCCTTTTCTCGGCATAAGCGGCGGCGGCCTCGCGGACCCAGGAATTGCTTTCCCAGGCCTCGCGCCGCGCCTTCATCCGCTCCCTGGCGACCGGCCCCTCGCCGCGGACGACGGCGTAGAATTCCTCCCAGTCGACCGCGCCGAAATCGTAATGGCCGCGCGCCTCGTTCCACGCCAGCGCCGGGTCCGGCACCTTGAGGCCGAGCGCCTCCGCCTGCGGGACGGTGATGTCGACGAAGCGCTGCCTGAGGTCGTCGTTGGTGTCGCGCTTGATCTTCCAGCGCATCGATTGCGCGGTGTTGGGCGAATTCTCGTCGGGCGGGCCGAACATCATCAGCGACGGCCACCACCAGCGGCCCAGCGCATCCTGCGCCATCCGCTTCTGGTCGGCGGTGCCGGCGGCCAGCACCATCATGATCTCATAGCCCTGGCGCTGGTGGAAGCTCTCCTCCTTGCAGACCCGGACCATTGCCCGCGCGTATGGCCCGTAGGAGGTGCGCTGCAGCGGCACCTGGTTCATGATCGCGGCGCCGTCGACCAGCCAGCCGACCGCGCCGATATCGGCCCAGGTCAGGGTCGGATAGTTGAAGATGGTCGAGTATTTGGCCTTGCCCGAATGGAGCGCCTCGATCATCTCGTCGCGGCCGGTGCCGAGCGTCTCGGCGGCACTGTAGAGGTAGAGACCGTGTCCCGCCTCGTCCTGCACCTTGGCGAGCAGGATCGCCTTGC
>DASQKE010000229.1:0-7073 GCA_035630675.1 Allosphingosinicella sp.
CGGTGACGAGCCGGCAGAGCGGCTTGTTCTCATGGCCCTTCCACACTTCCGCGATCCCCAGGCTGCCGCCATGACCGTCGGCGACCCGCTCGCCCGGGCGCAGCGTTTCGATGCGCCGCATGTCGCCGTCGGCCATGCGCACGAGCGTCCCCGCCGCGACGCAGCCCCAGACGAACTTGATCGGGGCGATCGACGCGATGTTGCTCGGAGTCGCTCCGACGGCTTGCGGTACGCTGGTGACGCGCAGGCTCGCGGACCCGGCAGGCGTCACCGCGAAGCTCAGCGAGAAATCGAGGTCGACGACGTCGCCCTGGTCCCACGGCGCGCCCTGGAACCAGTTCGGACCGATATTCCATGTGACCGAGTTCCCCGCGCCCTTGCAGAGGCCCGGGATCTGGTTCGAGGGAAAAGCGAGCGTTCCCCCGCCGCCGGTGCCCGAGCGGCGGATCAGCACGCACGAGCCGCTGAAGTTCGGCTGCGCGGCCACATTGTAGCCGGTGATCAGAGTCGCCGAGCCGTTGACCTGCAGCCCGACGATCGGCTTCGAGCCGCTGTTGCCGAACTGATAATAATAATCGCAGTCGGAGACCTGCTGGGGCGTGCGGTTGAGGCCGACCTTGATATAGTCGCGTTCGGGATGCTGGTTGTGATTGGGATTGGCCACGGCGATCGATTGGATCGGCGACGCCCCGGCCTCCGCTTCCTCTTCGGCGTCGGAGCGACCCTGCGCCGGCAGGGTTTTGCCGGTGAGGTATGCGGTCGCCGTCGCCTGCACGGAGAGAACCGCGCCCGCGGGCAGATATTGCGTGGTCAGCACCGCGACCACATCGGCGGGCGCAGTGTCGGGCGGAAGCGCACCGGTGATGTTCGTCACCTGCGTGCTGTGATTGAATTGCGTCGGCACGGTGACGCTCGCCAGCACCCGTTTCGATGCGAAGTTGACCAGCATCAGGTTGGACGTCATCGACGCCGCCATGCCCGGAAGCGTGACGACGCCCTCGGCGACCACCTGCACGCCGTTCGGATCCATGCCGAAATAGGTGATCTCGATCAGCGGATGCCATTCGTCGGTAGCGGGATTGTCCATCTCGAGCAGGGTCTGCCCGCACGGTGGGCCCGATTCCTCGTGGGCGGCGCGCGCCGTCTCGACGAGGTTGCGGACCGAGGGGAAATAGCGCTCGAGAAACTCCTCGCCGCCAAGGCGGTCGAGAACGAACCGGCGATGGGATTCATTGCCCATGTCGAGGCTCTTCACCCCGTTTGCGGTGGCTGAAACCTCCTCGACGACGGCCGTGACGGTCCCGATTTCTTCCTCGCTGAGCGGCGGAAGAGACCGTCCGTATAAATCGACGGCATCCCTTTTCTCGGTCGTGTTCATCGGTCCGTCTCCTGTCCAGGGGCAAATATGATGCGATCCCGCGCCCGCTGGCGCCGGATCTCAAAGTGTTTTGACGAACTTGATTACAACTGGAGTGGAATCACCGTACGCTTCGGAAGTTCTCGTTTCAACATGAAAGTATGCGGGTTATTCGTGTTCTAGGTATGCGACCGGCGTGCGAAACGCGCCATAAATCAAGCAGATTCCTGAAATTACGTTGAGCCGGAATGACGGAGTGTGCACGACGGAATTCATCGGCACTAAAATCCGCCAGGGATCGACACCTCACGGATCGATTGGTCCTCGAGCCATTATTCAGCGCGGAAGCCTCTTCGTGGCACCCCAGGACGGGAGCGCCCCCTCGGAACCAAGCCGAAAAAGCCGACCATTAGGACTCTACCGTCCTCGAGGTGTGTCGCTGCTTTCAGGGGCAGCCGCTCATTGCCGGAACGAGTGGGGCCGACCGCTACATTCTTGAAGAGGTGGTGGACGCACCAGGGCTCGAACCTGGGACCCGCTGATTAAGAGTCAGCTGCTCTACCAACTGAGCTATACGTCCGTGCCGGTGGGCAGACGGGGCATCTAGTGGGGGGCGCGGGCGAATGCAATGGCGCGCCGGCCCCCTCTCAGCGGCGCCGCGCCGCCCGGGTCGAACGGTCGATCGCCATCAGCACGCCGAGGCAGATCATGCAGGTCAGCATCGCTGATCCGCCGTAGGAGATGAGCGGCAGCGGGATGCCGACCACCGGCGCGAGACCCATTACCATCATCAGGTTGATCGCGACGTAGAAGAAGATGGTCAATGTCATCCCGGCCGCCGCCAGCCGGTCGAACCGGTCCCTGGCATCCTGCGCGACCCGCATCCCCCAATGGAGCAGGGCGAACAGCAGGCCGATGATGACCAGCCCGCCGGTCAGCCCCCATTCCTCGGCGATCGCCGAGAAGATGAAGTCGGTCTGGGGTTCGGGGAGGAAGTCGCCGCTCGCCTGGGTCCCGTTGAGCATGCCCTTGCCGAACAGGCCGCCCGAGCCGATCGCGATCTTCGACTGGGTGAGGTGATAGCCGGCGCCGAGCGGGTCCTGCTCGGGATTGAGGAAGATCAGCACCCGCTCGCGCTGGTGCGGAAGGAGCAGGAACCAATAGACCGCCGGCAGCGCCGCCGCGACCGCGGCCGCTCCGCCGACGAACAGCCGCAGCGGCAGTCCGGCGAGAAACATCAGGGTGACCGTGTTGAGCACGATCAGCATGGTGGTGCCGAGGTCGGGCTGGAGCAGGATCAAAAGGATCGGCAAAGCGAGCAGTGCGCCGACCGGCCAGATCGCGGAGAATCGGCGGATCTCGCGCGGCGGCACATGGGCGTAGAAGCGCGCGAGGCAAAGCACGAGCACCGGCTTCATCAGCTCCGACGGCTGCAGCCGGATGAAGCCGAGGTCGAGCCAGCTGCGCGCGCCGCCGCGGACGACGCCCAGGCCGAGCGTCATGATCAGGAGCAGGATGCCGCCCGCAAAGGCGATGAACGCATATTCGTGGAAGATCTGCGGCCGGAAGTAGGACAGGACGAGAGCGAGCCCGAGGAAGGCCGTGAAGCGCATCGAATGGGCCAGCGCCCAGCGCGAGAACTGGCCGTCGGCGACCGAATAGAGGGCGAGGATGCCGATGCCGGCGAGCGCGATCACGATCCACAGCATCCGCCAGGGGAGCGAGGCGACCGGCGCCGGGACGAAGGCGAGCGCCATCAGCCGCTGCCTCCCGCCGGCCGCGACGCGTTCCAGGCCGCCGTCCGCCGCTCCATGCGCTCGATCATGGTCCCGCCCCACTGCGCCTCGAGCGCGGTCAGCGACTGCATGGCGAGATCCTTGTCGAACAGATAGGTGAGCACGTCCTTGGCCACTGGCGCCGCGGCGCGGGCGCCGCCGAGACCGTGCTCGATCACCACCGCGCCGGCGTAGAGCGGCCGCTCGAACGGCGCGAAGAAGACGAACAGGCCGTGATCGCGATAGCGCCAGGCGCCGCTCTGGCCGCGCTGTCCGCCGGTGATGCGCCGCACCTGCGCGGTGCCGGTCTTGCCGCACATCTGGATGTCCGGGAAGGGAAGGCGGCTTGCCCCCGCGGTGCCGTGGCCGTTGACCACCTCCCACATGCCGCGCCGTACCTTTTCGAAATGGTCCGGCGCATAAGCGAGGGGCTCAGGCCTAGGTCCTTCGCCCTGGATCAGCCGCGGGCGCACCTTGCGGCCTGCGGCGATGCACATCGCCATCACGCCGAGCTGGAGCGGGTTCAAGATGAGAAAGCCCTGGCCGATCGAGGCGTTGAGCGTGTCCGACTGGGTCCAGTCCGGCCGCTCGATCAGCCGCGGATTCTGGGCGTGGCGGCGGCGCTTCCAGGCGCTGTCGGGCACGGTTCCGAAGCTTTGCGAGACGACCGGGAGGTCGAAGCGCTGGCCGAGGCCGAGCTCTCGCGCGACCGGCGCGATCCGATCGTAGCCGATGCGGCGGCCCATCGAATAGAAATAGGTGTTGCAGCTGCGCGCGATCGCGGTGTGCATGTTCATCGAGCCGTGGCGGCCGAGGCAGCGGAAGAAGCGGTTGCCGAGCTGGTAGCCGCCCGGACAATTGACCCGCTCGTCGGGGTCGATCCCGGCCTCGAGCAAAGCCATCGCCACCATCGGCTTGATCGTCGAGCCGGGCGGATAGAGCGAGTTCAGCACCTTGTTCCGAAGCGGCTGGCGCTCGTCCTCGGCGAACATTTGCCATTCGGAGCGGCTGATGCCGTCGGCGAAGGCATTGGGATCGTAGGACGGCATCGAGGCCAGGCAGAGGAGGTCGCCGGTGCGGCAGTCCATGACGACGCAGGAACCCGATTCGTCGCCGAGCCGCCGCGCCGCGAAGCTCTGCAGCCCGGCGTCGATCGTGGTCCGGAGCGGCGCGCCTTCGGCATCCTCGAGCGTGCGAAGCTCGCGCACCAGCCGCCCGCGCGCGGTGACCTCGACCCGCGCCGCGCCCGGCCGCCCGCGCAGGCGCCGCTCGGTCACCTTCTCGAGGCCTTCCTTGCCGACCTTGAAGCCAGGAGTGACGAGCAGCCGGTTGCGGTTCTCGGCTTCGTAATCCTCGCGATTGGGGGTCCCGACATAGCCGATCAGATGGCCGACCGCCGGGCCTTCGGGATAGAAGCGCGCGAATGCGCTCAGGGGCGAGACGCCGTGAAGCTCCGGCAATCGGAGCGTCACCGCCGCATATTTTTCCATCGACAGATTCTCGGCGACCGCCACCGGCTGGAAGCCGGCCGCCGCTGCGAGTTCGCGACGGATCCGCTCCACCTCCTCGGGCGGCAGATCGAGCAGGCGAGCGAGCTCGGGGATCACGCGCTCGGGCTCCTCGAGCTGGTCGGGGATCAGATCGACCCGAAAGTTGCTGCGGTTGTACGCCATCGGAATGCCGTGGCGGTCGTAGATGATCCCGCGACGCGGTGGGATCAGCCGCATCTGCACCCGGTTCTCGTCGGCGAGCGAGGCGTAGCGCTCGTTCTCGGCGACGGCGATATAGCCCATCCGTCCCGCAAGCAGCGCCGCGACGCCCCATTGGCCCGCGCCGAGCACGAAAGCGCGGCGCGAGAAGACGTGGCTTTGGTTGTTCTCGGTGACGAAAGGAGCACCGCGCCTCGTCATTGGGAGAGCCGCCAGCGGTCGAGCCCCAGCACCATGCGGGCGACGAGGGGGTAGATAAGCACGGCGACGCCGAGCTGCGGGAGGTACAGGGCGAAATCCATCGTCGCGCCCATCAGCATCGCGATGTACCAGGAGGCGGCGCTGTGGAACAGGAGCGCGGCGGCGGCGATCAGCCAGTCCATCCAGTGATCGCGAAAGCCGAGGCGGCTGTCGATATAGTCGCAGGCGAGGAAGATGATGGTCCACAGGGCCATCGACTGGCCGAGCGGGTGACCGGCGACGAGATCGTTGAACAGGCCGAGGCCGAGCGCCATGTAGGCGGGCCAGATTTCGGGCCTGAGCAGCCGCCAGGCGATCACCACCAGCAATGCGAACTCAGGCACCAGCGGCCGCGACGCGACAATCGGGAACAGGGCGAGCAGGCTCGCTGCCAGCGTCGAGCCGACCGGCATGAAGCGGCGCCGCAAGTCGCGGAACGCGACAGCGCCGCGCGATCCCGCGGTTCGGCTCACCGCCGCGGCTCCGGCGGGCGCGCGGCACCGGGTACCGCCGCCTGCGGCCGCTGCAGCGCCGGCTGATATTGCGGGCTGCGTTGGCGAGTCGGCGAGGTGGCGGGGTTGGCCTGTCCGGGGGCAGGCGGCGGCGCGGCGACGGTGACCGGACCCTCCTGGAACCGCGGCCCCGCCTCCAGCGGGCCGTCGGCGGCGGGCTGGTAGGGTCTCAGCACGATTGCGAAGTCGGCGCGGCCGGGCTCGGCGACCGGTGCGGCCAGCGCCTTGTCGCCCTCGATCCGGACGACCCGCGCGACCGGGATGTTGGGCGGATAGAGCCCGCCGACTCCCGAAGTGACGACGATATCGCCGATGCGGAACGGGTTCGGACCCACTTCGAGCGTCCTGAGCTCGATGAGCGGCTCGCCGGTGCCCTTGGCGAACGCCGACGTGCCGTCGCGGGTGAGCCGGACGGGCACATTGCTGTAGGCGTCGCTGAGCAAAAGGATGCGCGCCGCCCAGCGTCCGGTCTCGAGCACGCGGCCGATCAGCCCTTCCGGCGCGCGCACCGGCTGGCCGATCGCGACGCCCGACGCGGTTCCCGCCGCCAGCGTCGCGAACCGGCGCCCGGAGGTGTAGCTCGACCCGACGATGCGCCCCTGCGTCACCTCGTCCTCAATCTCTCCGGCAAGGCCGACGATCTGGCGCAAGCGGCGGTTCTCGAACTCGATCGCCTTGGCGCGGATCAGCTCCCGGCGCGCCGACTCGACCTCGCGGCGCAGCTCGGCATTCTTCGAGCCGGCGCGGACATAGTCGCCGATGCCGGAGACGATACCCCCGAAGAACCTGCCGACCTCGCCGGCGCCGCGTCCGATCGGCGCGGTCGCGTCCAAAGCCGCGCCCTTCAGAGCCGCGAAGCCGCGCGGATCGATCGCGGCGATGGCGAGCAGCAGCAAGGCGAACAGGATGCCGGCCACGGCCACGACATAGCCGAGGAACAGTCCATATTGCGCTCTTCGGGAAAAGCCCGCGCGCCGGCTGGACGGCGGCGCCATGTCCGGCCTCCGCTCAGGCCGTCATCAGGACGCCGCGGAAGATCTCCTCTTCCAGCGCCCGTCCGGTGCCGAGCGCGACGCAGGTCAGCGGATCGTCGGCGACCGTGACGGGCAAGCCCGTCTCGTCGCGCAGCACCTCGTCGAGCCCCTGGAGCAAGGCCCCGCCGCCGGTGAGCACGATGCCCTGATCGACGATGTCGGCGGCAAGTTCCGGCGCCGTATTCTCGAGCGCGATGCGGACCCCCTCGACGATCGTCCCGACCGGCTCCGACAGAGCTTCGGCGATCTGGCGCTGGTTGATCGTGATTTCCTTGGGGACGCCGTTGACCAGGTCGCGGCCCTTGATGTGGACGGTGAGGCCATCGGACGGATTGCCGTCGGCGTCGGTCGGCGGCTTGGCGATGCCGACCTGCTTCTTGATCCGCTCCGCCGTCGCCTCGCCGATCAGCAGATTGTGGTTGCGGCGCACGTAGGAGGAGATCGCC
>DASQKE010000230.1:0-12789 GCA_035630675.1 Allosphingosinicella sp.
GGTCGGGGAGCCTGAAGGCGATCTTCCGGCCCGGCGACGGGCTCGAGCTTGGAGCGGTCGGTCACTGGATCGAGGGCGAGAGCGAATATGACGGCCTGGATCCGCTCACGTTCCGCCGTGCCGACACCGAGGATATGACGCGCAACCGGATCGGCGCCCTGCGCGGCTGGGCGGAGGCGGAGAGCGGCGGCTGGTCGGGGGAATTGGAGGCAAGCGTCCTTGCCAGCGCCAACCGCAATTTGCTCGCGGGATCTCCGCTCAACCGGACTTCGGGCCGCCGGCTGACTATCGGAGGTCAGGTTTCCAGGGAAAGCGGCGGCCACCGGTTGACGATCGCGGCCGAGCATCAAAGCGAGCATTTCCGCGCCCGCGACCAAGTCTTCTTCGGCGCTACCGATCAGGACCGGTCGCGCGATCTCGATGCCGGCGTGATCGAATGGCAGGCCGAATGGCGGCCATGGCTGACAACGAACATCGTCCTGCGCCACGACAGCTTCAGCGCCTTTCGCGACGCCACCACCGTGCGAGCGGGCGCGACGGTCGAGCCGGCGGAGAGGATCAGCCTGACCGCAAGCTATGGCGAGGGGGTCGCTCAGCCGAGCTTCTACGATCTGTTCGGATTCTTCCCCGGCTCGTTCGTCGGCAATCCGGCGCTGGGTCCTGAGCGGTCCGTCGAGTGGCAGGCCGGTATCCGCCGGACGGGTCGGCTCTCGCTCGGGCTGAGCGTCTTCACCGCACGCCTTCGGGACGAGATCGTCGACGTGTTCGATCCGGCGACCTTTCGATCGACCACCGCGAACGCTAACGGCACCAGCCGCCGTCGCGGGATCGAGGCCGAAGCAGAGCTGCGACTGCCCGGGTCCGGCGGGGTCAGCCTCTATTTCACCCTGCTCGATGCCGACGAGCGGCAGGTCGCGGGCGGGCTTGCCGTACGCGAGGTGCGGCGGCCGCGCCACAGCGCGTCGCTGGGCGGCTACAAGCAAGCAGGGCCTTTTCAGCTCAGTGCGAGAATCGCCTATGTCGGCAGGCGCCGCGACCTCGACGTCGACAGCTTCCCGGCCGGCGCCGTCGCCCTCGACGATTATTTGCTGGCCTCCGCCAGCCTGGACTGGCGCATTTCGAGCAGCTTGGAAGCCTATGTGCGGACCGAGAACGCCTTCAACGCGCGCTACCAGGACGTATTCGGCTATCTGACACCGGGAAGGACGGTCCATGCGGGCCTTCGCGTTCGTCTCGGCGATTAGCCTTATCCTTGCCGGGACGAGCCAAGCGGCTCCGCGCCGCGTCGCGTCGCTCAACCTGTGCACCGACGAGCTGCTGCTGCTGCTCGCCGATCCGCGGCAGATCGTCTCGGTGACCCATCTCAGCCGGCAGGAGGCGGAGACGCCCTTGTGGCGGCAGGCGCGTCGCCATGCTGCCAATGACGGCAGCCTGCTGGCGGCGGCGCGGCACCGGCCCGATCTCGTGCTGACCATGGGCGGCGGCGGGCGGGACCGGCTCCGGATCGCCGCCCGCCTGGGGATGAGCACGCTCGATCTGCCGTTCGCCGCCAGCCTCGACGATGTAGAGCGCAGCGTGCGCAGCGTCGCTGCCGCGCTCGGGCGCGGCGCTGCTGGTGAGACGGTCGTCGCGCGCATGCGGTCGCTGAGGCGCAGCGCGCCGCCGCGGGCGCTCGACGCGATCTGGCTCGGCGGCGGCGGGCGGACCGTGGCCGCCGGCGGGCTGGAGGCGCAGTGGATGCGGCTCGCGGGCCTCACCCAGCGGCCGATGCGCGGCGACCGCGTCTCGCTTGAGCAGCTCGCGGTCCGGCCGCCCGCGATCCTGCTGCGCAGCGACTATCGCCAGGGGCAATATTCGGGAGCGCAGCGCTGGCTCCGACATCCGCTCGCCGGCGCCGCCGGACGGGCACGGACCTTGCCCACCGACGGCCGACGCTGGACCTGCATGGGACCGCTCCTGATCGACGAGATTACGCGGCTGCGTCGGGAGCTGACGCCGTGAGCAAGCGGGCCGGTTTCCTGCTCTGGGCGCTGCTCGTCGGCATCATTGCCCTGTCGCTCTTTGTGCCGTGGGGCGATCTCGGCGCTTTGTTCGCAACGGACAGCGACCTCGCATTCGCGGTGCTGGTCGAGCTGCGCCTGCCGCGGACGTTGCTCGCTTTGATCTACGGCGCGATGCTCGCCGCCGCCGGCGCTGCGGTCCAGGCTTTGTTCGCCAATCCCCTCGCCTCCCCGGACCTGACCGGGACGACCAGCGGCGCGGCGCTCGGCGCGGTGGTCACCGCCTATCTGATCGGCCTGTCGAGCCCGATCGCCCTTTCCATAGGCGCCGTCGCCGGAGCGCTAGGCGCTTTGCTCCTGCTGCTCGCGCTCGCCGGGCCTCGCGCCGAGACCGCGACCTTGCTGCTCGCGGGCCTCGCGATCAGCGCGCTGGCGGGCGCGCTCACCACGCTGGCGCTGGCGCTCGCCCCCTCCCCCTTCGCATTCTACGACGCCTACGATTGGCTGATGGGCTCGTTGGTCGACCGCAGCCTCGCCCAGTCCGCCTTCGCCGGGCTGCCGGCGGCGGCGGCCATCCTGTTGCTGCTCAGGCTCGCGAAGCCGCTCGACGCGCTCGCCCTCGGCGAGGAAGTGGCGGAGTCGATGGGCCATGACATATCGCGGCTGCGACTCCGGATCGTCTGCCTGACCGCGCTCGGGGTGGGCGCCTGCGTCGCGGTCTGCGGCGCGATCGGCTTCGTCGGCCTCGTAGCGCCGATCTTCGCCCGACGGCTGACCGGCGGCCATCCGGGCCGCGCGATCTGGCCCGCGGCCCTGATCGGGGCTCTGCTGCTCGCCGCCGCCGACCTCGCGGTGCGCGCCGCACCGCTCGGCCGGACGCTGCCGATCGGCGTCGTCACTGCCTTGCTCGGCGCGCCCTTTTTCCTTTCGCTGGTCGCCAACATGCGATGGAGGATCGCGCGATGATCCGCGCGAGGGACGTCGCGCTGCCGGGGCGCCTCGAGCCGCTGTCGCTCGACATCGAGGAGGGTCGGCTGGTCTGCCTGGTCGGCCCGAACGGCAGCGGCAAGACCAGCCTGCTCCACGCTTTTGCGGGCATCGGGGCGCCCGCCGGCGAGGTCGAGATCGCCGGCGTCGCGCTCCGCGGCGTGCCGCTGGCGCAGCGCACGCGCCTGCTCTCCTTCCTGCCGGCGAGCCGCGAGATGAGCTGGCCGCTCGTCGCCCGCGACGTCGTCGCGCTCGGCGGGGCCACCAGGGCGCAGGCCAAGGCGGCGATCGACGCGCTCGAGCTCGGGCCGCTCGCCGGCCGCCGGATCGACCGACTCTCGACCGGCGAGCGCAGTCGCGTTCTGATCGCGCGCGCACTGGCGCCGGAACCGGCCGTGTTGCTGCTCGACGAGCCGACCGCCAACCTCGATCCGCTCTGGCAGCTCAAGCTCATGGCCATGCTCCACGGCCGCACCGCCATGGTGGCAATGCACGATCTCGACGCGGCCGCCGCTCACGCCGACCGGCTGATCGTGATGGACCGGGGCCGAGTCGCGGCCGACGGACCGCCGAACACGGTGATGGCCGGGCCGGTGATCGCCGCCGTCTTCGGGATCGAAAAAGAGGGCGGACGGTGGCGGCCGCTCAGTCCTTCGGCGGGTCCGCGATCATTGCCGTGAAATTGGCCTCGGCGGCGAGCTTGCCGTCGATCGAGGCGCGGCCGGCGAACTTCGAGACCGATGCACGCTTCTGAACGAACTCCACGTCGAGGCGGAGCAGCACGCCGGGCTCTACCGGCGTCCTGAACTTGGCGCCGTCGATCGCCATGAAATAGACGAGCTTGCCCGAGCCGGCGAGGCCGAAGGATTCGACCGCGAGCACGCCCGCCGCCTGGGCGAGCGCTTCGACGATGAGGACGCCCGGCATGATCGGGCGGCCGGGGAAATGGCCCTGGAAGAAGGGCTCGTTGATGGTCACCGCCTTGATCGCGGAGATGCGCTCACCGGGGACGAGCTCCTCGACCCTGTCGACGAGCAGCATCGGGTAGCGATGCGGCAGCGCCGCCATCACCCGCCTGATGTCCAGCGGGGCGGCGGCGCTCACCGTCTCGCTCATCAGCGGCCGGGCTGGGGCTGCTGCGGCTGGGGCTGCGGCTGGCCGGGCTGCGGCGGCATCGGCGTCACGGCGACGCTCGGCAGCTGCTGGTTGAGCGCCGCGAGCACCGCGTCGGTGACGTTGAGCGCCCGGTCGTGGGCCAGCGTCGCGCCGACGTCGAGCGCGAGATTGGCGCCGCGCTGGGTCATCGTCGTGTTGATGATCGGGTTGAGCCGGACGTTGATCTGCTGGATCACATGCGCCTGGGTCGACCGGACGTTCTGCTCCATCCGGGCGAGCTCCTGCTGCGCGGTGCTGCGCTGCACTTCGAGGCGCTGCGCCCGCTGCTGGAGCTGGCTCTCGGCGGTGGCCCGCGCCGCGCCGGTTTGATTGCGCGCGGCCGCTGCCGCCTGCTGGATCGACTGAATCTCGGTCTCGATCGGCTGGCCGAGAGCCGTGGCGCGCGCCTGGAGCTGCGCGCCGAGCGCCACGAGCTGCGTCTGGGCGGCCCGGCAGGCGGTGCATTCGCGATAGATGCGGTCGGTGTCGACGACGACGATCTGGGCGCCGGGGACCCGCTGGGCGGGTGCTGTCGCCGGCAAGGCGAGCGCAAGCGCGACGGCCGCGCCGATCATGAGTTTCTTCATCAAAATGCAGTCCCTACGTTGAAGCTGAAGAGCTTGGTGTCGTCGCCTTCCTCACTCATAAGAGCGTGAGCTATATCGACCCTGAACGGGCCGAAGGGCGAGTTCCAGTTGACGCCGATGCCGATCGAGACGCGCGGACGGGCCGAGTTACCGAGGAAGCGCTCCTGGAAAGGCGAGAATTCGTTGGCGACGAGTATCGTGTCGACCGGGCATGCGGGAGTACCGGCCGGCAACGGGGTGATCACCCCTGCCGCGGTCGTGCACTGTCGCAATCCGTCATTATTGAGGATCGGCCGGAGCAGCTCCGGGCTGCCGGGCGGCAGATCGAGCAGGTTCGGCCGGCGCACGCCGAACAGCGCGCCGGCGTCGATGAACACCGACGGGCGGATGCCGAGCTCGCGCGCGCTCGACCCGAGCGGGATCTCGATCTCGGCACGGCCAAGATAATAAGCGCGGCCGCCGAGCGGGTCGTCCTCGATTTGGCGTGGATCGGTGACCAGGACCGCATTGCCCTGCGCGTCGATCTCATAGGGCGTGCGCTGGATGCGCGGGCCGACGCCGCGGATGTCGAAGCCGCGAATCTGCGGCTCGCCGAGGTAGAAGCGGTCAGTCAGCCGGACGGGGTCGGATCCGGGCCCACCGCTATCGAAGCTGTGGATGTAGCCGCCCTCGAAGCTGAGGCCGAGAACCAGGCTGCCGGTGATGCGCTGATAACGGGCGGCGCTGAGGCGGGTCCGCAGGTAATGGACGTCGCCGCCGAGCCCGGCGAAATCCTGGCTGAGCAAGGCCCGGACGCCGGCGGTCGGCCGCTGACGGTTGTCCAGCGTGTCGTAGAGGATCGAATAGCCGATGTTGGACGTCAGCCGCCGGCCCAGCGCGTCGCACAGATAGCGGCCCGCAACCAGCGGGTCGCACTCCCGCGCGCCGCTCGGGAGCGTCTGGAAATATTGGTCGGCGAGGTTCACCTGATCGTTGCTGAGGCCGTAGCGCAGCGCCAGCGAAACGTTTTCGGTGAGCGGGATGCCGGCGCGGATCTGGCCGCCGGTATTGACCTGCGAGTAGATCGTCCGCCGTTCCTGGCCGAAGAAGTTGAAATTGTTGAGGTCGCGGCGGAAGATGTCGAATCCGACCGCGATGTTGCGGCCGAACAAATAGGGCTCGGTGAAGCCCAGCTCGACCGACTTGGAATAGGTCGAATAATTGACCGAGGCGCGAACCTCCTGGCCGAGGCCGCGGAAGTTGCGCTGCTGGATCGAGAGGTTGATCAGGAACCGCTCGAGGCTCGAGAAGCCCGCCGACACCTGGAGCTGCCCGGTGGCGCGCTCCTCGAGGTCGACGCCGAGCACGACCCGGTCGGGGCCCGAGCCCTGCTCCTGCTCGATCTCCAGATTCTCCTGGAAGAAACCGAGCGACTGGATGCGGTCGCGCGAGCGGCGCACGCGGATCGAGTTGAAAGGATCGCCCTCGGCCAGCCGGAACTCGCGGCGGATCACTTGGTCCTGGGTCGCGGTATTGCCGTTGATGTTGATCCGCTCGACATAGACGCGCGGCGCCTCGGCGACCTGGAAGGTCACCGACATGGTGCGGTTCTCGGCGTTGCGCTCGATGCGCGTGCGCACGTCGGCAAAGGCGTAGCCGAACAGGCCGGCGGTCTCGTTGAGGCGCGTGATCGTGTCCTCGATCAGCCGCGCATTGTACCAGTCGCCGGCATTGATCGGCAGCGTCCGCGACAGATCCTCCGAGCGGAAGTCGCGGATGGCGCTTTCGACGCCGACTTCGCCGAACCGGTAGCGCGGGCCTTCCTCGACCACATAGGTGATGATGAAATCGCGCCGGTCGGGCGTCAGCTCGGCGACGGCCGAAACGACGCGGAAGTCGGCATAGCCCTGGGTGAGATAGAATTGGCGCAGCTTCTGCTGGTCGAAGGCCAGCCGGTCCGGGTCGTAGGTGTCGGACGAGGAGAAGATGCGGTAGAAAGCAGCCTCCTGCGTCGCCATTTCGCCGCGCAGGCGGCCGTCGGAGAATTGCTCGTTGCCGATGACGTTGATCCGGCGAACCTTCGAGCGCGGGCCCTCGTTGATCTCGAAGACGACGTCGACGCGATTCTGGTCGAGCTGAATGATCTGCGGCTCGACGGTGGCGCCGAAGCGACCCTGGCGGCGATAGAGCTCGACGATCCGGGCGACGTCGGCCCGGGCGCGCGAGCGGGTGAAGATCTGCCGCGGCGCGAGCCGGATTTCCGGCGTAATCTTGTCTTCCTTGATGCGGCGGTTGCCCTCGAGGACGATGCGGTTGATGACCGGATTCTCGCGAACCTGGAGCTCGATGTCGCCGGCGGCGACGCCGCTGATCTGGACGTCGGCGAACAATTCGGTCGCCAGCATCTGGCGCAGCGCCTCGTCCAGCGTCTCCTGATTGTAGGTCTGGCCCGCGCGCAACCCGCTATAGGCGATCACCGTCTCCGGCTCGAGCCGCTGGCTGCCGGTGACGCGCAGGGTGCGGATCGTCCGCGCCGTGGGATCGTTCGACGCCGGCTCGGGCGCGGGAAGGAGCACCGGCGGCGGCGGAACCGGCTGCGCCTGCGGGCGCTGCTGCTGCTGCCCCGGGCGTGGCTGTGGAGGCCGCGTCTGGGCGGCGGCGGGCGCCGCGACGCCGCCGAGGACGGTGCCGACCAGCAAAGCGGCGAAAAGCCGACGCCGCTTCGATATTGCCTTGTTCGCTCTCACGCGTCCCCGCTTGGTCTCTGGCCGCCCCTGAAACGGCGGTTTCACTGCAGCGCCTGCCCCTGCCTGATCACGTTCAGCCGATCAACCCGCCAAGCCTTCGGAAGAGCCCGAAAGACGCCAGGTCGTTGAACGTCACGAAGACCATCAACGCGAGCAGGGCGGCGAGGCCGGTCCTGAACGCCCATTCCTGGGTCTCCGGCTTCAGGGGTTTTCGCCTCGCTCCCTCGATCATGTAGAACAGCAGGTGGCCGCCATCCAGGAGCGGGATTGGCAAGAGGTTGATGAACCCCAAGTTAATTGAGACGATCGCCATGAATATGATGAAAGAGCCCCAGCCCAATGTCGCCTGCTGGCCGGAGAATTGCGCGATCTTGAGCGGACCGCCGAGTTCCTTGACCGAGCGGCGGCCGGTGATCACCTGGCCGAGCGTCTCGACCATCATACGGACCGTCGTGGCGGTGTAGCGGATCGCCGCGCCGGGGAGGGCATACCAGGCGACCGGCTCGATCACTCGCTGCGGAACGAGTATCCCGAGCCGGCCGATCTTGAACTCGTTGCCGAAGGAGTCTCGCTGGACGACCCCGCGGGCAGTCACTGTCACCGCCATCTGCCGCCCGTCGCGAACCAGCTCGACCCTCAATTGCTCATCGGGTCGGATCTTGGTGATGTCCTGGATTTGCTCAAAGCGCTCAACGCGACGGCCGGCTACGCTGACGAAGCGGTCGCCTGGACGAATGCCGGCCTGCTCGGCACCTGAGCCACGCTCGATCCCCGCCGCAACGGGCGGAGTGCGCGGCTCGCCGACAACGGCGAAAAGACCGGCGAAGACGAGGATCGCGAACAGGAAATTGATCGCCGGCCCGGCAAAGACGATGATGAATCGTTGCCAGACCGGCTTGGCTTGGAATGTCTCTTCGCGCTCCTCGGGCGGCAGGTTCAGCCACTCGGGATCGGTGCCGCCGGCCGGACTCATATCCCCCTTGAACTTGACGTAGCCGCCGAGCGGCAGCCAGCCGACCTTCCAGCGAGTGCCGCGGCGGTCGCTCCACCCGAAAATCTCGCGCCCGAAGCCGATCGAGAAGGTCTCCGCCTTCACGCCGAACCAGCGGCCGGCGAAATAATGGCCGAGCTCGTGGATGAAGATCAGCGGCCCGATCACCAGCAGGAAGGCGAGGATCGTGAAGGGCAGGCCAGGAGTCTGGATCAACGCGCAAACCTCTCCACGATCTCGGCGGCGATGGCGCGCGCCTGCCGGTCCACCTCCACCACCTCGTCGATCGAGCGCGGGGTTTGCGGGTCATAGCCCGCCAGCGTCTCGCTGGCTACCGACGCTATATCGAGAAAGCCGATCCGGTTTTCAAGGAAAGACGCGACCGCTATCTCG
Source organism: Allosphingosinicella sp. (assembly GCA_035630675.1). GTDB lineage: Bacteria > Pseudomonadota > Alphaproteobacteria > Sphingomonadales > Sphingomonadaceae > Allosphingosinicella. The sequence goes on from DASQKE010000230.1 coordinate 8,840, forward strand.
TTGGCGGCATTGAGGATTGCCGGCTTCGCGCCGCCTTGGACGAGCGCCGCCCGGGCAACCGCCAAGGCGGGGAAGCGCTCCAGATCGGGCGCTTCGAAGTCGAGCGCGCCGACCGCGACGAGGTCGAGCCGTTCGCAGGGCGTCGCCATTCTCTCCGGCCAGGCGAGGGTGAAGGCGATCGGGATCCGCATGTCGGGCGCGCCGAGCTGTGCGAGCACCGATCCGTCGACATATTCGACCATCGAGTGGATCACCGATTGCGGATGGATGACGACCTCGAAGCGATCGGGGCTGCCGAGCGGGAAGAGATGAAAAGCCTCGATCAGCTCGAGGCCCTTGTTCATCAGAGTCGCCGAATCGACCGAGATCTTCGCGCCCATCGACCAGTTCGGGTGAGCGACGGCTTGGGCTGCGGTCGCGCTGCGCATCTCCGCGAGGCTCTTTTCGCGGAACGGGCCGCCGCTCGCGGTCAGGACGATGCGGCTGACGCTCCCCGGATGCGCCTGATCGAAACACTGGAAGATGGCGTTATGCTCGGAGTCCACCGGGAGCAAAGTCGCCCCGCTTGCCGCGGCGGCGTCGATCATCAGATGCCCGGCCGAGACCAGAGCTTCCTTGTTGGCGAGCGCTACCGTGCCGCCCCCTTCCAGCGCCCGCATCACCGGCTTGAGGCCGGCGCAGCCGACGATCGCGGCCATGGTCCACTCGGCGCCCGAGCCGGCCGCGTCGACGACCGCTTCGGCGCCGCCCCGCGCCTCGACGCCGCTGCCGGAGAGCGCCTCTCGGAGCGCGCCCAGCAGCGCGCCGTCGGCGATGACCGCCGCGCGTGCGCCGACTCGCTTGGCCTCCTCGGCGAGACCGGCGACGTCGCGATTCGCGGTCAGCGCCAGCACGTCGAAGCTGTCGCGATTGCGGCCGACGAGATCGAGGGTCGAGCGGCCGACCGAACCGGTCGCGCCGAGGATCGTGACCGTCTTGCGGGACCCGCCGCCGCTCACAATCGTCCGGACGAGAGCAGCATCAGCACCGCGAAAGTAGCGATCGCCACGGGCAGCAGCCCGTCGAGTCGATCGAGCACGCCGCCATGGCCGGGCAGGATGCGGCCGCTGTCCTTGACCCCCTTGCGCCGTTTGACCGAGCTCTCATAGAGATCGCCGAGTTGCGCGAGCAGGCCCATTGGCGCGCCGATATAGCCGAAAAGCGGGTCGAGCTGCAGATAGTAAGCGGCGATCCAGGCGACGGCGGCCGCGCCGATCACGCCGCCGGCGAGGCCGGCCCAGGTCTTGTTCGGGCTGATCCGCCGCGCGAGCTTGGGCCCGCCGATCGCCCGTCCGGCGAAATAAGCGAAGGTGTCAGTCGCCCAAGTGACGAAAAACAACCACAGCACCACCTCCGCCCAGGCCCAGTTGAGCACGACCAGCGCGAAGGCGGGCAGGCCGATATAGAGAATTCCCCAACCCATGCTCAGCCGCCGGCTGAGCAGCCCTGCGACGACCGCGACGACCGCCAGGGCAGCGAATCCCCGCCAGACGGGATCGAGCATTTCCGGGAGCAGAAGCGTGGGATTGTTAACGCGCGCCGGAAACAGCATCTCGGCGCCGGCGAGCAGCACCCCGCAGACGCAGGCGACGGCAAGCCAAGTCCACAGGCGCGCCGTTCTGTGCATGTCCGCCCATTCGAGCAGCATCACCGCCGCAGCGAGCGCGGCGAGCACCCTGAACGGCCAGCCGCTGGCATAAGTGACGACGACCGCCACCGCGATCATCACGACGCCGGCGGCGAAGCGGGTCGGCAGGTCGGAATTCTTTTTGGGGGTGGGAGGGGTATTGCTCATAAACCTCCGTAGCGGCGCTCGCGGCCGGCGTAGACGGCGAGCGCCGAACGCAAGGTTTCGCCGTCGAAATCGGGCCAAAGCGTGTCGACGAACAGCAATTCGGCATAAGCCGCCTGCCAGAGCAGGAAATTGGACAGCCTCTGCTCGCCCGAGGTGCGGATGAGGAGGTCGAGCGGCGGCAGGCCGGCCGTGTCGAGCCCCTCCTCGATCGCCCCCTCGTCGATCGCACCGGGCGCGAGCTCGCCGGCGGCACAGCGGGCGGCGAGGCCGCGCACCGCCTTCACCATCTCGGCCCGCGACCCGTAATTGAGCGCGACGGCGAGTGTCATGCGGCTGTTTCCGGCCGTCTTCGCCACCGCCGCGTCGACCATCCGCGCCGTCTCGGGCGCGAAGGCATTGTGGTCGCCGATGATCCTGAGGCAGACGCCCTCGCGATCGAGCGCGTCGAGCTCCTTCTGGATGTAGAAGCGCAGCAGCCCCATCAGGTCGTTGACCTCTTCCTCGGGCCGCCGCCAGTTCTCGGACGAGAAAGCGTAGAGGGTGAGGCACTCGACTCCCGCCTCGCCCGCCGCGCGCAGCACCCGCCGCGCCGCCTCGGCGCCCTGGCGGTGACCGGCGGCGCGGGGCAGGCCCCTCGCCTTCGCCCAGCGGCCATTGCCGTCCATGATGATCGCGACGTGGCGCGGCACCGGGCCCGAGGCCCCGCCGGCACCCGCTCTCGCCTCGGCGCTGGCCGGGCCGGCGCTCACTTCTGGAGGATTTCCTTTTCCTTCGAGGCCATCGCGGCGTCGATCTCCTTGACCGTCTCGTCGGTCAGCTTCTGGACCTCGGTCTCGAGCCGCTTGCGCTCGTCCTCGCTGATTTCGTGCTTTTTCTCGTCGGTCTTGAGCGCGTCCATGCCGTCGCGGCGGACGTTGCGGACGGCGATTCGGCCCTTCTCGGCATATTGGTGGGTGAGCTTGGCGAGCTCCTTGCGGCGCTCCTCGGTCAGGTCCGGGATCGGCAGCCGCAGGGTCTGGCCTTCGCTGATCGGGTTGAGGCCGATGCCGGACGAGCGGATCGCCCGCTCGACCGCGCCGACATTGGACTTGTCCCACACCTGGACCGACAGCATGCGCGGCTCCGGCGCCGAGATCGTCGCCACCTGGTTCAAGGGCATGTTGGCGCCATAGACCTCGACATGGATCGGCTCGAGCAGGGCGGTCGAGGCGCGCCCGGTCCTCAGGCCCGCCAGATCGTGCTTCAGCGCCTCGACCGCGCCGTGCATGCGGCGCTGGAGATCCGCTTTGTCATAAGCCGGCATCGGCCCCCTCCTCTTGCTGCTCGTTGGTGACGATGGTCGCAATGCCTTCGCCGGCGAGGACGCGGGCGAGATTGCCCTGCTCGCGAATGTTGAAGACCACGATCGGAATGTCGTTGTCGCGGCACAAGGCGACCGCGCTCGCGTCCATCACCTTCAGATCGTCGGCGAGCACGCGCTGGAAGGTCAGGCTGTCGTAGCGCCGCGCGCTCTGCTTCTTCTTGGGGTCCGCGTCGTAGATGCCGTCAACGCTGGTGCCCTTGAACAAGGCGTCGCAATTCATCTCGGCGGCGCGCAAGGCGGCGGCGGTGTCGGTGGTGAAATAGGGATTGCCGGTGCCGGCGGCGAAGATCACCACCCGCCCCTTCTCGATGTGGCGGATCGCGCGGCGGCGGATATAGGGCTCGGACACCGTTGCCATCGGGATCGCCGAGAGCACGCGGGTGTCGACGCCGATCTTCTCGAGCGCGTTCTGCATTGCGAGCGCGTTCATCACCGTCGCCAGCATGCCCATATAGTCGCCGGTCGAACGATCGAAGCCGCGGGCGGCGCCGGCGAGGCCGCGGAAGATGTTGCCGCCGCCGACGACCAGGCACACTTCATGGCCGGCCGCCTTGGCCTGGGCGATCTCCTCGGCCATGCGGGTCGTGGTCGCCGGATCGATCCCGAACGCCTCGTCGCCCATCAGCGCCTCGCCGGACAGCTTGAGGAGGATCCGGTTGTAGCGCGGGCGCGGCATCTGGTTTTCGGGTCCGTTCGCGAAGGAGTGGAAGCGCGGCGCACCCTAATATGGGCGCGCCACCCTGCCAAGCGGGT